>BNTT01000260.1 GCA_025996815.1 Bacteroidia bacterium
CATCTTCCAAATTGATGAGTTGCCCGCCAAACGCCTCTGCAATGGCTTGATGCCCCAGACACACGCCCAAAATAGGCTTCACCGGCGCAAAACGTTTGATAAGCGGCAACAGCAACCCCGCCTCCGACGGCATTGCAGCGGCGATGATGTTTGGCGACCGCAGCGACTTGGATGCCGATTTGAAGCAGTCATTTGCCAACATCGGGGCGGCGCATATTCTGGCGATTAGCGGCACGCATTTCACGATTTTGTTTGGGATGCTATACTATTTGCTGACTTTTTGGGGCAATTCGCGGCGGGCAAAAATCCTGAGACACGGCTTGATGCTGCCGCTGATTTGGGGTTTTGCGTTTATGACGGGCTTTTCGCCGTCGGTGTTCCGCGCCGCCCTGATGATGAGCCTGTGGGCGGTGGGCGATGCCTTTTCGTTTCGGTCGCTGACGCTGAACACGGTGGCGGCGGCGGCATTTCTGATGCTGCTCTACGAACCGTTTTATCTGTTCGACGTGGGTTTTCAGTTGAGTTTTCTGGCGGTGATAAGCATCGTGGTCGTCAATCCGCATTTCGTGAAGTTGTATCAATCGCAAAATCCGTTGCTGCGCTACGTTTGGGAACTCTGCTGCGTGTCCGTTGCGGCACAAATTGGCGTTTTGCCGCTCACGGTGTACTATTTTCACCAATTTCCGGTGCTATTTTTGGCAACAAACATCCTCCTGCTGCCCCTGTCGAGCGTTTTGATAGGGTTGATTCCCGCCACGCTCCTGATGGTCGCCCTGGTCGGCAATTTCCCGCCGGTCGTCCTGCCGCTAAATTGGTGTTTGGACGCATTCATAGCCGTCACACGCGCCTTAGACACCTATTCCTTTCACAACATCAACGGCATTTTCATCTCTGCGTGGGAAATGGCAGCATGGTCGGCAGCCATCGCGCTCTTTTTATACATTTTCATCAAAAGGTGCCGAAATTAGGACATTGTTGTGAATATAAATAAATTATTATGACTATCCGCAATCATACCACTTGGCTCTCGCTCCTTGTCCCGCAGGGACAGCACTTTATTAACCGTAGACTTCAGTCTACGGGAGTGACGGAGCCCACACCCCAAAGTCCCGCATGGGACGACACATTGTTATTCAGCAAAATTGCACCCATCTCAAGTGCCGTCCCATGCGGGACTAATGGAATCTTAGCATTTTTATACCGTAGACTAAAGTCTACGGTTAATAAAGTGCTGTCCTTGCAGGACAAAGCCACAAATTACTTGTATGATGCTATTTAGTAGTGGTATGATTGCGGATAGTCATTATAATTTATGACTTTTGACTCATAATTCGTAATTTTTTTGTACCTTTGTGGCAATTTCTGAAAGCCCAAAGCGTTGGAAACTCCCTCGAAAGGTCTAAATTTTGAAAAACGAAAGCGTTTTAACATACTTACTTGTCTAAGAAAATCACCAATTTTCAATGTGGGACAAAGTGGTAGACAGCAAACGCTTGCGTTCTATTTGTATATAAATTTCATGTACAAATAAGACGCAGGTTCTGTTGTTTATTTGTTCCCACAGGTGTTTGGTGATACCTCTTAGACAGATAACGACATTTAACAGTTCCTGCGCTTTTTTATTTTAAATAATTTACGAATAATGCTGAACGGAGGGGACAGGGAGGCGCAAAATTATAAAAACGTATGAAAACACTAAAAAAGGTTTCTCTTGGTTACGCAATTAGAAAATGTTGTAGAGTCATTCTTTATAGCAAATATATTCCGAAAAAATTGCAATATTTTTTAGTTATGATAGTGCTTAAAAACATACAATACGGACGATATAAGCGCGATAAAAAGTTGAAACCGTCCGATTTTACACACTATTTATCCATTGTTGCAATCGTTAAAAATGAAGCACCGTATATTGCGGAATGGATTGAGTATCATTTGCTTGTCGGTGTAGAAAAATTCTATATTTATGACAATGAATCTACCGATAATCTAAAGGAAATTCTTGAACCCTATATAAATGAGGGCATTGTTGGCTATACATTCTATCCGGGACGAAAAAAACAAATTCCGGCATACGATGACGCAGTAGAACGATTGAAATACACATCTTATTGGGTCGCAGTTATTGATTTGGACGAATTTATTGTACCGGTATCTGCAAGTAATGTATCCACTTGGCTGCACGATTTTGAGGGTGTTGCCGGAGTTGAAATCGATTGGCTCATATATGGCTCAGGTGGGCATCAGAAAAAAGAGCCGGGATTGGTTATGGAACGTTTTAAAGCCCATTCAAAGTTTGATTTTGATGACAATAAGTGTTTTAAAACAATTATTAATCCGCGTTCAGTGTTTCATTATGTAACGCCTCATCACGCACAACATTATGACGGGAAAAGCGTCGACAGTCACAAGGAAGAAGGAGTAGGTTTTGGGTGTAGAAATCCATTGTATGATGCAATACGAATAAATCATTATTTTTGTAAATCCATAGAAGAATATCACATTAAAATGAATAGGGGAACGGCTGACGGAAGCGGAGTGTATGACAACTTCCAATTTATTGAGGATGACTACAACGAAATCAAAAATGACCCAATTATGGATAAATACATCCCGATAGTGAAAGAGAAAATCCGGCAACGATTTAATAATTTGTAAGTGCAAATTACTGCTGTTGCGTTAATATTTAACAAGAATTAACATTCAAATAAATTTAGTTGTTCTTTGACATTTTGATTGCATTGACGTTGTTCGGTAAGCAACTCACGTATGGGCGTTTTGTCGAAAGCG
>BNTT01000261.1 GCA_025996815.1 Bacteroidia bacterium
AGACAGATAATGCCCCGCAGGGTGTGTATATTGGCGACAATCGCCTGTTTGCCTTTCTTCGCCGTCTCTTTTTTGTAGAGATAGACGGCTAAATTGTGCGTGCAGCGGTCGTCAAAAATCAACTTGCCGGCATCGTCTGCGTTGCGGGCAAAAAGAGGGCGCACCCTGCCGTTAGAGCCGTCTCCGTAGCCGATGACGACTTCCACCTCGCCCTGTTGGAGGAGTTTCGCGGCTATTTCATTCAACTTTCCCATTTTTCGTCCTCCCAAGTTTCGTTAATCGCTTCCTGATAGTTTACATAAGGACCTAACTCCTTGATTTTCTCGGCAGTAGCATTCACCACGTCTGCCCATTTAGCCCCTTCGGCAGCCGACACCCAAGTGAAAGTGATGCGGCTGAT
The DNA here is from genome assembly GCA_025996815.1 of Bacteroidia bacterium. GTDB lineage: Bacteria > Bacteroidota > Bacteroidia > Bacteroidales > Azobacteroidaceae > Azobacteroides. The sequence goes on from BNTT01000261.1 coordinate 401, forward strand.
GTCAATTCCCATAAAATCGAGGATGGTGCGGAACGTAATCCACCGCCGGCGCGCGTGAAAATTGCCGGACGTGTAATGACAGTCGTTGGGGTGGCATCCCGACACGATAATGCCATCGGCACCGCTCGATAAAGTCTTGAGCAGCAGCATAAAATCAATGCGCCCCGTGCACGGAAAGCGAATAATTTTCACATCGGACGAATACTTGATGCGGCTCGTCCCCGTGAGGTCTGCGCCGGCATAAGTGCACCAGTTGCAGACAAATGCCACTATTTTAGGTTTAAAATCGCTGTTCATATCTCATTTATTTTATTTTCTACTTTTTGACCTTGATTTTCACTTTGTCTGTTCCGCTTAATCCCTGAGTGTCGGTGGCTTCCACTGCTATTTGATGCTCTCCTTCGGGGAATTTTCGGATTTGTTTGCCGTCTTTGTCTAAAATTTTGTCGGCTCTGAAACCGATTTCGTCATCGTGATTAAAATCCCACGAATAAAATTCAATGCCGATTTCACTTTCTGCTTCGGCAATAAACATATATTCGTTTTCATTGATAATGCTTTTTGATAGCGATACAGACGGCTTTTTGCCATAATCTACAATTTCATCGACACGTTTCAATTCAATAATAATTTTGTTTTTATTTCTCAAACGCGCCACTTCTTCTACCGCCCCTTTTCCAAATGAAAAGGCTATGATATAACCCGCCGTTTTGCTTTCAGCCACATTTTTATCAAACAGTTTTTGGTCAAATTGTTGCAACGATGCCCAAAAGTTTTTAACCACATTCACGCCGATATTGTCGGAACGTTTCACCTGAATGGGCGCGCCATCAGCAGCCTTTCCATCAATACCCCTGTCGCTACGCTGTTTGGCATTGGGCTTGCCGCCAAATTGCGTTATAATCCAACTTTCAAATTCAAAGGCATCCTTGTGTCGCAACAAATCGTAATCATATTTTCGCAAAACCAAGTCGTAAGGCTGCGAAAACATCCCCGCCTGTTTTTTCAATCGCTGGTCAGACACTTTTATCGCCATCACCGACTGGTCAATACCAATCCATTTGCGGTTCATCTTGTCGGCAACGGCAATGGTTGTGCCACCGCCAACGAAGGGGTCGAGGACGACATCGCCCTCATTGCTTGCCATTTCGATGATACGTTGCAATAGTTCTTCCGGCTTTTGAGTGGGATAGCCAATGTGCTCTTTTGAACTACCTTGAACATTTTGAATATCCGTCCAAACATTCCCCATTAAAGTTCCGTTAGTTTCACTTAAATACCGCTTTTTCCTGATTCTATCTTTTTTATCTGCGGGAAAATATAAAAGCCCGTTTTCGTCTAATTCCTCCATTTTTTCCTTAGAAAATCTCCAACCCTTTGATGGATAGCTATATCCTTTATATTCATACATGAGATTTGGTCTTGGGTTTGGACTTGCTATATTATCCAATTGGTATAGTCCCTTTCCATCCTTATCGTCATATCTGTAAAAATCATTGATATACTTTTCACTCAGTTCCGTGAGAATTGGATTATAACAACATGTGTTTGACTTTGAATAATACCATATTGTATCGCTCAATGTTGCAAGTTTGTTTTTAGCATCATTATGGGAATTTGCCCGACACCAGATAATTTCCCCTCTTAACAAATTATCTCCTTCAAAAAGTTTATCTAATATATCACACCGAATATATGAATTGGCACTTATATCGCAATGCAAAAACATGCTCCCTGTTTGTTTGAGGATGCGATACAGCTCCACAACACGCATGTTGAGCCATGCGATATATTGTTGCATTCCGCCACTCCAGCGGTCTTCAAAACTGCGCACTTCACCCTCATCGCCCCAAATGACCTCGTAGTTGCGGTTGCTTAAAAAAGGCGGGTCGAGGTAAATCAAATCCACAGATTCGTCCGGAAGAGTTTTTAAAACATCAAGGTTGTCGCCAAGAATAAGTTTGTTTATGTGCTTACTATTCTTCATAATTTTATCTTCTTAATTTTCCCCAATGAGTTTCAGGGTCAGAGTCGCGCATTATTGTTAGATTGTCACCTAATATTACTTTGTTTTCTGCCATAATTCTTTGTTTATATTTTCTGTTATTTTTCTGCTCACGCTTTCCGTTATCGCTTGCAATGCCTGTTTGTCAGGAATGAAATTTACACCGTATTTGTCGACGAGTTCAATCCCCGATTCTTCAAAATAGCGTTCCATCGCTTTGATGTTTTGCGCTGCCCAGCCGTAGGAGCCGAACAAAATCCCTTTCTTGGTTTTTGTGGACAATCCTTGCAAATAGGTGAGGAAGGCGGCTACTGTTGGCATGGGGTTTTTGTTTAGTGTGGGCGAGCCTACGCAGATGTATTCTGCTTCC
>BNTT01000262.1 GCA_025996815.1 Bacteroidia bacterium
GTTTGGTAGCCGGAATCATATCTTCCAGCGCATCGTAGAGGGGTTGCAGGTAGGGGTCGATTTTTTCCTTCATATCGCCGGGCAGAAAGCCAAGTTTTTCGCCGGCTTCCACCGCGGGGCGGCTGAGGATGATTTTTTTGACTTCCTTGTTCTTCAACGCCCTCACTGCCAACGCAATAGCCGTGTAGGTTTTTCCCGAGCCTGCCGGTCCGATGGCAAAAATCAGGTCGTTGGTGTTGTATGCCTCCACAATGCGCTGCTGGTTGGCTGTGCGGGCAACAATCGGCTTGCCGTTCATCCCGAAAATAATCAGATTGTCGTGTTTCACAGGCTCTGCGCCCGCGTGTCCCTTGGCGATTTTCACGATAACCTCCTCCGTCAGCAAATTATATTCGCGGCAGTGGGCTTCCATATCCTTGATTTTTTCCTCAAAAGCGGCTAATTCCAATTCGTCGCCGATAATTTTCATCGCACTGCCTCGAGCCACTATCCTCAGTTTGGGGTATAACGACTTGATTAACTGCAAATTAGAGTTATTCACTCCCCAAAAAATGGCAGGGTCGGCATTGTCTAAAATAATGGCACGTTCAATCATTTAAAATATTTGTTTATTTGGCTGCAAAGGTATGAAAAAAAAATCGTACCTTTGCGGTTGATTTCAAAATATTTGTGAAAAATGAAGAGACAGGCTATTTGGATTGTGATTATTGTGGTGCTTGCGCTGATTCTTTTAGTGATTTTCGCGGGCGTCGGGCGTTATATTCTCCGGTTGCGGGAAGAAAGTCAGGAAATGGCAGATTTGACGAAAGAGGCTCTGACAGAGCAGTTTGACAACCTCAACACGCAATACGACGGTGTCAAAATCACGCTTCGCAACGATTCGCTGATTGCGCAGTTGGAAAGCGAGCAGTTGAAAGTGCAGGAAATTCAGGAAGAACTCCGAAAAACCAAGGCGGCGGACGCAAGAAAAATCCTCGCATTGAAGAAAGAACTGGAAACTTTGCGCACGATTATGCGAAGTTATGTGGCACAAATCGACTCACTGGACAGGCTCAACAAGCATTTGATGCAAGAAAACGAAGTCATCAGCGGACGCTACAGGCAGGCTACGCAAACCGTTTCGCAACTATCGACCGAGAAAGAAAAACTGACGGAAACCGTGCAAATAGCCGCCAAATTAGACGCGAGCAACCTCAACGTGCGCGGTCTGGACAAGAAAAACAAGGCGACCAACAAACTCAAAAAGATGGAAAAATTGGAAGTGAATTTCACCATCAACAAAAACATCACAGCCCCGACGGGCGAAAAAGACATTTACATCCGCATTCTGAAGCCCGACGACGATGTTTTGGTCAAAAATCCGAACAATGTGTTCCCGTTTGAAAACAAAAACATCGCCTACTCTGCCAAGCGCCCCATCGAATACACGGGCGAAGAAACCCCCCTCAGCATCTATTGGGAAATCGAAGAAACGCTCCTCCCGGGCACCTATCGCGTCGATGTTTTCGCCGACGGCAACCGCATCGGGCACAAATCTTTTCAGTTGGAAAACTAAGCGCATCGCGCGCCTTCAACACGTAAATTCAACCAATTAAATGCAACTTTTGGGAAGTAGCAAGTTTAATTGATAATTCAGAAAAATTGTTGTACCTTTGCAAATTATTTGCTATGATTTAGTTTTAACAAAACGATTTTATTACAAAACGATGAGTACACAGGAAGAATTAGACACGTTCAATGCCGCTTTCAATGATAATCATTTAGAAGATGCTCCGGCAAATGAGTGGCAAGATGCCTCACAGGATGACAACATGCCGCGAGAAAAACTGCTCCTGAAAGGCGTGGATGCCCTCAGTGATGCCGAATTGCTTGCCATCCTTTTGCGGTCGGGAAGCCGCGGGGAAACTGTTGTGCAACTCGCACAGCGCATTCTGAGGTCGGTCAATTACGACTGGAATCGGTTGAGCAGACTGTCGGTGAAGCAGTTGGTGCACAATTTCAAGGGCGTGGGCGACACCAAAGCCGTCACTATCGTGGCGGCACTTGCCCTCGACAAGCGTCGACAAGCCCAGGAAGTGGTCATGCGGGGGAAAATCTTCACCGGAAAAGATACCTATAACTACTTCTTGCCGATGATGCAGGACTTGGATTATGAGGAATTTTGGGTGATTTTTCTCAACAGCACTTATGGCATTATCGACCGCCTGAAAATTAGTCAGGGCGGCGGCGCATCCACCACTGTTGATATTCAGATTATCTGTCGGGAGGCACTTTTGCGCTCGGCAAGCCAAGTTGTTGCCTGCCATAATCACCCCTCAGGCATCGCTGCCCCCAGCGCACTGGACGATGCGCTCACGGAAAAACTCCATAATGCACTTCAAACGGTTGGTGTCAGGCTGATGGACCATGTCATCATTTGTGGAAAAACTTTTTATTCCTATCATTCTGAATGATATTTTTAACTTGCATAAATGAGACACATACCCGTGCAGATGTTATTTTTTTTTGTACTTTTGTGCCATTAAAAATTATAATAAAAAATGTATTTATGAAAAAAATCTTTGTTTCAATTGGTTTGTTATTCTTTGGTTTGAGCGCACAGGCACAGGCTCTTTCGCTTAAAATCAAAAATCTTTCCGATAAGGAAATTGTGGATTATGTGGTGGAATTGCCGCCGGCAGCGTTGAAATCGCTCCCGATGGGCAATTACAAGGTGGTGGTGGATGGGCAGGAGGTGCCGTTGGAAATCAGTGCCAACG
>BNTT01000263.1 GCA_025996815.1 Bacteroidia bacterium
TCGGTGACAACTCCCGATACTTCCCATTCTGTATTCACAGGCAAAAGTATCTTCTCTAATATCTGACTTCCCGTATATTTTTCCATGCCGCAAAATTACTACTTTCCACACAATTCCCAGTAGAACCTCTTTTTTTAATGTAAATATTATTATTTTAAAATTTTCTTTTTTTATACAAATTTTGATACCGCTCCATCAGTTGCAATTGAATTTTACCGGAAATCAAATCCAACTCTTTTTTCAACGCAGCCAATTCTTGTGCATTAAATAATTCCACATCGCTAACCATGTCGTTTCCTGCTTTTTTCAAATCCTCGCTGCTTGATATTCTGCCATCATTGAGGTTCTCCAAGGCATTATGAACTTTCTGCAATGTAGGGAGTTTTTCTTTCAATTCAAATAAAACGTTGTAAAATGGCTCAACATGGTCTATCACAATATTTTGGAGCGTATAGGTGCAGATTTCCTCCTTGCTATCTGTATTTGCAACCACCGTGTGCAATTTGAATTTATCATTGATTACAACCGTTCCATCCCTGCTAATATCCAATGTGTTTAGATTTTTGAATGGTATAGTGGTGCTTTCACTTGTATGAAGCACTATCTTATCAATTTGAGCATCAATCCACTTGTCAAAGAATTTTCGGTCGTTTTCATCTCTGTAAAATAGTTTCTTTAAAACGCTGATAGGAAAATATAAAAATTCATAGTATCTATCTTGCGTAATCAGACGAAAAAAGAAGTTTTTCCGAAGTTCGTCTTTGTCATAATGACAAAGTTTATCCGACTGTTTCTTTTGACATGGTTGCTTGAGCAATTCGCTACTTTTCTGTTTCTTGAACACATCAAGAAATTGCAGATAGTTTTTTTCACCAAGCAATGCTCGTGGCACATGACTACTTCTTGATTCACTGAATTTATGAAAGGATGTACTTTCCTTATAAACATCAGCTTGCAATTGATTGATATCTGCATAGTCTATAAAAGGATTATAGCCATAAGCCTTTGCAAATTCAGCAGCACATTCAGACAACAGTTCAAAGCCATCTTCTCGGGTTGAGAAATAATGGGACTCACCTTTGGCATCTTTCTCTTTCAGATACCAATCAACGAAATTTACAATTACATTTTTCATTTTTATCATTATTTATGTTAGACAGATGCCTTGTGATAAACTAAGGAAGCACCAAGCGGAAACCATTCTGGCTGCCGCGGTAGCCGGACGTGTTGGCGCCGCGATGAGACACGCGGCAGTTCGGCGCCGTCGCACCGCTGCTCCAAGCGCTGCCGCGAAGCACGCGGTACGAACCGGTTGTAGCACCCGTAGGGTTGTTTGCACTTGATGGATAAATAGTATCGTCATACCAATCACTACACCACTCCCATACATTACCGCTCATATCATAAATGCCTAACTCATTGGGGGCTTTCGTGCCTACAGGATGAGTCTTATGATCGCAATTGTCCCTATACCACGCCACATCGTCAAGCGTATTGCTGCCGCTATAATCATAGTTGTGCGTACTCTGTCCACCCTTAGCCGCATATTCCCACTCCGCTTCTGTCGGCAAACGATAATTTTTGCCGGTCTTTGTGTTTAGTGCAGCTAAAAAGGTCTGTACATCATCGTGGCTGACTTGTTCCACAGGCAAATTATCTCCCTTAAAATAACTTGGGTTGCTACCCATAACATCCTGCCACTGTTTTTGTGTAACCTCGTATTTCCCTATTTGGAAACTGCTGAGGGTTACCTCTGTGCCATTGAGTGTGGTGATGCCTCCCGCCACGGTTACCATTTCAGGTTGCTCAAAAGGAGCCGCCGAAGCTGCTGCCTGCGTAACAGTTACCGTCTTAGTGATTGTTCCCGCAGTAACGGTGATAGTCGCCGAACGGCTACTCGTTGTGGTATTTTCCGCCACACTCACCGTAATTGTGCCATTGCCTGTGCCGGAAAGCGGGCTGAGTGTGCACCATCCGGCATTACTGCTAACTGACCACGTGCTATTGCTTGTTACGGCAATGGGATAATTCGCTGCGGTGGCAGTTGCTGAAATCGCCGTTTTGTCAAGCGTCAAGGTAGCGTTTGCCGCCGTCTGCGTAACAGTTACCGTCTTCGTGACCGCCCCTGTAGTAACGGTGATAGTCGCCGAACGGCTACTCACAGTGGTATTTTCCGCCACACTCACCGTAATTGTGCCATTGCCTGTGCCGGAAAGCGGGCTGAGCGTGCACCATCCGGCATTACTGCTAACTGACCACGCACTATTGCTCGTTACGGCAATGGGATAATTCGCCGCGGTGGCAGTTGCCGAAATTGCCGTTTTGTCAAGTGTCAATGTAGCGTTTGCCGCCGTCTGCGTAACAGTTACCGTCTTCGTGACCGCCCCTGTAGTAACGGTGATAGTCGCCGAACGGCTACTCACAGTGGTATTTCCCGCCACACTCACCGTAATTGTGCCATTGCTTGTACCGGAAAGCGGGCTGAGTGTGCACCATCCGGCATTACTGCTAACTGACCACGTGCTATTGCTTGTTACGGCAATGGGATAATTCGCTGCGGTGGCAGTTGCTGAAATCGCCGTTTTGTCAAGTGTCAATGTAGCGTTTGCCGCCGTCTGCGTAACAGTTACCGTCTTCGTGACCGCCCCTGTAGTAACGGTGATAGTCGCCGAACGGC
>BNTT01000264.1 GCA_025996815.1 Bacteroidia bacterium
CGCCTCTTGCGTGACAGTTACCGTCTTCGTGACCGCTCCTGTAGTAACGGTGATAGTCGCCGAACGGCTACTCGTTGTGGTATTTTCCGCCACACTCACCGTAATTGTGCCATTGCTTGTACCGGAAAGCGGGCTGATTGTGCACCAGCCGGCATTACTGCTAACTGCCCACGTGCTATTGCTTGTTACGGCAATGGGATAATTCGCTGCGGTGGCAGTTGCCGAAATCGCCGTTTTGTCAAGCGTCAAGGTAGCGTTTGCCGCCTCTTGCGTGACAGTTACCGTCTTCGTGACCGCTCCTGTAGTAACGGTGATAGTCGCCGAACGGCTACTCGTTGTGGTATTTTCCGCCACACTCACCGTAATTGTGCCATTGCCTATGCCGGAAAGCGGGCTGAGCGTGCACCATCCGGCATTACTGCTAACTGACCACTCACTATTGCTTGTTACGACAATGGGATAAGTTGCCGTGGCAGCAATTGCTGCAATACTTGTTTCGTCAAGTGTCAAAGTCGCGTTTGCCGCTTCTTGCGTAACAATTACCATCTGTGTTGCCGCCCCGACAGTAACGGTGATAATTGCCCAACGGCTACTCGTTGAGGTATTTTCTGCAATATTCACCGTAATTACCCCGCTGTTTGTGCCGGAAGACGGGTTGATTGTGCACCAGTCGGCATCCGAACCAACCGAAGCCAACCATGGAACATTGCTTGTTACGGCAATGGGATAACTTGCCGCGGCGGACGATGCCGAAATCGCCGTTTTGTCAAGCGTAAAAGTAGTGTTTGTCGCCGTCTGCGTAACAATTACCGTCTGTGTTGTCGCTCCGGCGGTAACGGTGATGATTGCCGAACGGCTACTCGTTGTGGTATTTTCTGCGGCGTTCACCGTAATCGCCCCGTTGTTTGTGCCGGAAGACGGGCTGAGCGTGCACCAGTCGGCATCCGAACTAACCGTGGCCGTCCATGAAACATTGCTTGTTACGGCAATGGGATAAGTTGCCGCGGCGGGCGTTGCCTCAATACGTGTTTTGTCAAGTGTTAAAGTAGCGTTTGTTGCTGCTTGCGTGACAGTTACCGTCTTCGTTGCTGTCCCGTCAGTAACGGTGACAGTCGCCGAACGGCTATCCGTTGTGGTATTTTCTGCGACATTCACCGTAATTATCCCGTTGCCGTTGCCGAAAAGCGGGCTGATTGTGCACCAGCCGGCACTACTGCTAACCGTCCACGCGCTATTGCTTGTTACGGCAATAGAATAATTCGCCGCGGCGGGCAGAGCCGAAATCGCCGTTTTGTCAAGTGTCAATGTAGCGTTTGCCGCCTCTTGCGTAACAATTACCATCTGTGTTGCCGCTCCGACAGTAACGGTGATAATTGCCGAACGGCTACTCGTTGTGGTATTTTCTGCGACATTCACCGTAATTACTCCGCTGTTTGTGCCGGAAGTCGGGTTTATTGTGCACCAGCCGGCATCCGAACCAACCGAAGCCAACCATGAAACATTGCTTGTTACGGCGATGGGATAACTCGCCGCGGCGGGCGTTGCCGAAATCGCCGTTTTGTCAAGCGTAAAAGTAGTGTTTGCCGCCGCCTGCGTAACAATTACCGTCTGTGTTGCCGCCCCGGCGGTAACGGTGATAATTGCCCAACGGCTACTTGTTGTGGTATTTTCTGCGGCATTCACCGTAATCGTCCCGTTGTTTGTGCCGGAAGCCGGGCTGAGCGTGCACCAGTCGGCATCCGAACCAACCGAAGCCGTCCATGAAACATTGCTTGTTACGGCAATGGGATAACTCGCCGCGGTGGGCGTTGCCAAAATACTTGTTTTGTCAAGTGTGAAAGTCGCGTTTGCCGCCGCCTGCGTAACAATTACCGTCTGTGTTGTCGCCCCGGCGGTAACGGTGATAATTGCCCAACGGCTACTCGTTGTGGTACTTTCTGCGGCATTCACCGTAATCGTACCGTTGTTTGTGCCGGAAGATGTGCTGATTGTGCACCAGCCGGCATCCGAACTAACCGAAGCCGTCCATGAAACATTGCTTGTTACGGCAATGGGATAACTTGCCGCGGTGGGCGTTGCCGAAATCGCCGTTTTGTCAAGTGCCAAAGTCGCGTTTGCCGCCTCTTGCGTAACAGTTACCGTCTTAGTGATTGTTCCCGCGGTAACGGTGATAGTCGCCGAACGGTTATTCGTTGCAGTATTTTCTGCCGCATTTACCGTAACCGTCCCATTGCCTTTGCCGGAAGGCGGGCTGATTGTGCACCACCCGGTATTACTGCTAATTGTCCACTCACTATTGCTTGTTACGGCAAGAGAATAAGTTGCCTCGGTGGCAGTTGCCGAAATCGCCGTTCTGTCCACCGACAAAGTAGTGTTTGCCACCTCGGGGTCGTCGCTGCAAGAGTTGAACACTGCGCTTGTCGCGCCCATTGCGAGCAGCAAGCCAAAAAATGAAATGAATTTCTTTGTTTTCATACTGAATTTATTTTGGTATAGGCGCTTAGGTCGCCCTTGTTAATGCATTATATTTCAATCTTATAGGCTCATGAAAGACCATTCTTTTAATGGTCAAATCAAAGATTGACCCCATAAAAGCCCTTCTATTGTACC
>BNTT01000265.1 GCA_025996815.1 Bacteroidia bacterium
CGCACTCAAAAGCAATTATTCGATTTACGAAATAATGCAAATACTGGGTGTTTCCGCTTTCGACAAAACGCCCATACGTGAGTTGCTTACCGAACAACGTCAATGCAATCAAAATGTCAAAGAACAATTAAATTTATTTGAATATTAATTCTTGTTAAATATTAACGCAACAGCAGTATTGTAACAATTATAGATGCGCTGTCCATGTCCACCAGGAAGTTGTGAAATATCCCCGCAAATGCCTCCGGAAGAAAATATGGGCTTAGAGTTGGGTATGGCATTGTCGACAGATGAAACAATACTGCCGGTATTGTAACAATTAAAGATGTCGCCGTCGAGGCCGCGGTCTACGTTTCCGCAAATTCCGCCGGAAGAGGTTTTAATCAATCCATTACAAGGAGAAGGATAAGTATAAGAAGAATAAGAAGAAACGTTACCTGTATTGTAGCAATTAGAAATGTTAGCACTATAAGTAGCGCCGATGTTGAGGCTACCACCAATCCCGCCGGAAAAAGTCGCCCTATCATTGCAATTAAAAGAGCCAGAAGCAAAACTGGAAGAAGCAGAAATTTCGCCGGTATTATAGCATTCAGAGTAAGTTCCTGCTCCTCCACCGAAAATTCCGCCAGAACCAGAACCCCTAAGACCACTACCACTACTGCCTGGAAACGATACAGAAGTAGAAACACTGCCGGAATTATAACAATTAGAGAAGATTCCCCCGTTGTTTCTACCGGATATTCCGCCAGAATGAGCAACCACATCCTTGTTTAAAACGGTAGAAAAATCAACACTGTCAACATTAAAACAATTTGAAACGCGCAAAGAATCTGTCAGGTTGGTTATGATACTGTGACCATAAATCCCGCCGACAGCACCATTCCAAGCACCAGTCATAGAAATGCTACCCTTATTATAGCAATTGGATATAGATGCGAAACCAGCTCCATAAATTCCACCAGCATTATCACTCCCCCCAGCAGAAGAAGAAATGATGTTACCGATGTTATAGCAATTAGATATACTGTAGATGTTGTTTTGGAGATAGTTGTCGCTTTGGACATAACTACAAATTCCTCCAGAAAAAGTATAGGCAGTAGAAGAAGAAGAAACGCTGGCTGCATTATAACACATAGATATACTTCCCAAAGCATTTAATTCAACGAAAGCAACAATTCCGCCAGCATGAGCATAAACGGCAGAAGGATTAGAAGCAGAAACGCTGCCGCTTACACCTAAATTTTTGATAGTGCCCGCAATACAACCAAATACTCCGGCACAAACATAATATGCTCCATACCGATAAGTATCAGATGTTACAGAAGTAACATTTATATTTACAGCCACTTCATGCCCTCCACCATCAAATGTACCTCGAAAAACGTTGACTGTAGAATTGCCAATCACAGTTCTAATCGTATCATCTTCGCTTGTTAAATCCCGTGTTAATAAAAAATATTTGCCGGAATACCCATTCCCTCCGTTGACCGCCGTAGCCAACTCCTCCATATTTTCTCTGGAAGAGATGAGAAAAGGGTTGGCAGCCGAGCCATTGCCGCCGCTAAATGATTGCGCCGCCGCCGAGCAGCACGCCAGCAGAGCCACGATTATTGATGAGATGTGTTTGTTCATCTGCACATTGATTTAATTTGGCAACAAAGGTAAGCATAACTTCTTGAAAAAAATCCCCCATCATGAAGCACAAAACCATCTAAATTATTACAAATCAATCACATACATAAAAAGTTAAACTTTCCCAAATATATTTAAATTTCCTAAATATCTGCAATCAAAGCCCTTGGCGGTCGTTCTTTGTCCCGCAGGGGACAGCACTTTATTAACCGTAGACTTCAGTCTACGGGGGGAGCACCACTTCCTCGCCCATAGTCCCGCATGGGACGGCACTTTATTAACCGTAGACTTCAGTCTACGGGGGGCACACCACTTCCTCTCCCATAGTCCCGCATGGGACGGCACTTTATTAACCGTAGACTTCAGTCTACGGGGGGGGGCACCACTTCCTCGCCCATAGTCCCGCATGGGACGGCACTTGAGACGGGTGCAGTTTTGCTGAATAACAATGTGTCGTCCCATGCGGGACTTTGGGGTGTGGGGCTCCGTCACCCCCCGTAGACTAAAGTCTACGGTTAATAAAGTGCTGTCCCATGCGGGACAAGGAGCGGAGCCAAGTCAGGGCAAACGCATCAAATTTCAGCCATATTCTGTGATTTTGTTTCATCTGTTACGCCGGAAGGCGTTAAATTTTGATAACCCTGTACAAGCGAAGCGCAGTGCAGGGTGGTGCAGCGCAGGGTGGCTTAATCGGAATTGGATATTTCGCCACTAATAAACGCAAATTATTTGCAAAAATAAGAATAAATTTTTCAAAATATTTTGCTAAATCAAAAATTATTTCTACCTTTGCACCGTAAAATTTTAATAAAACAATTGGTATAGGCGTTTAGGTCGCCCCAATAATTTGCTACCTTTGTAGCATGGAAGAAAGGATAAAATTTATGGGAGTGAACTCAATCAATTTTTACAGACAGTTTCAAACAGATACAGATTGTTAT
>BNTT01000266.1 GCA_025996815.1 Bacteroidia bacterium
GTACATTATCAAATTTATACTGGGCTGATACTGATAATGCGGCAAAAATGCCGAATAAGAAAAATATACTAATACGCTTTGTCATCACTTTTTGTTTTATAAATTATTTTTGTGTTTTCAATTGTTTAATTAATATGGAGTGGAAAACTCAAGTTTTCCACTCCATCCTTGTAATTATTAATTCGTTGCTCCTTGGTTAGCCGCTAACGGCCAGCCGGGATTCTGGTATATCGGCGATTTCGACATATCATTATTTTCCGTTGTATTCAGAAAATTTTGGATAGCAATGGGAGACAGATAATGCGCCATCGTCCACGTGTATCCATTTAGAATCAACGACCTGGATGATATTTCATAAGGGCGCAAATACATTCCGCGAGCAGGGTCAGAAACATTTGCTCTGTCATTATCCAAACCATATATTAGAATGGAACTTCCATCGCTTTCGGTATTATACCAATCTTTCATTGGTCCCCACAGTTTGAATCCTTCTATATGATAAGGCGTTGTAATCATCTGATCCATAGCACGCCATCTTTTCAGATCCATATAACGAAGTCCATCTGCCATCAATTCGCAACGACGTTCGCGACGAATATTATACAAGGTTGAATTGATTAATTGCCCTGCAGAATAAGCACCCCAGTCATTAAGCGCTTCCTTGTTCATATCGGTTGCAGCAATGGTTTTATTGAAATCGGCGTCAGTTTTTGCCCGATTGCGAATCGCTGTCCAATACCCTGTTGCCTTGGCGTCTAATGTTCCATTTTTTTCGTAACTGGCTTCTATATAGTTTAAATATGCTTCTACTGAACGAAATAGAGGACATCCTGTATATGATTGACCATTGACAAGCTGGTTGCCATAAACAGAGTTTCCCTTACGAAGAGTATATCCTGTAGTATAACGCCGACCGGCGTCGGCATGAGTAATCGCAGGAACCACTTCTATGGGAGTAGCATGAGTGCTTTCGGCGGATGGATAGATGATATTGATTTGGTCAGGTTCCTTCAGAAACAACCAAAGTCTGCCGTCGCGATTTTTCCTTACATCGGAAATAAAATCATCCCCTGCATAGCCTGACCCGGCAGCATAAATGGGTAATCCGTTTTCCATCAGAAAACTTTCGACCATTCCGCGTGTCTGACCGGTACCGTAATTTGAAAATTGCGCCTGCATGGGAACATTATGCGTAATACCTAAACCTTTGCTATATTGTTTCCAAAGCAATATTTCACTGAAACCGGACATGTCAAGTGCACAGAACATTTCAACGTAAGGATTTGTCCCCTCTGATTCGCTTTGTTGCAAGATACCGTTGTTTTCGACCAGCGCAAAATTGTCTGCCACAACTTGGGCGGCGTCCATACTTTGGGTGAGAAAATAATCTATTTCATTGTCAATGCTTCCGGCAGGATATTGATAACCGGCATTATACTCTTTGCCGGCACCGGGCCATCCTGCACCATTGGGAACAAAAGCCGTTCCTTTGAAATATTTCAACCAGGTAGCTTCGTATAAAGCAACACGTGATTTCATCAATTGAGCCACACCGGACGAAAGTCGTTGTTTTTTGCCGTCAGGCGATACCTGCCTCATTAACAGAATGGCAGCGTCGAGGTCGGAAATGATAAAACGCGCCACTTCATTGCGAGGAAATCGTTTGCTGGCTTCCACCAATGGCTCTTTCTTGTCAGGCAATACGCTGCGGATAATAGGAAAATCACCGAATTCCTGCAACTTTTTAAAATATTCGAAAGCCCTGAGAAAATAGACTTCACCAATATAATGCTTTATATTATCTGCATTACCTGATATGTTACCGCTTGTAGTTTTATCCAAAAAATAGTTACAACTATATATCGCAGTAAACGACCAGGCGCCACCTGTTTGAGGCACCTTCCATTCACCGGGTATATAACGGCTATCGTAAGCCGTATTAGCCATATTGTCTGTATGCTTGTCTAATCCAAAAGTACCATAGTGGTCAACTTCATGTGTTGTAAATATGGTAGGATACAAATTAATAGCATACGCAGCCAATTGGCTTTCTTCATTCAGGTAAGATTCCGGCGTGATCTGTGAGAGCGGTTCTCTATCAAGGAAATCATTACAACCCACTAATATGCCTCCCCAAAGGATACATATTGTAAATTTGATATAAATACTTGCTAAATTTTTCATTACTTTATTTTTTAAATTTTCCATTACTTTATTTTTTTTAGAAATTAACACTTAACCCACAAGATATCACTTTCAATAAAGGATAAACGTTTCCCGGATAGCGCGCCTGTTCGTAATCTACACTTTCCGGATCGAAATTTTTAAACATTTTTGTAAGCGTGAACAAGTTCTCTCCCGATACAAAGAAACGCAGATTTTTCATGGCTAATTTACTGCTGACAGATTGCGGAAGGGTGTAACCTATTTGCAGATTTTTCAAGCGTAGATAGGAAGCATCCTGCAAGTAGCGCGTCTGGGTAGCTTGATTCTTGGTTCCAAATAAAGGTCGTGGAAAATAAGAATCCAGATTTTGTCCCAGTGGGTGGTTCGGGTCTTCGCGAAAAT
>BNTT01000267.1 GCA_025996815.1 Bacteroidia bacterium
TGTCCGGCGGCTGCCGAATTGATGATGCGGGCAGCCTCAAAGAGGTAAGAAATCACGATGGGGGTGTTCAGGTCGTCGTTCATTGCTTCCTCGCTCTTTGCAAACAGGCTTTGAATGTCGGCGGGCGATTGCGGGTCGGTGCCCGCAACGGCGGTCGGGGGGAGGCTATCAATGCGATTATATGCCTCCAGCAGGCGCGACAGCCCTTTTTCTGCCGCCTGCAATGCCTCGTTGCTGAAATCCACCGTGCTGCGGTAGTGGGCTTGCAGGATGAAGAAACGGATGGTCATCGGGGTGTAGGATTGCTTGAGGAGTTGATGCTTGCCGTCAAAAAATTGCGCGAGGTTGATGAAATTGCCCAGCGACTTGCCCATTTTTTGTCCGTTCACCGTTATCATATTGTTGTGCATCCAATAGCGGACACCCTCGTGACCGGTGGAGGCTACCGATTGGGCGATTTCGCACTCGTGGTGCGGGAAAATCAAGTCCATGCCGCCGCCGTGGATGTCGAACTCCGCGCCGAGGTATTTTTTGCTCATCGCCGTACATTCCAGATGCCAGCCCGGAAAGCCGTCGCTCCACGGCGACGACCAGCGCATGATGTGCTCCGGCGAGGCTTTTTTCCACAGCGCGAAATCGACGGGGTTGTGCTTCTCGTCTTGCCCGTCCAATTCGCGCGTTGTGTTGAGCATATCTTCGATGTTTCGCCCCGAAAGCACGCCGTAGTTGTGCTGTTTGTTATATTTGGGCACGTCAAAATAGACGGAGCCTGCGCTTTCGTAGGCAAAACCCTTGTCGAGAATGTCTTTGACCAACTGAATTTGCTCGATGATGTGCCCGCTTGCGTGCGGTTCGATGCTTGGCGGCAGCACGTTGAGGGCTTCCATCGCCTTGTGATACCTGTTGAGATAGTATTGCACCACTTCCATCGGCTCAAGATTTTCTAATTTCGCCTTTTTGGCGATTTTGTCTTCGCCCGCATCGGCATCGTTCACGAGGTGCCCCACGTCCGTTATGTTGCGGACATAGCGCACCTTATAGCCCCGATGCGTGAGGTAGCGAAACAGCACGTCGAACGTGATGGCAGGGCGAGCGTGCCCGAGGTGCGGGTCGCCATAAACAGTGGGTCCGCAAACATACATTCCGACCCGATTTTCCAGCAGAGGTGTGAAAATCTCCTTTTTTCGCGATAATGTGTTGTAAATCAATAAGTTATTGTCCATAATTTCTTCGTTTTTTTTCGTTGTTGGGGCAAAGGTAGCAAGTTTTTTTGTTAAAAATGCACTTTTGTTGAAAAAAAATTGGGAAAACTCTTTTTTATTCCAAAAATTAGCCTTACCTTTGCACCGAAAATTTTTAGTATTTATTAAATTCACATTTTATGAAAAATTTAGTTAAGAGCATTAATGAAAACTTTGCAGCCTTCACAGACGACGCTGCGGCTCAAGTTGAAAAAGGTAACAAAGCTGCCGGCACTCGTGCGCGCAAGGCTTCTTTGGCTATCGAAAAACAGTTGAAAGAATTTCGCAAGAGTTCTATCGCAGCTGCAAAGTAAGTCAAAAAAATGCAAATCAGAGATACCGGAGGGCGTTGTAAAATACCCTCCGTGTATTGTTTTTAATGAAAAAAAGACGAATATTATGATAAATTTCAACGCTATTTTAAGCCTCTTGACACCGAAAGACACCAAATTCTTGCCTTTGCTCAAAGAATTAGCCGGTGTGATGGTCGATGCCAGTGCGTTGCTCAACGAGCTGTTTATCTGCACAGACAAAGACCGCCGCGACGAACTCTGCCGCGATATAAAAATGGAAGAAATCAATGGCGACAAGGTGTCTAAACGCATTTTGAAAGAACTCAACAACACTTTTATCACCCCGTTCGACCGCGAAGACATCAATGAAATCAGCGACCGCGTGGAGGAAGTCATCGACACAATCAATCACGTGGCTCAGAAGGTGTTGCTCTACTCGCCCGCCCATTTTTCGCCCTGCATGACACACATGACGGAACTGATTCAAAGTGCCACTTTGGAAGCGAAGGGGGCGGTGTATGAGCTGGATTCGCTCAAAAAGAACGACACGCATTTTCGCCGCCATTACAAAGAAATCAAACGCTTGGAAGAGGCGGCGGACGGGGTGTATGAACAGGGCATCACCGCGCTTTTCCGCGACGAAACGAACCCGACCGAACTCATCAAACTGAAAGACATCATTCAGGAACTTGAAAAAACGGCAAACAAAATCAACAGCACCGGCAAGGTGTTGAAATCCATATTTGTGAAGTACGCATAAATCATTGAAAATGGCACTGTTAATAGTTGTAATCATTCTCGCGTTCATCTTTGATTTCATCAATGGCTTTCACGATGCTGCCAACTCGATTGCTTCGGTGGTAACGACGCGCGTCCTAACCCCCTTGCAGGCGGTTCTTTGGGCGGCATTCTTCAATTTTGTCGCTTTTTTTATTGCCAAATATTGGATAGGCAGTTTCGGAATCGCCGACACGGTATCGAAAACGGTAACAGAAGGGTCGGTCACGCTGACCGTGATTTT
>BNTT01000268.1 GCA_025996815.1 Bacteroidia bacterium
ACAGTCAGGGGAAATACAATTTGAAAGGAATCAACAAGGGTATATCAATTATATGTTTTTATCAAATGCGAATTCCGTATCTACTTTATACACTATAATTCACGAAAACATTATCAATAAAAATTCTACAGTTTCACCTAATGATATTACCATTTTGGGTTACACAATCAATTTACTAAAAAAATTTGAAGCATATTACCGTTATATGTCTAATGAAAAAACTAAAACAATGTTTGAAACTTGGGAAATGACTTATAAATTAGGATTGGATAAAAGTAATAAAAATAATACCAATCAAGAATGGATTCATAAAGGAATAGAATTGCTTAAAAGAGAAAAAGATAAAAAAACAGATAGAGCATTTGAGCAATTAGCACGATTATTCACTATTTATCAATTATATTTGGAGTATCAAGATAAATTTAAAGAAAAATTGAGTTGGTACTGCGAACAATACAAATGTACATTGGCAACATTTCTTAAACATATTGAAACATATAAAGATGAATTTGAATCGTTTTTAAAAGAAATAAATAGTGGAGATTATGAATTTATCAGAAAAAACAAGAAAATACATTTTCGGATGAATAGTGGAACAATTAAGATTGCTACTATCAATAGTTTTAAAGGTTGGGAAAGCGAACTTATATTTCTAATTTTAGAAAAGAAAAATGATTTTAACAACTCCTTCGATGAGTTGATTTATACAGGAATAACACGCTCTCGTTCAAATTTGGTAATAATAAATTTTGGTAATGAGGAATATGACAAAAAAATGAAACCGTTAATTGATAAAGTAAAATGAATAGCCAAATGATTAAAAGTCCCCTACGTTACCCCGGCGGCAAAAGTCGAGCAGTTGAAACAATCGCAAAACTGCTCCCCGATTTTGACGAATTTCGAGAACCATTTCTCGGAGGCGGCTCTGTTTTTGTGTATGCACGACAACGCTATCCGAACAAGAAATTTTGGGTAAATGATTTATATTCTGAACTTTATAAATTTTGGGAAATGACTCAAAAAAATATAGATGCTTTGATTAAAAAAATCTACGAATGGCGCGAACGATACCCGATAGGCAAGGAATTGTATCAATTTTTGAATGAAAATATGGATACTTTCGGCGATTTGGAACGCGCAGCGGCATTTTTTGTATATAATCGCATTACTTTTTCTGGCACCACATTAAGTGGCGGTTACAGCGAAGGCGCATTTACAGGGCGATTTACCGAAAGCAGCATTCAACGTTTGAATGATTTGGCGAAAATTATAAATCATTCAACCATAACAAATTATGATTACGAAGAAGTGGTAAAAAAAGAGGGCGAAAATGTGTTTATTTTTCTCGACCCACCCTATTATTCGGCAACAAAATCGGCATTATACGGAAAAAATGGAAATTTACATAAATCGTTTGACCACCAACGTTTTGCCGAAACAATGAAAAATTGCCCGCACAAATGGCTTATAACTTACGATGACAGCCAATATATCCGCGATTTATTTTCATTTGCCACCATTATTCCGTGGAATTTAACGTATGGAATGAGAAATATTACCGAAAATTCAGACCAAACGGGCAAAGAACTATTTATTTCCAATTATTTGCCCGCAAATAAAATGCAACCGACGCAACACAAACAAATGACTTTGTTTGATTAGCAGGTTTTACAAAAAAAAATACTAATTTTGCAGAAAATAATAACAAGATTATGAAACGCAGAACAATTTTATCCGGTTTGCTGATGCTTTGTTTCATCAGTTTACAAGCACAGGAGTTGCGGAGTGTTCGATTATTGGAGAAAGGCTGGAAATTCAGCAAAGGCGATTTCCCCGAGGCTATTCGCAGCAATTTCAATGATACGCAATGGGAATCCGTGACGGTGCCGCACGATTGGGCTATTTACGGTCCTTTCGATGGCGATAATGACCGGCAGGAGGTGGCTATTACGCAGAATTTGGAGGCGAAGGCTTCTGTGAAAACCGGTCGCACCGGCGGTTTGCCCTATGTGGGCGTGGGCTGGTATCGGTTGCAAACCGATGTGCCGGGGTTTGTGAAGGGACAAAAGCGCGCGACGCTGGTGTTTGACGGTGCCATGAGCGAAGCGCGGGTGTATGTCAATGGTCGCGAAGCCTGTTTCTGGGCTTACGGCTACAATTCGTTTCATACGGATATTACCGACCTGCTCACCGACAATGGGAAAGGCAACCTGATTGCCGTCAGGCTGGAAAATCGCCCGCAATCCTCGCGCTGGTATCCAGGCGCGGGATTGTATCGCAACGTGCATCTTGTGGTAACGAATGAAACACATATCCCCGTTTGGGGCACATACATCACAACGCCTTATGTTTCAAAAGAATATGCTACGGTAAAACTGAAAACAGAAGTGGCAAATGCCAACGGAACGGCTGTGCGGATTGTTACCGAAATTCGGAATCAGGCAGGAGCGGTTGTGGCACGCAAAGAAAACACGCAACGCATCAATCACGATATGCCTTTGGAGCAAAATTTCACCGTTGAAACGCCGCATTTATGGTCGCCCGAAACGCC
>BNTT01000269.1 GCA_025996815.1 Bacteroidia bacterium
GCATGGAATATCCCAATTACACGTTCCATTGCACCGAGAACGGCACACCGACATCACACCAAATACTAAGCTTCTTCTCTCTGTTTTTTTTTGTTTTCCAAGAAAACTTTGTTACATACTGTTTCATAATGCTATTTATTAAATTATTAAAAATTTCTGCAAAGGTACGATAAACTTGTGCCAAACTGCGGCGTAAGCTAAAAAAACTTTCAAATTTGAAACAAAAACCTCATTTTTTTCAAACAATCTTCATCGCAATCACCGCACAAGCCTCAGCATCCGCCAAAGCATGGTGATGATGTGTCAAATCGAAGCCACAATGTGCTGCAACGGTGTGCAACTGATGATTGGGCAGCAAATCCTTGTGAATTTGTCGCGAGGCACGGCAGGTGCAATGGAACGTGTAATTGGGATATTCCATGCCATAGACGGCGTGCACGGCTCGCAGACAGCCCTCGTCAAACGGGCTGTTGTGCGCCACCAATGGCAAATCGGCAATCTTCGGCGCAATCTGTGCCCACACATCGGGAAATTCTTCGGCGTGTGCGGTGTCGGCAAAACCTATCCCGTGAATTTCGGTCGTGAACCGATGCAAATAATAATTGGGCGTGGGGCGAACGAGGTGGTAAATCCTGTCCACGATTTGTCCGTTACGAACAATCACTACGCCGATGCTACACACACTTGACCGCGAATAGTTGGCGGTTTCAAAATCAATTGCTGCGAAATTTTTCATATTTTTTATTTTTTTAAGTATTTTAAAACTACCGGCTCATTGCGCATCACATCCAGGTCATCCAGCACAGAGCCATTCACAAACGTTGTTTCGCCCGA
The DNA here is from genome assembly GCA_025996815.1 of Bacteroidia bacterium. GTDB lineage: Bacteria > Bacteroidota > Bacteroidia > Bacteroidales > Azobacteroidaceae > Azobacteroides. The sequence goes on from BNTT01000269.1 coordinate 835, forward strand.
TTGAACCGTGCCGTAGGCTTCATGAATATGTCCGAATAAGTGGTAGCGAGGCTTTATCCGATTCACCGCTTTTAACAAATCTTCGCAACCGGAGTGCCCCCCGCTTATCGTCCGGTCTAATATGCCGAAAGGAGGCGTATGAGTGATTAAAACGTCCACATCTTTGTCGATTAGTTGCCAATGTTTCCTAATATCTTCACCTCTGTTGCGATTGAAAGCCCAGCCGCCAAACCACTGCATAAAATCGTCCACTTCGTAGTCGGCACCCGAGCGGGAAACATCTCCGGCATGGATGAGCATATCTGCCGGAGGAAGATTTTTCAGGCGGCGATGCTTGCCGTGCGTGTCTGAGAGAAAAAGAATGTTCATACTTTTTTTCACGCCGATGCCCTTTCCTGCACCGCACACGATTGAAACCCAATCATCCGCCTTGCAATCGGCTGAAAGTCAGCCTCATCCTGATTGTAAATGGCAGTAAGTGTCATCGGCTTGTCAATCTTTGACGAAAAACCTAATTTGTCGGAAAGTGCCTGCGCCTTCGGTTGCGCCAACTCCAAAAATTCATATTTCGCAATCAGGCGACCTTTGCGCAGCAGGGCACTGTCTACCCGCGACAGGTCGGTGTTGAACGAACAGATAATCTGGATGTTGAGGCAGTCGGATAGCAAGCCGTCAGCCAAATTCAGGAGTGCCGACACAGACGAGCCGCCGGTTTTGTTTCTGTCCATGATGATGTTTTCCGCATCCTCAATCACGAAAATGGAGTTGGGATGGTCAAACAGCACCGACATCAAGCCCGGGTCGGTGATTGTTGCCGCCATGTTGGGGGGCAAAAAGATGATGTCTTTCTTGGTTTTGGAAATCAGATAGCGGATGTAAGAGGTCTTGCCCGTGCCCGGCTTACCGTGCAGTAGCACCAAGCCCTTATCGTTTTTCGTCGACAAGCGTTTGAGGATGGTTTCGTGGATTGGCAACAAATCGTTGTTGTAATTGTCCTCAATTGCCAATTTTGGTTTTTTAATTTCCATTTCTTTTGTATCCAAACCTGACCCTGTATTGACCAGCAAATTGATTTCGGGCTTGCGCCGGGTAGTCCGTTCGCGCTTCGGAAATTTCTTAATTGCCTGCACCAACGCCTCCACTTTCGCCGTGTCGGTTTTGCGAAACAAAAATGTAACCTGCGATTTGTAAGTATTGAAATAGACCATCAAATCATCGTACAACAGATAATACAAATCATCGTATTCGGCTTCCTTACTGCGTCTTAGATGGCGCTTTGTGTAATGAAAATCGGTAATTTCCGCCTGTACATTTTCCACAAACCACTGATTGGCGTTCCGGCAATCAATTCTCTCCTCTCGAATCCAATTGGGAATGGCGTTGAAATACAGCGTGAACAGTTTGCGCCCATCAAAGGCATCCTCGTTGTCATACACTTCCGACCAATTTCGGGTGTTCGTCACATCAATTTTTTGCGCTTGCAATTTTGTTAAATCTTTCATATTTATTTGTGTTTTAAGTTTCAGACTGCAAAGGTACAATAAACTTTGCAAAACTGCGGCATAAGTTCAAAAAAACTTTCACTTTTTGATTATTTCACTGTAAAAGGTGCCCTGATACCGGCGACTCGCTATTTGCATAAATAAAATTTTATTTCTAAATTTGCATTGTTTAAAAGAGATGAAAAAATCAATAATAATATTAGTTTTTTTAAT
>BNTT01000270.1 GCA_025996815.1 Bacteroidia bacterium
CGTCAATACATTCTGAGGATTGCTATTCGCTTCGTCGGTCATGGAGTTCAGGTATTGGATAAACAATCCATTATAAAATTCAACGGATTTGTCGGCAGCGAAAAAACACAAACCCTCTTCCGAACTGTGAACGTGCTGCAATAATTTTTCACGTTCGAGCGCCATCTTCTTTTTGCTTTCCTCCAACTGTAAATAATTTTCTGCAATTTTTTCGCTTATTTCCCCCAATTCATCCTTGGGGAACGGCAAATGAATGGTTGAGAGCGTAAAATCCCGAAGTTGTTTGATGGATTTGCTAAAACGATTGGCTGCCCAATTGATAAGCATCAGCATAACCACAAAAAAGGCGATAATAAAATACAGAAAAAGATTGTCGGGTTTCAAAAAATGGCGCAGTTGAATATCGTAAGGCAGCGCCACGCGAATATAATAGCCGTTGAAGCGTTTGGCATAGTATAAATATTCTTTTTCATTGGACGAAGAAACGCGAATGTCGCGCCCTTTCCCTTTCTCACGAGCGGTCTTTATTTCCGAACGCTGCGCGTGATTTTCCATTTGGAAAGTTTCTTTAATCTCGTTGTCATACAACACATTACCTTGCCGGTCAATCAAAGTCAAGCGGATATTTTCAGGAAACAGATGAAGCAAACTGTCGATAACTTGCTGCTGATTGGGCTGTTGCATTAGTGCAGCATGAACAATATCAGCAACAACATCTAATTTCTCTTCCAATGTTTCGGTTTTGTGTTCCCTTTCGCGCGATTGTCCAAACAGGAAAATCCCGATGGTAAACAACGCGAAAATCACCACAAAGTACAGAAATAATTTTTGTTTGTAACTTGTTTTCATTCTTTTGAGATATTAAAACGGTAACCAAAACCGGCACGGTTGGAAATCAGGGAAGCCCGCTCCCCCAATTTTTTCCGCAAACGGGTGATATGCACATCCACAGTTCGTTCGGTAATATAAGGCGTTTCCTGCCAAACGCGGTCGATGATTTCTTCCCGCGAATAGATTCTGTCCGGATTTCCGGACAGGAGCACGATGAGTTCAAATTCGGTTTTTGTCAGCAGGATTTTTTTCGTCCCGATAGTCAATTCTTTCAATTCATGGTCGACGACGACATCGTCAAAAACAAGTTTGCGCGTTGATTTGTCGTCCGGATTGTCATATCTTTTTAAAACTGCTTTCACCCGGGCAATCACCTCTTTCACCGAAAAAGGCTTGGAGATATAATCATCGCCGCCAACGGAAAAACCGGTCAGCATATCGTTCTCGGTATCTTTAGCCGTCAAAAAAATAATGGGAATCTGATTTTTTTTCTGCCGCAACTGTTCAGCCATCTTGTAGCCCGACATACCGCCCATCATCACATCCAAAAGGATAAGCGAACAGTCGGGCGTAAGTTTTTTCAAAGCCTCCTCCGCCGAGTGGGCGCAGGTAATATCGAACCCTTCATTGGCGAGATTGAACTCAAGCACTTCGCAAATGACGGGTTCGTCATCCACAATAAGGATTTTTTTAAGTTGCAAATTATTCATATCTTTATAATTGAGAATTGAACATTGAGAATTATATTTTTTGCTGCAAATGTACAAAAAATTTCCGTACCATCCCCTAAAAAACTTGTAATTTGCAATTTTGTTTTCTAATAATTCGTATCTTTGTATTATCAATATAATGATTATGAATCTGAAAAGTGTGTTTTTTTTGCTCGTCGGAAACATTGCTTTATTGCAAGCGCAAACTTCCGATACTTGTCGTACAGTAAAGGCTATTGATATTGCCATACCCGCTGCCATGATTACCTACGGCATAATATCCATAGAGAGCGATGCCCTCAGAAAATGGGATTACAGCATACGAAATGAATTGGTTGAAAATAATTACCTGTGGCGCAACGGCTGGGACGATTATTTCCAATTTTCGCCTGCTGCGCTGGCTTTCGGAATGAAGCTGGGAGGAATGGAAAGCAAACACCAACTGCCGGATATGTGTATCCTTTACGCATTAAGCAATGCACTCGAATTAGGTGTTGTGGTTACAACCAAGAAACTGACCGGAAGAAAAAGACCCGACGACTCCAACTCCTTTTCGTTTCCTTCGGGGCACACGGCAACGGCATTCGTGGCGGCAGAATTTCTGCATCAGGAATATGGAGATAAATCGGCATGGATAAGTGCAGCAGGTTACGGAATGGCGACGCTCATCGGTGTATCAAGAGTTTTTCGCAACAAGCATTGGCTCAGTGATGTGGTCGCAGGAGCAGGAGTAGGAATACTCTCTACGAAAATTGCTTACCGGATTTACCCGTCCATTAAAAAGCCATTCGTAAAAAAGGACAGGAAACATCAAACTTTTATTTGTCCAACCTACAACAATGGCAGTTTAGGCGTAACTTTTTCCTGTGTTTTTTAGTGCTGTGTGTGCCGAATTCTATGTTAACTTCCAAATAAAATCATAAAAAAATTCATTAATTTAACTTTTTTTAAGCTGCCACTTGTTTTGCAGGACGAATATAATCTTTTTTATAAAACTCCTTGCTGTT
>BNTT01000271.1 GCA_025996815.1 Bacteroidia bacterium
GACCGCTTGGCATAGTCATAATCCGCATCGCCGGGCGTACATTCGTCGAACGCCATAATAATGTCTGCGCCGATACTCCGCTGAATATCCATCACCTTTTCGGGCGTAAAAAGATGCTTCGAGCCGTCGATATGCGACCGAAATTCGGCACCCTCCTCCTTCAACTTGCGATTTTCCGCCAGCGAAAACACCTGAAAGCCCCCGCTATCCGTCAAAATGGGACGTGTCCAGCCGTTGAATTGGTGCAACCCGCCCGCGCGTTCCAGCACCTCAACGCCGGGACGCAAATACAGATGGTAGGTATTTCCCAAAATGATTTCCGCCCCGATGCTATCCGCCAATTCGGCAAAATGCACCGCCTTCACCGCCCCCTGCGTACCCACAGGCATAAAAATAGGCGTCTCAACCGCACCGTGGTCAGTCTCCAAAAGCCCTGCCCGCGCGTGAGAAAGCGAATCCATATATTGCAAAGTAAATTTCAATGCCCTTGTTTTGGGTGCAAAAGTACAAAAAAAATCCGTAACTGTGAAGTGTGGTGGGATTACGGGTGCACGACAAATGTCCCTTTTTTACTTTCACCGTAGTAGATAGCCCGTAGGGCTTTCATATCAATAGAAAACAGGCACCCTATCCAACCCCATAGCCCGTAGGGCTATTTTTATTTAATTTTTCTTTATTAATCTTATATTCGGCGAATTTAATGTCTTGATATTCAGAAAATCGGTGTAGTCCTTTTTGTTGTTGGTAACAAAGAAAAAGCACTTTAATTTGCGACTTAGCACATATTGAATATTATCTTCCATATCTGCCTTGTCTATATCTAAAGATTCAATTATATCATTCTTTTCAAAACTGATAATTGTGAATTTAGAAAGCAAATTGCGAACAAAGGTTTTTATTTCGGCATTCGTTTTGCGTTTTTGAAAAACGGATACAAACTGCGCAAGGCTCAGCGAAGATGCAAAAAGTTGCTTCCCTGTTAGTGAAAATAAATAGTTTAGGCAATTCAAATCACTCTGTTTTCCGGCATAAGCACCTATCAGGACATTGGTATCTACAAAAATGTTGTTTTGATTTAATTTCATAGGATGACACTTTGATATTTTTTCAGTTCCGCTGAAGTGAACAAATCTAAATTGTCGTTTGCCCAACTTTTAATTGCGTAGTCCACAAGTTCTTTTTTTGATACGCCGGAACGTTTCAAAAGCAAATTAATTGCTTCATCCACTAAATTAGTTTCCTTTTTTTTGACTGCTGTTGCCATGATAAATAATTTTTACTATTATGGGTGCAAAGGTACAAAAAATTTTAATAACGTTTGCAAATAAAAACCACCGTGTGCAATTTCAAAAGGGAAATTTGTCGTGCATCTCGTGCACGCGCATGGAAATCTGAAAATTTTTATCTAACTTTGCGCCTATGGAATATATGACCCTCTCTGCGTTCAATGAGCATATCAGTCAGGCTCTCAAACAGGCTTTTCCTGCCTCCTATTGGGTGATGGCGGAAATGAGCGATGTGCGCTACCATGCCAATGGGCACTGTTATTTGGAGTTTATTGAGAAAAAAGACAATGCCATCATTGCCCGGGCGCGCGGCTATGTTTGGGCAAACACTTTTCGGACGTTGAAGCCCTATTTTGAGGCGCAAACGGGGCAGTCGTTTGTGTCGGGGCTGAAGGTGCTGGTGCGCGTGTCGGTGGATATGCACCCGCTATATGGCTATGGATTAAGCGTTTGCGAGATTGACCCTACCTACACGCTGGGCGATATGCAGCAACGCCGTCAACAAATTCTCAACCGGCTGCAACAGGAAGGCATCCTGACGCTCAACAAGGAGCTGCCGATGCCCGTGCTGCCGCAGCGCATCGCTGTCGTCACCTCCCACACGGCGGCGGGATATGAAGATTTTATGAATCATTTGCGCAACAACCCGCGCGGCTTTGTGTTTTATCCGACCATTTTTTCGGCGGTGATGCAGGGCGAGCAGACCGAAAAATCCGTCATCGAAGCCCTCAATCGCATCTATGCACACATCGACGCCTTCGACGTGGTGGTGATTATTCGCGGCGGCGGCGCAACGTCTGATTTGGCATCGTTCGACAGTTACGAATTGGCAGCCAATTGTGCGCAGTTTCCACTGCCAATTGTCACGGGCATCGGGCACGAGCGCGACGACACGGTGCTGGACTTCATATCCAACTACCGCGCCAAAACACCGACGGCAGTAGCCGACTATCTGGTTGGGCGAATAGAGAATGTTTACACGCAACTGACTGATTGTCGCACCACTATCATCGCCGCCACGGAAGGGATGCTGAGCGCGGCGCAGGAGGCGGTGCTCCGGCTGACGCACTATTTGCCCCTCTCGGCGAAGGCGTGTATCGACAAAAACAGGATATTCCTCGACACGCTGAAAAGTGCTTTACAGCAATCCGGCAGGCAATTCCTCTTCAAAGCAGAAACGCAATGGAAAGAAAAAGAGGCATTCTTCAAACTCTCCTCACCCGCCTACATCCTGTCGCAAGGCTATTCCAT
>BNTT01000272.1 GCA_025996815.1 Bacteroidia bacterium
AGTGGCTGAAATATCTCGTGTCCAACCAAGTCTTTTGCAACAAATTTTTTGCTATCGGGATAATACTGAAATTTCCCCGATTTAATCAATGGCTCAAATTGCCTGTCTATTTGAGTAATTCGTTCCAATTCTTTAATTGTTGCTCCCTGTTCACTTATTTTCTTGTGCAACAAAACAATTACCAGCACAAACAGCACCAGCATCACAAAGAACAAGCTGGTCATCAAATCGGAATAACTTGTCCAGAAGAAGGATTCTTTTTTATGTTTACTCATTTGCTATTTATATATTGTAAAGTTTTTACTCCCCAAACAAACACCATCACACAATTCCAACCTTTGCTTTTTTGGTAACTTTCCATTTGCCGTCTTCGAGAGTTGCGATGCCTTTTTCTTCTACTTCAAGCGAACTGTTGCCGATTTTCTGCACATCACAGCCGTATATCAAATCGGGACATTCCAAAACTGTCCCATAAGCTTCTTTGTAAATTGTAAAATTGGCTGTTAGCTCATCGGATTTTTCCAATTCATAAATAGCGTAGTCGTTGGGATGTTCGGAAACACCTTTAAAATAGCCATAGTTAATTGAATCGGCATAAAGTGAGTTTGAAACTGGTGGAGGAGATGACGAATCAGAGTCTGTGGACTTTTTTAATTTATTTATTTTCTCTTGCAGGTCATTAATTTTCGCTTGATTCGCTTGATTCTCTTTTTCTAATACAGTTATTCTCACTTGCCTATTTATCATCTCGTAATTTTTCGCTTGATTCTCTTTTTCTAATTCAGTTATTTTCGCTTGCCTCTTTTTCTTTCTCATCTCGTAATTTTTGAAAATTACTGAGAGAACCATTAAGAGAACCATTAAGAGAACCGTACCACCTATAACGTAGTAGTATGTACGTGTTACTAGATCTTTCACATAATCGCCATTGGGACGGCTATATGTTATATTGTCTTGTACATAATCGCCCTCGTATGTAGTACTATCGGAGTATGTCATTTTGCCCTTACCATTGCGGAAGCCATCTGTAAAGTCACCTTCGTATATTCTGCCGTCTGCATAAGTTGCCTTGCCTTTGCCATTAGGCAATCCGTTTTGTATCTTTCCCGCATAAATGAAACTGACTCCATCCGGACGAGTGACGGTGCACACATTTGAAAGTTGTTTATAATGATAAGTTTGAAAAGAAAGAATACCTATCACAGATATTAGAACTACCATAACAACATAGAGAAATGTTGGGGTTTTGCCTTTTGGGTGCAATTTTTTAACTTGCTTGCTCAACTCATTGTTCTTGGATTGCTCTGCACTGAGTTCTTTTTGAAGCGCGGAATGCTTATTGTTGAGGGTAGCTAAAGTAGCTTCTAATAGTTGCTTTTCATCATGTAGTTTGCTTGTGCCTTCTAATGTTTTTTTGAGTTGCGCTATTTCTGCATCTCGCTCTGTTATTTTGGGCACTAATCCTTTTTGTGCATCCGATAGGGCATTGGTCAGTACTTGCTTTTGTTTTTGGGCATCATTCAATTCTTTTTGGAGTCTTGCTTCTGCACTCAATTCTGCATCAGCAACCAAAGGCTCACCGCAAAACCAGCAATTATTGACAGTGCTCGGACTTTCTTTTTCGCATTGTGGACAAAGTTTCATAATCTTTTATTTTTTTATAATTTCTATTTTATAAATGTTCACACATATTTCGTATAATATTGAAACTTGTTCCTCGATTGTAGTCCCAATATTTTCCGCCCGGATATTGAGCCTGCCAATCCAAATTCAGCCAAATGTTACCCTGACTGTCTTTGCGGTGCCACATTTGGGCATTGTTGTAGCGAGCAGACAAATAGCGTTGCACTTCCGATTGATTTGTTTTTCCAATATTGACTTCGGTAAACGCATGTCCGCTTGAGGCATCGTATGCAAAGTTTATTCTTGCGTCTCCGCCGATTGACAAGAGCATCGAACAGAGCAAAATAGCAAAATCGTCACAATCGCCGTTTAATCCGTTTTTCAAGGTTTCAGAAGCCCGTGAAAAATAATCTCCTGTAACAGGGTCGTTAACATATTTCCAATTATTGTAGCCATAGTCGAAGATTTCACAGACCTGTCCTAAATTAAATTCACCCGGAGAAAACCCGCCCAATAACACTGCCGTATTTCTTACCGTTGAATTATCATAATCGCAAGCCACAATCAAATCTTTCATTTCCCCTGTGATGTTGTAATGGTCGATAAAAGCCTGACGAGAGCGGCGGTCGTTCGGTTTTTGAAATAGAATTTTCGGCGATGCGGGTAAATTTCTTGCTATACGAACAGGTGTAATCGGCACTTTGGGGTCGTAGTTTGGTATCACAACAGGTTCTGTTGGTACAACTTTTGGTGGTACCGGCTTTATATTGATTTCTTGCCGAGAAACACTTCTTTCACGTCGCTTTTTGCGATTGCTACACGCTGAGAGCGAGAGAATGAACACGAGGAGGATAGATGTAATGATGAATAGTTTCTTTTTCTTTTTCATTTTATTTAATAAAAATATAGCAAC
>BNTT01000273.1 GCA_025996815.1 Bacteroidia bacterium
GGTTGCCGTGATGGTGGCAGAGCCTGCCGCGCGAGCCGTCACAAGCCCGTTTGTGCTTACCGATGCAACGCTTGTATTATTGCTTTCCCACGTCACTTGCCGGTTAGTAGCGTTGGAGGGCTGAATGGTGGCTTTAAGTTGTTCCGTGTCGCCGACAGTAAGCAAAGCGGTGATTTTGTTGAGTGTTACGTCCGTTACGGGGATAGTTACCGTTACCTTACAAGTAGCCATTATGCCTCCGTCGGCGGTGGTTGCCGTGATGGTGGCTGTGCCTGCCGTGAGAGCCGTCACAAGCCCGCTTGTGCTAACTGTTGCAACGCTTGGATAATTGCTTTTCCACGTCACTTGCTGATTAGTAGCGTTGGTGGGCTGAATGGTGGCTGTTAGTTGTTCCGTGCCGTTTATGACAAGCGAGACAGTATCTTTGTTGAGTGTTACACTCGTTACACCTATATCCCCGCTTTCTCTGATTGTGAAATTTTTCCACACGGGGGCATTTTTATACAGTTCTTTTGTGCCCTCCGGTACATAAAATATAATCTCGCTTGTATTATACCCAAAAGTGGATGCTGCAACATCTAATGGATTAAGCCATTCAACTGTTACCATCAAACTGCTACAGCCATAAAAAGCGTACTCGCCAATAGAGGTCACCGAATTAGGGATAGTCAGTGATGTCAAACTGCTACAATCGCGAAAAGCCCCCTCACCAATAGAAGTCACACTGTTTGGAATCGTTACCGATGACAAATTTTGAAATCCATCAAAAGCAGAATTTCCAATGTTTGTTATGCCATTACTTATTACCACGGTGGTAATTTCTTCTCTGGTGAAGACAGACCAACGGTTAAAATCACCCGTTCCATTGATGGTGAGGGTGCTGCCATTGAGTGTTGCTTTCACATTGGAGGCAATCGGGGTGCCAATTTTCCATGATTGACCTGTAACTGTTACCGTGCAGGTTGTAGTATAGCCGCCGTCTGCGGTGGTTGCTGTAATGGTGGCAGTGCCCGCTGCAAGTGCTGTTACCAAACCGCTTTCATTTACCGTTGCAACGTAGTCATTGCTACTGCGCCATGTTACGGTTTTGTCTGTCGCGTTGGCGGGCTGCATGGTGGCGGTAAGTTGCTCCGTGCCGTTTATGGCAATCGAGACAGTATTTTTGCTGAGTATTACACCCTTTACGGCTATTTCTCCGGGCTCTCGAATTATGCAGTCTTTCCAATATGGGGCGTTTTGATACAGCGTTTTTGTGCCGGCGGGTACATATAGTGTGGTATTCCGCAAATAACCAAGATAACTTACTGATATTGGGGTAAGCCACTCAACCGATACTTCTTTCAAATCATCACAACCCCTAAAAGCATCCACTCCAATCGAAGTCACAGAATTGGGGATAGTTACGGATGTCAAACGACCACAACCCCGAAAAGCATAATCTCCAATCGAAGTCACCGAATTGGGGATAATTAAAGTTCCTGTTAAACGACCATAAAAGATATCACCGATAGTGGTAACTAAATTTCCAATAGTCACTGTAAATCGGGTCGCTGTGTATAAAAATATGGAGTATCCAACTATATCTCGCCCCAGATACAAACTTGTTATTGGACAATCGACAAATGAATTATCAAAAAAAGATAAGACAGAAGTTCCATCCTCCAATATTACAGAAGCCAAGCTGGTGCAACGACTAAAAGCAGCCTCTCCAATAAAAGTCACAGAATTGGAGATAGTTACAGAAGCCAAGCTGGTACAATCAAGAAAAGCAGCAAATCCAATCGAAGTCACCGAATTGGGGATAGTTACAGATGTCAAGCCACTACAACCGGAAAAAGTATACTGCTGCATGGTAGTGACAGAATTGGGGATAGTTACAGATGTCAAGCCACTACAATCCGCAAAAGCATAACTTCCAATGGTAGTCACCGAATTGGGGATAGCTACAGATGTCAAGCCACTACAATCCCGAAAAGCATTATTCCCAATAGAAGTCACCGAACTGGGGATAGTTACAGATATCAAGCCACTACAATCTTGAAAAGCACTCTGTCCAATAGAAGTCACCGAATCGGGGATAGTTACAGATGTCAAGCCACTACAACCCTGAAAAGCATTATTCCCAATAGAAGTCACACTATCTCCAATGGTAACAGAGGCAATGTCGTAGTTTTTCCAAGGAGAAGACAGACTGTAATCCGCCATGGCTCCACTTCCACTAATAGTCAGCGTTTTAGTGCTGCTATTGTAAGACCACGTGCAACTGCCGGTTAGGCCTGAGTCATCCGCCAAGGCAACATTTGTGCCCAAAAGGGCAACGATAATAAGTGTAAATAACTTTTTCATAACTTTATTTTTTAGGTTCTACTGGGAATTGTGTGGAAAGAGCATTAAATCACCGTTAAAGAAGAGAATAGCCGTTCTGAAATTAGCGGTATTTCTGTAACCTCTTCCGATTGTTTTTAACTCTTGTATTGCCCCGTTTA
>BNTT01000274.1 GCA_025996815.1 Bacteroidia bacterium
GATAGGAGCCAGCACGGGCACTCGGCATTGTTGAAGAAATTCGCTGATAATCAGTGCATTAACGTCCCGCACGTCGCCCACCAAACCATAGTCGATGCCGTCTTTTTCGGGGCGTTTTGTTGAGCGGATAAGGTTTACATCGGCACCCGTCAGCCCCATCGCCTCGGAGACCGCCAAAGCGTTGTCTTTCGACTTTAATGTGCGCCTGATTTTCTGTTTCGAGAAAAAAGGCGTGCTGAGCAACGAAAAAGATGAAAACAGCGTCATCCAATTCATTGACAAGGAAGAATTTCAGCGCCTCAAAGACGAAGGCATCATCACGGATGGTATGATTCCAAAGGTAGAAAATGCCCTGCAAGCCATTGAAGCGGGTGTGAAAGAAGTCATCATCACCCGTCCCGAAGATATGAACAATGGCAAGGGGACATTTATCCGATAGTGTATGGCAGATTTTGAAATGGTCGCGAAAACGCTCTACGGCTTGGAAGAAATCCTCGCCCGAGAACTGACGGAATTGGGTGCCAACGACATTCAAATCGGGCGGCGTATGGTGTCGTTCACGGGCGGCAAGGCTTTGCTCTACAAGGCTAACTTCCACTGCCGCACGGCTTTACGCATCCTGAAACCCATCGCAGCGTTCAAGGCGGCTAATCCCGACGAGGTGTATGAGCAGGTCAAAACCATTGACTGGTCGCAATATATCGCGTCGAAAAAGACGTTTGCCATCGACACGGTGGTCAATTCCGAGAAATTTACGCACTCCAAATTCGTCGCCTATCGGGTGAAAGACGCGATTGTGGATTGGTTTGAAGCCAACGATATGCGCCGCCCGTCGGTGAGCGTGACCAACCCCGACGTGCAGTTGCACGTGCATATTTCGCACAACGAGGTGAGCATCTCGCTCGACAGTTCGGGCGAATCGCTCCACAAGCGCGGCTACCGCCTCGAAGATGGCGAAGCCCCTCTGAATGAGGTGCTTGCGGCAGGGATGATTATGAAAACGGGCTGGCACGGCGAAAGCAATTTCATCGACCCGATGTGCGGCTCGGGCACCCTCCTCATCGAGGCGGTATTGATAGCCCTGAACATCGCTCCGGGCGTTTTTCGCCAGCAATACGCCTTTGAAAAATGGAGCGATTTCGATGCCGATTTGTTTGAAACGATTAGTTCGGACGACGCTTACGAACGCGAATTTAAGTTCAAGGCATTCGGCTCGGATATTTCGCAAAAGGCGGTTTCCATCACCAAGGCAAATGTGAAAAATGCCGGACTTTCCAAGTACGTCGAAACGAAGGTGTGCGCCGTGCAAGACCTGACAAAAGTCCCCGCAAGCGGCATCTTAGTCACCAACCCGCCGTATGGCGAGCGGCTGCACCCGCGCGACCTGATGCAGATTTACGCCGCCCTCGGCGAACGCCTCAAACACGCCTTTGAAGGCTACAGCGCGTGGGTCATCTCCTCCAACGTGGAGGCAATGGAGCAAATCGGACTGCGCCCGTCGGAAAAACACCGCCTCATCAACGGCGACATCACGTGTGAATACCGCCATTACGCGATTTTTGCAGGGAAGCGGAAAGAATTTGTGACGGAAACAAACGAAAAAAAGAAACTTGTCAAGGTGCTCTCACAGCCCGCATCTGTATGAAAGCGATAGCATCCACTTTTGTGCCACGTAAAAACCCTACGATATTACTATTATTACAGTTCCTCTACATTGATTCCGGAATCTCGAAAAGCTGCAGATTGTTTTTTATCGAACGTAATCGCATAATCAACATCCCCCATTTTAGCCGTTGCAACATGTATTGCATCCAAAGACCTCAAATACTCAAGCCCTTCAGGTGCACCTAACCAACCGGCGAAGTCGGCAATTTTAGGAGTTAGCGGCAATATCTCATACCTTGATAAAAGGTTTTCGACATCGCTTTTTGTCAGTCCAATTTTTTGAGATGTACGCTTCACTTCAACTTCAGCAACGACAGAAGTAACTAAAATCGCTCCTTTCAACACAGCCGCGTCAAGATGTTTGCGCACCGCAGGTCCGTTTGCCTCGCTTGTTATTGAAGATATTATCGCCGATGTGTCCATGTATATTCTCATACAAACTCCCTTTCTTCGCGCATTTGGCTGATATATTCGGTTGTATCAAAATTCGGGTGAACTATAGGAAGTCCCAGTGAGTATGATTTTTTCTGTGGTAATGCTTCGGTTTTTTTGCGCAAACGCGAACCATTAATCTGCATGAAAATCATGTAGTCAAATAGTTGGTCAATCAACTGTGGGTCATCGACCCGTTCGATTTCTCTTATTAATAATTCTTTGCCCATATTGTTTTTTTTTTCGGTGCAAAGGTATGAATTATTTTGCAAAGCAGCAAGGCTGGAGCCTTGCCATTAACTCCAACGGTAGGCAGAGCCTGCGCTGAACAAAGGCATTCCAATTACATTCCCATCAGCGTGCGCTTTATTAGAACGGTGGA
>BNTT01000275.1 GCA_025996815.1 Bacteroidia bacterium
GATTAGTTCTTGCGAGAAATGCGCTTTTACCGTGTCGATAAGCGTAATTTTCTCATCCACAATGAGATAAGCATTGTAACTCGTGCCCTTCTGCGTGAGGTAACCATGAAAGTTACGCACACTCCAATCGGCAACGCCGACGCTGTAAATTCCTTTTGCAATTTCTCTTGTTTTCATTTTTTTATTTTTTTTTATTTTTATACTATTTATACTATTCATTTATCAATGCCATCACTTCCGCATACATCTGTTTATTCGTATATCCCTCTAAATCAATGGATTTGGATTTGCAGAATGCCACACACGTGCCGCATCCCTGACACAATCCCGGATTGATTTTTGCAACGATTTTTACCACTTCGCCGCTCCTGTTTTTTATTTCCTCTTTGTCGATGGCTTGGTAGGGGCATATTTGCACGCACATTCCGCAGCCCATACACGTCGAGAACAGCGGCGGCGGCAGGCGATTGACTTTCGCCACTACCGGCTCGCGGGTCAATTCGCTGTTGGAAAACAAGCCTAATATCTTCGCCGCGGCACCCGAAGCGGCGGCTACCGATTCGGGGATGTCTTTCGGGGATTGGCAGGCTCCGGCGAGGAATATCCCTGCGGTGTTGGTTTCCACCGGCTTCAATTTGGGGTGGGCTTCGGCGAAAAATTTGTAGGGGTCGTAGGAAACGTGGAGTTTTTGCGCCAACGCTTCCGAGCCATCGCACGATACGGCAGCCGTTGCCAACACCACCATATCGGCATCAATTTCTACCGGTTTTCCGCCCAAGAGCGTATCTGCGCCGCGCACAATCAGTTTGCCGTCCTTTTCATAGATATTCGCCACGCGACCGCGAATGTATTTTGCGCCGTCTTCCTCGATGGCGCGGCGGGTAAATTCATCGTAATTTTTTCCGGCTGCCCGAATGTCCATATAAAACACGTAGGGAGTGCCCTCGTGCACTTTATGCTTGTAGAGCATCGCGTGTTTGGCGGTGTACATACAGCAGATTTTCGAGCAGTAAGGGATGCCCTTGACCGGGTCGCGCGAGCCTGCACAAGCCACGAAGACCACTTTTTCGGGCACTTTCCCATCCGACGGACGGCGAATTTCGCCCTGCGTGGGTCCCGAAGCAGATGCCAACCGCTCAAATTGCAAGCCTGTGATGACATCGGCGTATTTTCCATAGCCATATTCGGGGAAGAAATCGGTCTTTTTCACTTCAAAGCCGGTTGCCAAAACAATCGCTCCGGCTGTTACTTCGATGATTTCGTCTTCCTGTTCAAAATTGATGGCACCCGTGGGGCACATTTTTTGGCACACCTGACATTTTCCCGTCTGAATATACCGGCAATTGGCTCGGTCGATGACCGGTTTGTTGGGCACTGCCTGCGGAAACGGCACGTAAATGGCTGTGCGCGTGGCTAATCCCTGTTCAAACTCGCTCGGTATTTTTTTGTTTGGGCATTTCGTGGTGCAAAGTCCACAGCCGGTGCACAGTTTTTCGTCCACGCACTTGGCTTTGCGGCGTATTTTCACGTTGAAATTGCCGATGAAACCGTCCATACTTTCCACTTCGGAGTAGGTGTAGAGCGTAATGTTCGGATGCTGAGCCACTTCCACCATACGCGGCGTGAGGATACACTGCGAGCAGTCGAGCGTGGGAAACGTTTCCGAAAGTTGCGACATGTGACCGCCGATAGACGGGTCGCGCTCCACCAAAATCACCTTGTGCCCGCCGTTGGCGATGTCCAATGAGGCTTGTATGCCCGCCACGCCGCCGCCGATGACGATGGCGGTTTTGTTTACCGGCACTTTGATAGGCTCCAGGGCGCGGTTGTTTTTCACTTTTTCGACCAGCGTGCGCACCAAATCAATCGCCTTTTGGGTGGTTGCCTCGCCTTTTTCGTGCACCCACGAGCAATGTTCGCGGATATTCGCCATCTCGCAGAGATAGGGATTGAGTCCCGCTTCGGCGCAGGCTTTGCGAAAAGTAGGCTCGTGCATCCGCGGCGAACAGGCTGCCACAACCACTCCATCCAGCCCTTTTTCACGAATTGCCTCCTTAATTTTCGTTTGCCCCGGGTCGGAACACATATATTTATAATCGGTGGCAAAAGCAACGCCCTCCAATTGCATAGCATCCTGTGCGACCTTTTCGCAATCGACCGTTGCGCCAATATTCTCGCCGCAGTGGCAAATAAATACTCCTATTTTTGACATAACTCTTTAATTCTATTCGGGATTTTTCAAAATATATCTCTCATCAAATTCCACATCAAACAGTTGCAACAAAGCCCGATATTCATCAACAAACGTATGATTTTTATGATGATTTTCTTGCCCTTGAATGTATTTGACAACATTGTCAATTTGCGACTTTCCATAAGAAAACGCCCCATAACCCTCTTGCCACGAAAAATTGCCCATAACAAAACGCCGTTTGTTAATCCATTCCGAT
>BNTT01000276.1 GCA_025996815.1 Bacteroidia bacterium
CTTCCTCACCGTTGATGCCTACAATAACGAAGCCACAAGGCAATACTATACTGCAAATGGCTTCAACGGTGAGGAAGCGGCAACCGCCTTTTGTATCGGGCTTTAAGACCCATAATTTTATATTATTCATCAAGTTAGTGCCTATTCCTTTTCCACGAAAAGCCGTGCTTACCCCTAACCGACAAACTAAATAGGCAGGATAAGAACTTAGATGCTTTTCACGAGGAATGAGTTCTGCCAATTTTTTGCGCCTGCTGCCGGGGAAATGTCGGACATCAACACTCGAATTGGCTAAGGTAAAGGCGCACACAATCACTGTTGGGTCGGCATCCAAGCGATAGCAATATGACTTACCCAACATTTGCCGACCATAATTATCGGCATCGTTGAGGAAAAATTCGTCTAAGTCCACATCGCCGCAGCTAAAAGATTGGCATTGAGCCAATGTTTCTCTGTTGAGTTCATATTTTGTGCAAAACGCATCAAGAAAATCCATTGCAATCATTCAAATTACACAAAATTTTTCCTTGATTTTTCCATCAACTTGTTAAAACTCTCTATCTTCTCTTTCGAAAATGTGATAGACCCGCGGTGTTTCTCTGCCCATCGCGCATTTTTCTCAAATCTTTCTGCCACCTCGCCCTCAAGGACGGGAAAACTTCTTACCGGTATTGCCATAATAAATTTATTTTTTAATGTTTGATGGCACAAAGGTACGAAATAAATATCAGATAATATTGCTTATTGCATACAGCGGATAAACATCGAACGGATACGCCCCACACCAAAAGAAGGCAGTTCTTCGAGTGCAAATTCGAGCAACGACCCGGCGGCAATCAAATGAAGTTCGGGGTAATCCTCGTAAAAAAAGCGCAAAGAGGAAATCGCCGGCAGGCAAGTTTGAATTTCGTCGAAAAAAACAAGCGTTTTGCCTGCAATAATCGGCGTATTATACATTACCGACAACTCTTCACAAATAGTTTTTGGCTCCAAATCGCTTTGAAAAAGAGAATGTGCGGCTTTTTTCTTTTCAAAATTAACTTCCACAAAAAACTCAAATTGTTCCGCCAATTTTCTGACGGAAGTAGATTTGCCCACTTGCCTCGCACCGCGAAGAAGTATGGGCTTGTGTTTGGACTCTTTCGACCAAAGTTCTAAATCATTGTCTATCAATCTATTTATATACATATTGCAAAAAATCAAAGGCAAACTTTGTCTGTTTTTGCAAAAAATCAAAGGCAAGTTTCAGCCCTTTTTGCAAAAAATCAAAGGCAAAGGTAGTGTTTTTTTGGAAATAATGCAACAGCAATCCGACAATCATAGATAACCTACAATTGCCGGATTAGCCTTAGCTGTTAGATGATACTATAGGAACGTAATCGTCAACGTATTGTAATCAAACGAAATTCCTTTAACGACATAATCGCTGGTCTGATTGTTGAGCAAAGTTTCAAGATTGTTACGGTCAACAGGCATCAAATCCGGATTGAGCGCATTTAACTTCAACGCACCTGTGGCAGCCGAAAGTCGTTTAACTTTTACGCTTTGCACACCCTTTTTTGCCTGTGGCCACGTGAGTGAATAAGCACCTTGAGCATTGGGCGTAAGTGGTGTTCCGTCTCCGGTAAGCACGCTGTAGTCGGTGCCGGCGGTTAAAGCACTTGTAATCCAAAAATAGGAAACCGCATCGTAGCTACGTACCCGTTCGCTGATAAAGCGAATAGGGATAGGGGTCGTCACGTTTGTTTCATCCGAATATTCCCACGCCCATGGAACAGGCGTAGTAGTAGCAATCTCAAATTTTTTCCATCTGGCTACGCCGGCGGCATCTATCTCATACTCGAGTTGTTCTGTTGACAAATTGGTCTTGACGGGACCTACATAGTAGGTATGTTCTAAAGCGGGGTCTCCTTCACCCCATGTTTCATAGACATCACAACTCGCAACGGACACCATAAGCAAACCTGCACAGATATAATTAATTATCTTTTTCATTACTTTCATTTTTTTAATTTAATAAATTATTTGTCCCAATTGGGATTTTGTGTAATATTACCCTCCGATTTTACAATTTCATTGGTGGGTATCGGATAGAAATAATCGCGCTCCGGGTCAAAAGTGCGGAATTGTGCTTGCTCCATTACATACATATCGGGTGCAGGATACACAAACACGCCATTCAACTCTCCGCCGGCATCGGTACAATATGTAGCGCGGTCAGTAGCACCTAATTGTGTGGTTGCTTCATCGTCGAAGTATCTTATTCCGACGAGTGCTTTGGGAAGTACCACTTCAGCTATCTTCCAGCGAATGATGTCGTTATACCGGAGATTTTCGAACATGAGTTCAACGGTACGTTCGCGGCGGATTTCTTCCCGCATATCCAAGCCGTTTGCAGATGCAAATGCATTGGTCAAACTGATGCTAAATCCCACACG
>BNTT01000277.1 GCA_025996815.1 Bacteroidia bacterium
AGTTTTCGCCCGGAAATGCCGTGTTGCCGTCGTAATAGGCAGCGGCAGTCAGCGAATTGTTCAAAATTTCGTGGAAGCCTGTGCCTGTCAATTGCTCCGAAATCAGGTTTTGCAACTCGCGACTGCGGTCGGTCGCCGTTTTGCGGGACAAAGTCGATTTCATTTCCTCGCCGATTTCCACGTTGTTGTAGCCGTAGATGCGGAGAATGTCCTCTATCACGTCCACGTCGCGCGTCACATCCACGCGGTAGGTGGGGATTTCCAAAGTCCACACGTCGCCCGCCTTGTTTGTAATGCCTGTTTCGAGGCTTTTGAGGATGCTTTCAATCGTGTCGGCAGGTATTTCTTTGCCTACCAGCGAATTAACTTTATTCAAACTCAGTTCCACCACCGCCTTGCCGACGGGCTGCGGATAAATGTCGATAATATCGCCCGTGATGTTGCCGCCGGCTACTTCTTTGACCAAAAGGGCGGCGCGTTTCAGCACATACAGCGTGTTGTTGGGGTCGGCACCGCGCTCGTAGCGAAACGAGGCATCGGTGTTCAGCCCGTGCCGCCGCGCCGTTTTGCGGATGCGCGTGGGGTTGAAACAGGCGGATTCGAGGAACACATCGGTCGTCGCCTCGGTAACGCCCGAATCCAATCCGCCGAACACGCCGGCGATACACATCCCCTCGGTGTCGTTGCAAATCATCAAATCTTTATCCGAAAGGGTGCGCGCCACGCCGTCCAGAGTAACAAACGGCGTGCCTTCGGGCAGCGTTCTCACAATCACTGTGCCGCCTTTAATCTGCTTCACATCGAAAGCGTGCAGCGGCTGCCCCGTTTCGTGCAACACAAAATTGGTAACATCCACAATATTATTGATGGAGCGCACACCAATACTCTCCAAGCGGTTTTTCAGCCAAGCAGGACTTTCGCCCACTTTTACACCTTTAATCGTAATCCCCGAATAGCGCGTACATCCCTCATTATCAATCACTTCCACCTTCACGGCAGGCGATTTGTCATCAATTTTGAAGGCTTCCACCGAAGGGAGGTGAAGGGTGGAGGGTGAAGGGTGGAGGGTGGAGGGTAGAGGGTGGAGGGTGGATGAAATACCTTGTACCTTTAACCCTTCACCCTCCACCTTTAACCTTTCACCTTGTACCTGTAAGAAAGCCGCCAAATCCCGCGCCACACCATAGTGAGAGGCGGCATCCACGCGATTAGGCGTGATGTCCACCTCCAAAATGGCGTCGCTTTCCACCTTATAGTAATTGGCGGCGGGCGTGCCCGCTTTGGCATCTTCGGGGAGCACGATAATGCCCTCGTGCGATGTTCCAATGCCGATTTCGTCTTCGGCGCAAATCATGCCGTTGGATTCTTCGCCGCGGATTTTCGACTTTTTGATGGTAAACGACTCGTTGCCGGCATAGAGCGTGGTGCCGATGGTGGCGACCACCACTTTTTGTCCTGCCGCCACGTTGGGCGCGCCGCAGACAATTTGTTGCGGCTCGCCCGTGCCTAAATCCACCGTTGTAACGTGCAGATGGTCGGAATTGGGATGGTCGATGCAGGTCAGTACATGCCCGATAACCAAGCCTTTAAGCCCACCTTTGATAGTTTCCACTTCTTCAATGCCGCCCGTTTCCAAGCCAATCGACGTGAGGGCATCCGCCAACTGCGCGGGTGTCAAATCGAATTTCAAATAATCCTTTAACCAATTGTATGAAATATTCATATCCTGTATATGTTTATAGAGCCACAAAAGTAGAAAATATTTTTCAATCTCGCAATTTTTTAAACCTTTTATGGGTGCACGACAAATTTCCCTTTAAGCTCGTATGCTACGCCGGAAGGCGTATTTTGAAAATCTTTGGGATTCTTTTTAATATAAATTAAGATGCGTTTGCCCTGAAATTGCAACTTGCTTATTTGCATAAATGAAATTTTATTTCTAACTTTGCGCCTGTTATTTAAAAATAAATATGGTTATGCGAAAATCATTGATTCCGATAATGCTTGGCTTTATGCTCATTAGTCTTACGAGTTGCCCACACGATTGTTTGAACAACGGGTCTTTTTATTATGGTATCTACATCACAGGAGATATTGATAAAACGGTACAAATTTCTTATCCTGCACAGGAAAAATTAGGCTCATCAGCAAACAAAGTTTTTACAAAGAGTGTGACATTGCCATTTTCTGAGGTTGTCTTTTATACTGATTATGAAAATCAGACAAATGCTTTTTTTGGAGTAGTATCAGAAAACGATTCTACAACAAAAGCCATTTTACTTAAACGCAACTTATTTGTCGATTGAAAAAATAAGTCTAATTTTTAAAGTCTCAAGTCGATTCTTGATGGAGAATTGCGCGAAGATTGCGATACCTGCACATCGTGTAATGGCTTAACAAGCC
>BNTT01000278.1 GCA_025996815.1 Bacteroidia bacterium
GTATTGCTCCGTCAAAATTTGCAATTCCGACAAAGTTTTTTCCGTCAGCGGCTGCTGCTGTGTTATCAGATTGATGATTTCCGTTGTTTGCATACTATATTCCTGATTTTTTACCAATTCGCCACCGCCCGCGCCGAATCGTTTGCCATCAACGGCTACAAAAAGGAATGTTTCCTCAACGGGTTCGACGATATAGACTATTTGTTGAGCAAAAAGGACAAAATTGAGCAATTTGAAAAAGCAAATTGAGATATTAGATACCACCTTGCGGGATGGCGAGCAGACTTCGGGCGTGTCTTTTGCGTCCGACGAAAAGTTGCACATCGCGCTGCTGCTGCTCGAAGACTTGAAAGTGGACCGGGTAGAAATCGCCTCGGCAAAGGTCTCCGAGGGCGAATTTGCGACCGTCCGGAAAATATCCAAGTGGGCGCGTGCCAACGGACATATCGACAAAATCGAGGTCTTGGGCTTCGTGGACGGCACCGTTTCATTGGATTGGGTGCACGATGCAGGCTGTCAGGTGATGAATTTGCTGTGCAAAGGCTCGCTGAAACACTGCCGGGAGCAACTGCACAAAACACAGGAGCAGCATCTGGCAGACATCCTCCAAGTGGTGAAAAACGCCGAAACGAAGGGCATCGCCATCAATATCTATCTGGAAGACTGGTCTAACGGGATGCTGAACTCGCCCGAATACGTCTTTTATCTCATTGATAATCTGAAAGATACAAACATCAAACGCTTTATGCTGCCCGACACGCTGGGGATTTTGAACCCCATCAGTACGGGTGAATTTTGCCGACAAATTGTGGAGAAATACCCCCGTCTGCATTTCGATTATCACGCCCACAACGACTATGATTTAGCCATTGGGAACACCTTTGCAGCCGTCCTCGCGGGTGTTCAGGGCATCCACACGACTATCAACGGGCTTGGCGAGCGGGCGGGCAATGCGCCGCTGGCGAGTGTCGTTGCCATGCTGCACGACCAGTTGAAACTCAAAACACACATCGCCGAAGACCGCCTGAACACCGTCAGCCGCACGGTGGCATCATACGCCGGTATGCGCATCCCCCAAAACAAGCCCGTCATCGGCGACAACGTGTTCACCCAATGTGCAGGCATTCACGCCGATGGCGACAACAAGAACAACCTCTATTACAACGACTTACTGCCGGAGCGATTTGGACGCTCGCGCAAATATGCGCTGGGCAAAATGTCGGGCAAAGCCAATATCAAGAAAAATCTCGAAGCGATGGGCATGGAGGTGGACGAGGCGGTGATGAAAAAAATCGTCGCGCGCGTCATCGAACTTGGCGACAAAAAGGAAATTATCACGCAGGAAGACCTTCCCTACATCATCTCGGACATTTTGCACGCCGAAAAAGCCGAAAAAATCCACTTGGTCAATTATTCATTGTCATTGACCCACGGATTGCGCCCCACAGCCACGGTGCGCATCGCCATCGACGGCGAAGAATACGAACAGTCTGCCGCCGGCGACGGTCAATACCACGCCTTTTCAAAGGCACTGTGGAAAATCTACACGCAATTGGATAAGCCCAAGCCTAAACTGTTGGATTACAGCGTGAACATCACCTCCGGCGGGCGCACCGACGCGCTGGTGCACACCACCATCAAGTGGGAGTTTAACGACAAGTCGTTCAAAACCAGCGGTTTAGACATCGACCAAACGGTCGCTGCCATCAAAGCAACATTCAAAATGCTCAATATAATTGAAGAAATGTAAAAAAACAGACATAATGAAACGTTTAATAGTAATGTATTGCACTTTATTGCCAACAATTTTCCTCACCGCCTGCTCCATTTCGTATGGCTTTCAGGGGGGGAAATTGAACTACGATGTTGTGAAAACCATCACGATACAGGATTTCCCCAACCGCGCAACGCTGGTGAACCCGAATTTGGCACCCACGTTTGAACGCGCCCTGCGCGATAGATTCGTAGAACAGACCCGTCTGACGGCGGTAAACAACAACGCCGACATCGAAATCGAGGGCGAAATCACCGGCTACGACATCATGGGCACAGCCGTCAAAGAAGATGCCTACGCCTCCCAAACGCGCCTGACAGTGGGCATCCGCGTGAGTTACACCAACCACAAGGAGGACGGCAGCGACGTTAACCAGACATTCACCGCCTTCCGCGAATTTCCGGCATCCAGCAGCCTCACCGACGTAGAAGACGCCTTAATCAACGAAATAGTGAAAGAGATTGTCGATATGGTTTATAATGCCACGGTGGCGAATTGGTAAAAAATCAGGAATATAGTATGCAAACAACGGAAATCATCAATCTGATAACACAGCAGCAGCCGCTGACGGAAAAAACTTTGTCGGAATTGCAAATTTTGACGGAGCAATAC
>BNTT01000279.1 GCA_025996815.1 Bacteroidia bacterium
AAACATGATATATCATGCAACGTGGCCTACAGAGTGGATTCTGCATATCCCGCTGATGACTTGGGCTGACTACATGCAGACCGGCGACCGTTCAGTCATGGCTCGTTATTACGAAGAAATAAAGCCGCTGTTCCATTTGTCCGACGGTTACCGGCACTCCTGCCACAATTTCCAGATACCGGAATGGAATTACTTCCGGCAAATGGGCAGGCATAGCCTGACTGTGTGCGTAATGCGGTACGAAACGGGGTATATCCAACGAATAGGAATGTGTCCCCTCTTTCAGGTGGAACGGATATTCCACGTATATTACGCCACCGCCCGGATGTTGGTTGATGGTATCTGCTTCCGCTTTTTCGCCGATGCGTAGAGTGATGTCTTTCGATTCAGGCGAAGTGATTGTAAAAGCAGCATTGGCAAAAGCGGCTTTACCGAAGTCGAAGAAATGGATACCTGCTGCCCGTTGAATGCTTTTCACCGGATAAACCGTATGATAAGAGACAGGATGCCGGTTCTCGAATGTCCATATCGAACTGTCGTTCTCCAATGTGATTTGCACCCAGTTGCTTTCGCCTTTCCAGTTGCGGGTTTTGTTCCAGTCGCCTGTATTGAAACGCTGAATTTCGCTGAAAGCGGAAGGTTTGCCGTTCTTATTCCAGGTACATACCCGCCACCAGTAACTTTGCCCGGGCTTCAGTGCGGTGCCGGAGTAGAGCAGGTTGATTGATTGCGAAGATTTCACTTTGCCGCTATCCCAGACATCGCCATCCAAGCGTTGTGCGGCCGCCTTATTCGACGATACGATTATCCTGTAAGCCGTTTGCCCATCGGCAGGAACTATCCATCCGAAAGATGGATTCCGGTCTGTGATGACACTCAGTTCGGGATGCGAGAGAAGGTTGCATAATAAGCCTGTCGGGCTGTCGCCAACATTTTGCGCCTTTACATTAGACGGCAAAATCAATTGCATTGCACACACGGTCAGTATAGTAACGACCTTCTTGATTTTTAAAATACTCTTATTTTTCATACGATTTTCAATTGCATTATGAGTTTATCCAACGGTTTAGTGTTCGGTCGGTCCGGCTAAATTCCGCACCGATTTTCACCACTTTCCGGTTACCGGCACTATACGGAATCAGATAACCTTTGTCGTCGATTTGCCGGAGCGCCTCTTCGGCAGAGGCATTTTCGGACAGTTTAAATTCAAAAACATACACGGTGTCTTTCAACCAGACAACGGCATCGGCGCGACCAACGGCACTTTTCACTTCGGTTTGCACAAATTGTCCCATCAATTTGAAAAGCAGATAAAAAGAAGTTTGGTAATCTTTTTCCGATTTGTTGCTTAAATCATTAGGAATGTCAGCAAAAAAAGCGCGAAGCCGGGTCATAAAGCCGTCCACATTGGCAGCCATTAAGTCTTTTACGAATTTAGAACTGTTAAAGTCCGAATTTTGTTGTGCACTTGGAGAATACAGGCGTTGTAATTCGTTCAAAAAACCATATTTCACTTCTTCGTTTGGAAAGCCCAAGCGATATTCGTTGAATAATTGGTCGAAATCTTTGATAGTAAGATATCCTGTTTGATAGAGCAAGGGAAGCGGGTTTTCATCTCCGACACGATAATCTGCGATCATTGGAGCATCAATGGTAACATCGCTTTCAAGGTCGGGAATATCAAAATTGGCATCTTTGAGCATTTTTACAAGAAAAGTGGGCGTTCCGGTCGAAAACCAATAATAAGCAAAATCTCTACTGGCAAACGTATTTAATAAACTAAAAGGATTATATATTCCTTCGCTTTCCTTTGCAAAATGATAGCCATCGTAACGTTTTTTGAGTTCGGCAAGCGTTTCTTCGTAACTCATTTTTCGTCTTTCTGCCAATGCTTGTATTTCCGGCTCAAAATTGTCAATTAATTCAGATTGTGAAATGCCGCATACTCCGGCATATCTTTCATCCATACTTATATCCTGCAACTGGTTCAATTGGCTAAAAATACTCACTTTTGAAAACTTGGTAATTCCGGTTAGCAGAAGAAAACGCAAATATTGGTCTGCTGTTTTGAGCACGCCATAGAACCCGCTCAATGCTTCGCGGATTTGTTCGTGCAGTTCGGGATTATGCAAGGTGCTTGTAAGTGGTTTATCATATTCATCCACCAGAATAACCACTCGCTTGCCTGTTTTTTCGTAAGCACGGCGCATCAAACCCTCCAAGCGGGTTGAAAATGCTTTTTCGGAATCATTGGCACCCCAAACTTCTTCTATTCGCGATAATAATGCCTCAAGCGCATTTTCAAGGTCGGCAAATTTTGTGTAACTGTTGATATTCAAATCCAAATGGAAAACAGGATATTTGAGCCAATTGAACCAG
>BNTT01000280.1 GCA_025996815.1 Bacteroidia bacterium
TCGGTACAGTAGAAAGGCTTTTATGGGGTCAATCTTTGATTTGACCATTAAAAGAATGGTCTTTCATGAGCCTATAAGATTGAAATATAATGCATTAACAAGGGCGACCTAAGCGCCTATACCAATTCAAAATTTCTGCCAGTAGCGGCAAGATTGTGTCACTATTTACAGCATCGCTTTCCGAAGCATCGCTGACTTGCTCTGCTGTTACTGCCGGTGGCTCCGCCACTGCCTCCACTATTGTCTCTCTCTTCTCTGCGGCAGCATCTTGGATTTGCTGGGACTGTAGTTTCGAATGATAGACTAATGCCTCCAATGTGGCAAGCGTTTCGTTTAGACATTCGGCAATCTGAATCAACCGGCTCCGTTTAATATCCGGATTACTCAAAAGGCGAATCATCCCATTTTCGTGCATTCCAAGATGTTTCGCTAATTGGCGTTTAGTTATACCTTTTTCAAGTAATAGTTTACCGAAATTAGTTAACTGAATTGTTGAAACTTCGCTCATTTTTGTTTAATTTTTATTAAATACCAAACTAATTTTGTTAAATTGCCGCATTCGTTTTGCAAAATAACCGTGCAAATATAAGCATTATTATTCATTCCACCAAATAAAATGCGCAGTTTTCACATTTTTTTGTAAATATACGCATTTTTATTGACATATCCTAATTTTTGTGAAAAAAAATCTTACCGGCACAATCATTGAAAATTGTTTTGCCAATTCAAAAATAAAACGTTACCTTTGCAGAAAATTTGCGCGGATATTGTTATTTCAATATAAATTAAACATAATGGCAAAGACTGAAAAGTTCCAATTGCACAAAAAATATAAAAATGGAGGGCGAGTGTTTATCCATCCGTTGGTGGACAAAAAGAAATCCGACTACAAAGCGATTCTTAATATAGCCAATCAATTTGCCAAAGCGGGGCGAATAGTCAAACTGACACCTGTTGTTCACTTCAAATCGGAGGAATATCGGCAAATATATGGCGCACTTGACGGAACAAAATATGATTGGAAGTGTCCTGACTTACAAATTGATGATTTGTTTTATGAATATGAGGGGTTTATGCCTCCTTTCAAAACAACAAAGCTAAGGCGTATGCTTTCTCATGGGGCAAAACAATCATCAAGAGTTATTGTTGATAACAACAAAGGCGCATCCGACACCTATCTCCGGCGGTATATACATACCCGTTTATTGCAAACCGCCGATTTAGATGAGGTGTGGGCTTATGAAAAGGGAAAAGTGAGGCGACTATTTAAAAAACAGCAGGGAGATTAATCTCCCTCTGCAGTGGCGCCATGCCTTAGCATACGCTAAGAAGATTGCTCTTCCATGCTGCAAAGGTACGACATATTTTTCAGTCCACCAAACCTTTTTTGAATGTTTTCTGAAAAATCTTGGCGAAATCATTGAAAATCGTTTTTTCAATTCAAAAATAAAACATTACCTTTGCAAAAAATATGTAAATAAGAATCTGTTTTGCAATCAAATTATGTTCTGCGCGCACGTGAAAAGTATGACTCCTACGACCCAAGTTGTTGGACGAAAGCCTATTTCGATTATGATTCGGGCGGGTTTAATGTGTATCACAAAGACCATCAATTTACGCCTACAGGTGGTGGAGGCGAGGCAGAGACAACTGTTGGGCTACTGCTTGCCAAACATAATGGCAAGCAAGTGGAATTTTTGCCGGAGCAAGGTATTGGTTATCCTGTTCCTGACCTCGGATTTGACGAGCAAACGTGGGATGTCAAATCAATTGGAAAAGCTGGCGAAGACACAATCAGAAAAAGCATCAAAGATGCCCGTAAGGCGGATAATGCTCTATTTTATTTTGGTAAAGCAGATAAATACAAGGAATTACGTAGTGCTGTTGACCGTGAAGTTACTAAATATCAGAAAACAGGAGAGTTACATAAAGTGCCAAATATTTACTACATGGATAAAGATTTGTTGAAAGTGCTATGGAAAAAGTAAAAGTGGACACTATTAAGTATCCACTTTATCTTGACAGATTATCGCTCTGCCGGGCAGGTGGGCGAAGCGGGGGCATTACCTCCCTCTTCTTCCCCCGTGAACGATTCCGGATTCGAGCCGGCTATCAGACCACTACTAATCGCTCAATGACACCACAAAGGTACGACATATTTTTCAATCCACCAAATATTTTGAATGTTTTTCTGAAAAATCTTGGCGAAATCAGGGCTAACACATCAAATTTCAGCCGTATTCTGCGCTTCTGATTCCGTCTGCTACGCCTTCCGGCGTAACAGCCGAAACAAAATCACAGAATATGACTTTATTTTGATGCGTTTGCCCTGAAATTACGCTTTAACCCGATATTATCT
>BNTT01000281.1 GCA_025996815.1 Bacteroidia bacterium
ATAACAGTGAAAATAGAGACCTTCCCGGTTGGATGCGAGCAAAACACGAAATCCGCAGCAAAGACTCCAATGAATTGGGTATTTTCGATATGACAGGCAATGTCTGGGAATGGTGTTCGGATATCTATGCTGCTTATAGTGATTCGACGCAGATCAACCCTACGGGTCCCGAACCCGACGAAGATGAGACGAAGGTTGTAGAGCACGTGATTCGCGGCGGGAGTTGGCTTGATATGCAGACGTATTGTCATGTGGCGCGGCGCAACAAAGGGCTATCCATCACCTATCGCTACGCTGCCCTGGGTCTCCGTCTGGTGCTCTCGGTGGATGAATAAATTATATACGCAATAATATGAAAATTAAATGTTTTGCTTTTTTGCTGATTTTCGTAACTGTTTCCTGCTGTTCGGTCAAGACAAACAACGGGAACGCCTCCGAAAAACAGACGTTTGTCTATTCCATTCAGGGAACGGACACCTTGCGCCTCGACAAATACGACGCTCAAACGGGCGGGTCGGCTGTTGAAAACAAGCCGTGCGTGATTTTTGTTTTTGGCGGCGGCTTTGCGAATGGCACGCGCGACGATGCAGACTATCTGCCTTTCTATCGCCGGCTGGTCGAGAATGGCTATGTGGTGGTCGCTATTGATTACCGCCTGGGGCTGAAGGAGTCGAAGACCCGGATAGACCTGTCGCAGGCAACGGAGGGCGAACTCGCGCAGTTTATTCCCGCTTTTGGTCGTGCCCTCACGCTCGCAGTCGAAGACCTTTTCGATGCGAGCCGCTATGTGCTGACGCACGCCGAAGAATGGCACGTCAATCCCCAACGGATTTTTTCCTGCGGGTCGAGTGCCGGAGCCATCACGGTCTTGCAGGGCGAATATGAACTGTGCAACCGCACGCCGCAGGCGAAGTCTCTGCCGCAGGAGTTTAACTATGCGGGGGTCATATCCTTTGCCGGTGCCATCTTCACCACCAACGGCACACTGGCGTGGGCTTCCCCACCTGCCCCAACATTGCTTTTTCACGGCAATGCCGACCGTGAGGTGCCTTACAGCATACTCAAAATGGGCGCGATAGGGATGTATGGCTCCGAATACATTGCCGGGCAACTCGCCGAAAGGGGTGCACCCTGCACTTTCAAGTCCTTTGAAAATGCCGGACACGAAATATCCACCTCGCCCATGACCAAAAATTGGGACGAAATAGCCACTTTTCTGAAAAAGTAACGATGCCGCGAATCATCTTTCTCTCTGATTTGTCGGAGGAATATGCGAAAAATCTTTTGAAAGGCATTGTCCGCTATTCCAAGGAACCGACGCACGAGCCGTGGGTGCTGTGCAAAATGCCGCCGTCGTATCCTGCCAAACACGGCATGGCAGGTGTGCTACGCTGGGCAAAAGAGTGGAAAGCCGACGGCATCATCGGGCAGTTCTATGCGACCGACCACGTAAGGATTTTTGCGAAAAACGGTATCATGGCAATCGCTCAGGAGTTTCAATCGCGCTTCACAACCATCCCCAACATCGCCGGAGCCAACCATTTGGCAGGCGAGATGTGTGCCGACTATTTCATCCGGAAAGGGTTTAAACATTTTGCCTTTTATGGCTTTAAAGACATCGTGTGGTCGTCGGAACGCTGCGAGGGCTTTGTGAACGAGATTAGCAAATACCGCCTGGATAAGCATTTTTACGAATATCAGAACGCCGCCTTCACGGAACTTTGGGATTATGAGCCGCAGTCGCTCATCGCGTGGCTAAAAATGCTGCCCAAACCCATCGCCATGATGGCTTGCGACGACAATCAGGGGCATCACATCACCGAAGTATGCAAGCAATGCGGCATCAAAATACCCGAAGAAATCGCCCTGCTGGGCGTAGACAACGACGAGGCTGTTTGCTCGCTCTCCGACCCGCCGCTCTCGTCGCTCAACCAAGCCGTTGAAAAAGGCGGCTACGAAGCCGCGCAACTGATGAGCCGGATGATACAAAACCCCAAGGCGCACCACGACGACGTGCTGGTGATGCCCACCCACATCACCACGCGCCAATCGACGGATGTTTACGCCACCAACGACAAATACGTGTCAATCGTGCTGCAATATATCTATCAAAACTCCCACAAAAAACTGACTATCAACCACTTGCTCCCCCTCGTGCCACTCTCGCGGCGACTGCTCGAAGAGCATTTCAAACAGCAGACCGGCGTGCCCATCTACACCTACATCATGAGGCTGCGCATAGAAAAATTCGCGCACCGCCTGCTGGAATCCGACGCAAACATCATGGAAATTGCCGACGAAATAGGCTATTCGGATTA
>BNTT01000282.1 GCA_025996815.1 Bacteroidia bacterium
TGAGAGAACAATATTTCAAAGAAAAAGTTAAAAATATATAAATATGAAAACATACTCATTAGATGAAGTTCAGGATGAACTTTTGGGAAAACAAGGAACACCCGAAAGAGACAGGTTTGAATATGAATTGCAAATGGACTTGATTGGGAAAGCCATCAAGCAGACACGGCAAGAGCGGCAATTAACGCAAGAAGCACTTGGCGAATTGGTGGGTGTGCAGAAAACGCAAATTTCGCGGCTGGAACATAGTGCAAGTAATGTAACGATTGATACCTTGATGCGGGTATTTACTGCATTAAAAGCCAAAGTGAAATTGCAGGTGGAACTGCCACATACAAATCTAAGTTTTGGATAATTAATTTTATGATTATCCGCAATCATACCGCTAAATAGCATCATACAAGTAATTTGTGGCTTTGTCCCGCAGGGACAGCACTTTATTAACCGTATGCTTTAGCTTACGGTACGGGAATGACAACAACCTCATAGTCCCGCAGGGACGACACATTAGATATAGCCAATAAAGTGTCGTCCCATGCGGGACTTGAGAGAGCATGATTTAGTCTTGTCCGTAAGCTAAAGCATACGGTTAATAAAGTGCTGTCCCTGCGGGACGAGGAGCGAATGCCAAGTGGTATGATTGCGGATAGTCATTATTAATTTTGTCAGGCAATTTGAAAATTATTTTTGATTTTTTTTCAAAAACGCTTGCGTATCTCAAAATAATTACATACCTTTGCCGCCGAAATTTTTGGACAAAGCGTTGTTCAATTATGTTTTTTATTGAAATAGAGACAGTTATCGTATTATCCTTGTTCTGAATCCGCAAAATTCAACACCGAAGGATAATCAGCGAATAGTACCATGTCCTCTTTTTGTAAAGAGGCATGGGACTATTCACTTGTTCATCGGTGTGGGTCATGCGGAACCTCAGAGCAGAATAAGTGAATAGTCCCATGCCTCTGAACTTTTTTAAATTATTGTAAAATTCGCTCTTTGGGGACTGGAGGGCAACAAAAAAAATTATTTGTTATGGATGAAAAAAAAGCAAAGTTCCAAGTAGGGGACAACGTTGTCTTTATTCGCGACAGAGAGATTTATGAAGTGGTCACAGTTAAGCCATACGAATATGGCTTCATATCTGGCTTCAGATATGACTTACAAGGTAATCTTCCGTTGGTAGATATTCTTGAAGATGAATTAGTAAAAAAAAAATAAAAATAAAAAGTTATGAAAAAGAAAAGTTTTTTAAGTGCAGTGGCACTATCAGTGTTTATCGCGCAATCATTCGCGCAGAGTGTAAACAAAGGCGACCCATCCGTTGATTGGGAGGGCATCTATGGTCACGAACCCTACCGCTTTTACAATGGGGTTGCATGGGCGCAAAAAAAAGGTGACGAATATTGGGGTGTGGTAGATACACACGGAAAAGAAATTACTCCGTTTAAGTATGGTAGCCCAAATTATGAGGACTCTGATGCCTCTGATGGAATGATTAGTTTCAAACTTGACGGCAAATATGGTTATATGGACATGACCGGAAAGGAAGTGATTGCACCACAGTTTTATTATGCACGACAATTTCATACTGGATTGGCTCCCGTTGTAAATGGAAATAAATGGGGTGTCATAAGAAAAGACGGCTCGTATCTTATCGAACCCAAATATGGCGACATTGGTTTATTTGAATACAGAACAGCCTACGTTTCTAATGGGGACAGGGATGGGGATGATTACCAGATTGGCATTGTTGATGCAAACGGTGATTTGATTGTACCGATGATTTATAAAGCTGTTAAGCCGGTGCTTGGTACAGGCTATGCACTCCAAGATGAAAATAACCGTTGGTCTGTCTTCAATCACAAAGGAGTGAAAATAATTGACTACGGAGATAAGATAGATAGATTTTGGTATGATTGGTCATCGGACAGTTATGGAAATATCTACGAAAAAGGTGATGGAAGCGGCTCATACGAAGGCAATAAATGCGGTCTATTAGGTCAAGATGGCAAGATATTGACACCCGCAATTTATGATTACGTTGTTGGTGGTGCTGATGATGCTCCTTCCCTTGCGGCGTGGATATTCGATGCGGTTCTGCATGTTTTTAACTTTTTCTTTGAAATATTGTTCTCTCATTTGCTCTGCCTTTCTGATTTCATTATCGGGAACTTTACTTTTCTTTTTTATAAAGCCATGTGTAGAAACCACTAAGGTTTTTTGGCTGTCTGATTTATCCCAAAAAGCCAAAAGCCTATACTTAATTCCTTGATATAATGTTCTAAACTCCCAAATATC
>BNTT01000283.1 GCA_025996815.1 Bacteroidia bacterium
ATCCATCTTGCCATTCAAAAACGCCCGCTGCGTAAATTCGCCCGCGCGAGCCAGCGCACAGCCATTCGCCAACAGCAACGTCAAAATCTCCTGCTGAATGAACACCGACCCGTGGCACGAAATCTCCACCGTGTCTTCGCCCGTGAAGGAGTGTTGCGCGCGAAAAACAGCCACCAATACCTCATCGAGAGCACCCCCCAGCCCCCCCTCAAGGGGGGAGTCGATTGTGCCAAAGCAGACCGTATTTGCCTGCTGTTCAGCAATTTTCTGCTTGTTCTTAGCCGTAAAAATTTTATCAACAATCGAAAAGGCATCCCTTCCTGAAACTCGGACGACGGCAATCCCACCCGTTCCGGGAGGGGTTGAGATGGCGCAGATGGTGTTGTGTGTGTTCATAATTTATATTCTTTCCAAAACTTTGCCAATCAGCCCTTCAAACGAGCCTTTGTACTCCGTATTCATCTCGCCGGCATAGCGTCCGGCAATAATCAGGCAGGCGGTCATCGCCTTGTGCCCCATCAAGGCAGCCAAACCTGCCAATGCGGCACTTTCCATCTCGTAGTTGGTGATTTTCAGACCATTATATTCAAACAATTCAATGAGTGTGTTTTGGTCGGGATTTGCCAACCCCAGCCGCACCTGCCGCCCTTGCGGACCATAAAACCCACAGGCAGAAATAGTTATGCCTCTAATCATATTGTGCCCGACACGATTCAACAGTTCGTCATCGGAACGCACAAAATAAGGCTCTGCCAGCCATTTGCTCCATCGCGTGTGCTGCGTAAATTTATCCACCAGTTTAGAGTTATTCAATTTTGCGCCGCCTTCGTAAAAATAGAGCAAACCATCCATACCCATCGAGATTTCCGAAGCCATGGCAGAAGCCTTCAGAAGCGGCAATCTCGGCATTATGGATTATTACAAGATGAATAATATCCAAGCCGACACGAGTATGCGGACAACGATTGCAAAGCCGGCGAAAAAATGAGGACAATTTCACCCGACCAATTGCCAATCAACGCCGACGGCTCGGTGTTTCACCTGCACCTGAAGCCGGAGCAGTTGGCAGACAAGGTCGTGATGATGGGCGACCCCGAGCGGGTGCCCGTTGTCGCTTCTCGTTTCGATTCGGTGGAATTTGACCTGCAAAATCGGGAATTTCGCACCATCACGGGCACCCGCTCGGGGTCGCCCATCATCACGACCTTGTCTGCCAACTGCTCCGGCTTCAGGTGCAGGTGAAACACCGAGCCGTCGGCGTTGATTGGCAATTGGTCGGGTGAAATTGTCCTCATTTTTTCGCCGGCTTTGCAATCGTTGTCCGCATACTCGTGTCGGCTTGGATATTATTCATCTTGTAATAATCCATAATGCCGAGATTGCCGCTTCTGAAGGCTTCTGCCATGGCTTCGGAAATCTCGATGGGTATGGATGGTTTGCTCTATTTTTACGAAGGCGGCGCAAAATTGAATAACTCTAAACTGGTGGATAAATTTACGCAGCACACGCGATGGAGCAAATGGCTGGCAGAGCCTTATTTTGTGCGTTCCGATGACGAACTGTTGAATCGTGTCGGGCACAATATGATTAGAGGCATAACTATTTCTGCCTGTGGGTTTTATGGTCCGCAAGGGCGGCAGGTGCGGCTGGGGTTGGCAAATCCCGACCAAAACACACTCATTGAATTGTTTGAATATAATGGTCTGAAAATCACCAACTACGAGATGGAAAGTGCCGCATTGGCAGGTTTGGCTGCCTTGATGGGGCACAAGGCGATGACCGCCTGCCTGATTATTGCCGGACGCTATGCCGGCGAGATGAATACGGAGTACAAAGGCTCGTTTGAAGGGCTGATTGGCAAAGTTTTGGAAAGAATATAAATTATGAACACACACAACACCATCTGCGCCATCTCAACCCCTCCCGGAACGGGTGGGATTGCCGTCGTCCGAGTTTCAGGAAGGGATGCCTTTTCGATTGTTGATAAAATTTTTACGGCTAAGAACAAGCAGAAAATTGCTGAACAGCAGGCAAATACGGTCTGCTTTGGCACAATCGACTCCCCCCTTGAGGGGGGGCTGGGGGGTGCTCTCGATGAGGTATTGGTGGCTGTTTTTCGCGCGCAACACTCCTTCACGGGCGAAGACACGGTGGAGATTTCGTGCCACGGGTCGGTGTTCATTCAGCAGGAGATTTTGACGTTGCTGTTGGCGAATGGCTGTGCGCTGGCTCGCGCGGGCGAATTTACGCAGCGGGCGTTTTTGAATGGCAAGATGGAT
>BNTT01000284.1 GCA_025996815.1 Bacteroidia bacterium
AGAAAAAGACTATGTTAATTTTGAAATTGAAAACCGTATTAGTCGCCCAATCAAAGCAGAGTAGTAAAATAAAATAAGTGGTAAAAATAAATCTTAAAGATTGCCTTTTTACCACAATGTTAAACTTCCATAAAAGTAAAGATATTTCTTTTAGATTTATGTTTACTATCAAAACTTTTTTGTACCTTTGCACCATGAAAACAAATAAAAGATACAACGGTATGAAAACAGTTATCTACACACGTGTTTCGACAAGTGTACAAGAGTTTGAGAGACAAGTAAGCGACCTCACAGCGTTTGCAGGGAAACAGGGCTTTGATGTTGTTAATACATTCAGCGAAAAAGTAAGCGGCGCAAAGAAAAATGAGGAGCGTGCCGAACTATCCGCAATGATTGAATATTGCACCAACAACAAGGTGGAAAAAGTTCTGATATCGGAATTGTCGCGGTTAGGGCGCAATACGATTGAAGTGTTGAAGGCGGTGGAATTATTGAATGAAAACAAAATTAGTCTGTACATTCATAATTTAGGCATTGAAACTTTAAATAGCACAAAAGAAGTTAGTATTAGTAGCAAGTTAATGATTACGATGTTAGCGGAGTTCGCAAGCATGGAGCGCACACAGATTCGCCAACGAATGGCAAGTGGTTACGCAAACCATATCAATAACGGTGGTAGTGTTGGGCGACACAAGGGCGACACCAAAAGCATTGAAACTTTGAAAAATGAAAATAAAGAAGTGATTAAGTACATTAAGCAAGGCTTGAGCCTCAACAATATAGCCAAACTAACAGGCAAGTCGAAGCCTACCATTATCAAAGTCAAAAAGGCAATTGCGGTATAGATAAATCAGAAAATATTAGAAAATATGTATACCACCCCCCACCGCCCACTGAAACATAAACCTCAACAAAGGAAATATTGCCATGAAATTTGCGGCACAAAAAAACCTATTTGGTATTTGGCATCAAAACGGGCACGGCTCGCCCGTCAATACGTCTTTAAAGTCTTCTTCGGGTATTAACCCTTCGTATAGTTCCGCTTCGACCTCACCGTAATAGCCGCCTGCCAGGAGATTAGCGGCGGTATGGTGTTGAGGCTCTTTTATTACCTTTATTGTTGGCAGTGGTGGCGGTGGTGGTGGTGGTGGATTGTTCATTGTTTTTGCGAATTTTTTTGTATCTCCATTTGTATATATAGAATGCGGATACAAATTTTTTCGCATCTTTTCACTACCACCATTTGCATATAACGCGGCAATATCAACACTTTTCAAGTGGTGTCCGCTGTATCTCTTTTGCACATCAAAGCCTTCCCCACCTTCGGCAATAAATGATAGATATTCCTTCGGGTATGGTTTATCCCAAGCCTTACCTACTGCCTTGCCCTTGCGTTTCCCTTTGGTGCCCGGAATATATATTTCACCACCAAGGGTAACATAAGCGGGTCTAACATAAGGCACTGCGAAGTTATCCAACAAGCCGTACCTCCGCAGGTTATCAGACAACAGCCAGAGCACCTTATTTGAATCAGCACCACCTTCTATTTTAGCCTGAACTTGTGCGTACAGAAGGGACAAGTTTGCGAATACCCCAATTTCTTTATCGAACTCTATACAAAGGTCGGCGAAGGCTTTTAATAACTCTTTTTGGCGTGTTTTGTGCAGGTCGCCAAGCATAACCTCCTGCATATCGCCCTCCACTATTTGAAGGAATGATAGGCTAGCTCCCTTTGGTGCGACATCAAACAGCGCGTCACCTACCACCACCTCCCCAATGTTGTATATTTGTCGCAATTCATACGGCAGTCGCACAATACCCCGCTTGCGTATCAATAAGTTGGAAGCCGCCTCCTCTTTGCCATGCCGCTCTTTAAAGGACAATCCGTCCGCTACATAACGAGCCGTACAAGTGGGGGTCTTTATTTCATCGCCGCCGAACTCGCCTATCAAAGTGAGTGTACGCAGACCATCGCGGAAGCGACCCGCGAACTGCACCCCCGTATTCCAGTCGTCAAAAAATATATAACAGTCGTCGTTTTTATTTTGATTCGCGTGGAAGTTGTGCCCCTCGGCACCCTTTTGAGTTGTTAGTAAGATGTCGATGTCACCTTTACCCTGTTCAAACGCATTCAATTCTCCAAGTATGTTAGCCTTGCGCTCTGCGCCCGTCGTGTTAACCCCGTCGTTGTAATCATTCTCTTTGTCGTTGGTAAAGAAGCCCATCGTATTTGCTTCGGGCAGTTCCGTTTGTAGCATATTAATACAATC
>BNTT01000285.1 GCA_025996815.1 Bacteroidia bacterium
CAACTAATGGCGTCATATCTTGCGTAGTCAGCGGACGGGTAAAATCTATTTGACTGCGACGTATCGCCAAAATGAGCAACATCGTTTCTTTGCCTATCCCGATACTTTCATCAAAAATCAATATCCAATCATCTGCTTTCTCTTTCGCTGCGGTAAGACAATAATAACCCAACTTCTTGACCCACAGCATTCCCGTGCTGCGAGACGGAGTTCTAACGTCTTTCAAATCAATGCTTAATGTCAGTATCATAATGGACAAAGCACTGCTGACACTTCTAAATCTGCAAGAAGTAAGAAGTTTCGATTTCAAGAAAAGCGTGATAATCGTTATACTGTAATGAGATAACTTCGGCTTCTCTTCCGTTACAAAAGGTCTATTTGATGAAGTTTTTTTTTAATCGCCTCCATACTTTTTTTAAGCGTTGCGTTCTCCGTTTGGGCAGTCATCGCTTTTGCCTTCCATTTTTCTCGCCCATCTGTTATTTCCACCATCCGGGCTTTTAATGCCTTATTCTCCCAGCGTCGGCTTGAAGCCATTTCTTTCCAATAATTTTCATCTTTCATAATGCGCTATTTTTATTGATAATTTTACAGCGCAAAGGTAATGAAAATAATTGATGGTTGGCATTTTTATTTGATTATTTTTAGATTTACGCCACCCCACCTGCAAGGGCGGCATTATCATAATCTCGCCCTTGCAGGGCTTAGGAGAGGGAGAGGGCTATTTTCCGTAGGTTACGCTTCGCTCCACCCACGGTTATGCACATATCGCCTCTGCGAGGCTAAAAAAATAGCAACCCAACAAAAGAATTAACCGGCGAAGCAGGGTCAACGCATTAAAAATGATTCTATAATGTTTGGTGTGGGTAAATGGAAACTTGCCACAAGATAGTTCTTAAACCTCATTTTTACCTAATTTTCTTAACAAAACAACCTCGTAATAGCCCTCGAATATTTATTACCCTCCCCCTCCCTTATTCCCTTATTTTTCTCATCATCAATAGAATAAGGGAATAAGGGGGAGGGAGGATGGGGACACGTTTTGGCTACTAAGGGAGAAAAAAATGAGATAATGAGGTTGGGAGGGGAGGGTGTGTAACTTTTTGCTACTGAGATACTGTGTTAAAATCCAAATTTTCAGCCATTTTTTTATCAACAACTTTTCAACAATTGTTCGATTCCTAAGAAAATATACTTACCTTTGTGCATCCAAAGGAAGACTTCATGCGATACTTTGTACTGAAGTTTATCTTGTGTAGTGGGACTGTTAAGCAGTTTTCCACTACCTTTTTTATATATCCAAAGGAAGACTTATGCTCCTCTTTACCTGATATTTATCTTTTTAAACAACCGATGAAAAATTTTCTTGTTTGTTCCATAACGTGTAAATTAAACCCAATAATTTTCTTTGCTGTGCAACTGCCGCAACCATTGGTATCCCTTTTTTATCCCGTAAACGCTGATATTTTGCTTTCGTTGCCGCATCGTGTTGTATCTTGGAAAAAGTTGGGAAATACAGGGCTTTACGGATATACTTGTTTCCTTTTTTGCTGATTCTGGCTTTTCCTTTCCATGTGCCTGATTCTCTGATTTTTATATCCAATCCGGCATAACTTGTCAGTTGCTTTATGCTGTGGATTGCGGCAAACCCGTTTGTTTCCGCAACGATGCACACTGCCGTAATCAACCCCACGCCTTTGATGCTCATTACATATCCCAGACGCTTTGTTAGAGCCGCGTCGCTATTGACTGTTGATTTAATCTCCTGTTCAATTTCAACAATCTTTTTACTTAGAAATTCAACCACTTCTTGAATTCTGTCCAGCGATGTTGCTACCGGTTTTCCCTGATGAGTGTAGGCATGTTGCTGATTTAATGCAGCTGTACGGGCTTGAATGAGCGCATCGCGTTCTCTACCTAATTGCTTGAGCTCTCGAAAGACAGTTGAAAATGGCTCCCAATTTCTGAGTTTTCTCTCCAAACCCATTCGAGCTAAGGTTTTGGCATCTATCTTGTCTGTCTTAATTTCGATGCCCAAACTTTGTCCATATTTCTTCGCCTGATTGGGAAGAACGACATGAACAGAATAACCGCGCTCCTGCAAAAAATAAGCCAAACCCTCGTAATAAACGCCGGTGGCTTCCATCGTGAAATGAACATCGAGTGCCGGAACAAGTTTGGTAGATAGCCAAGATGCCAACTCCTCAAATCCTTTCCGGTCGTTCTT
>BNTT01000286.1 GCA_025996815.1 Bacteroidia bacterium
ATGGCTGAGGGCAAACACAAAGGGGTCGTACTCAACAATGTAAAGAACAAATTGGTGCATATCATGTTTGCTCTTGTCAACAGCAAGGAGTTTTATAAAAAAGATTATATTCGTCCTGCAAAACAAGAGGCAGCTTAAAAAAAGTTAAATTAATGAATTTTTTTATGATTTTATTTGGAAGTTAACATAGAATTCGGCACACACAAAGGTGCTTCCCATACAAATAGCGGTGGCACCCTAATAATTTTGTTTCAAACACCATAACCGGTTTCCCAATTAATTTTTGCAGGGTGCGATTCTTTCTCGTCTCCCGAACATTTAAAATATTTTCCACCCTCATCTGTCTTCACAAATAGAGAGCTCTCAAAAAACAAGTAGAAGTTAAATTTAAAACTTAAAGAAAATGGTTAGTTTAGGAGTTGTATTGATGCTGTTTGCGGTTTATGTGGCTTACACAGAAACTATGCGTGAAGCGCGAGAAGTGAAATGAGTTATAAGAAATTAAAAATTAAAAAAATGAAAAAGAGAGGATTATTTGTTATTGCGGGGCTGGCGATGGTATCGCCGGTGAGTGCACAGGCGGCTGCCGACACGTTGAGGATGAGTTTGGCGGATTGTATCGAATATGCCATCGACCACAATTATGGTCGCGAGGGGGTGAGGTTGAACGAAGATGCGAAGAAAAGCGTCTATGAACAGTCCAAAATGGAGCGGCTGCCCGATGTTTCGGCTACGCTCAATGAAGGAGTGGGGCATACGAGCGGGACGGATGCCGCTTGGAATGGCTCTTACGAGGTCAATGCCGGTGTCGTCCTTTTTCAAGGGGGGCAAATCAGCGAGAACATCAGGCAAAATCGACTGTCGCTTGAGCAATCGGCGCACAAGACCAAGCAATATGATAATGAATTGGTTATCAGGGTGTTGCAAACATTTCTGACGGCAATCGGTAACGACGAACTGCTGAAATACCGCCAAGCCCTGCTCGCGGCAAGCGAGGAGCAACTCAATCAGGGACGGGTGCGCCGTCAAGCGGGCGAGATTTTGGAGAGCGACTTCCTGTTGCTCGAGGCGCAATGGGTGAGCGACCGAAACGAGGTGGCAACCGCCATTATCAACAAGGACAACAACCTGCTCGAGATGAAAAACCTGCTGGCTATCAACCTTTTGCAGCCGCTCACACTGATTTATCCCGACGATGAAGCCATTGCAGCAATGACGGCAATGCCCGCGCTCGATGCCTTCATGGAACAGGCGGTGAATACGCTGCCGGATTTCAGGATAAGCGATTATGAGGTGGAAATAGCCGAAACGGGATTGAAAATCGCGCGCTCGGCATACTATCCCACGCTGTCGCT
The DNA here is from genome assembly GCA_025996815.1 of Bacteroidia bacterium. Taxonomy (GTDB): domain Bacteria; phylum Bacteroidota; class Bacteroidia; order Bacteroidales; family Azobacteroidaceae; genus Azobacteroides. Next base: position 1,356 of record BNTT01000286.1, read on the forward strand.
GGGCGGAAGCATCGGCACGGGGCACAGCACTTTTTCCGGTTACGGCACGCAACTCTCAGACCGCTTCAACCAGCAAGTGGGACTGACCGTGAGCATCCCCCTGTTCGATAAATTCAAGACGAAATCGAATGTGCGGCGCAGCACCATAGCGTTGCAGCAAACGCAATTGGAAAACAGGCAAACGACACAAAACCTGCAACAGACCCTCCTGACCGAATACAGCAACACAGCAATTGCCGAAAAGCAATTTGAAACCGACAGGGTGAAGCAAAACGCTTATTCACAATCATTTGAAGCACACCGAGCCAAATTCAACGCAGGCGCAATCACCGCCGTAGAACTCCTCCAACAGCAAAACAACTACATCAACGCGCTGAACGATTATATCCGAAGCAAATACGGGTTTATGCTGAAGCGGCGGGTGCTGGATGTTTATATGGGGAAATAGTTTCATCTGTTACGCCGGAAGGCGTTAAATTTTGATAACCCCATACGGGGTAGGTTAAAGCCTCGCAGAGGCGATATGCGCATAACCGTGGGTGGAGCGAAGCGCAACCTACGGTACAAGCATCATCACACCGCTCTTAGCCCTGCAAGGGCGGCATTATCATAATCTCGCCCTTGCAGGGCTTAGGCGAGGGAGGGTGCCTTTTTCCGTAGGTTGCGCTTCGCTCCACCCACGGTTATGCACATATCGCCTCTGCGAGGCTAAAAAACAAGGGGAATAAAAAAAATAAACGTTCGCTTACTCTTTACAGGATTTTCGGCGTCCTCCTTTATGGGTGTATAGCGGCGAGGTGCCCTACAACGGCACTTTCGTATCTATACCGCCGCAAAGGTACGCATATTTTTTGAAACAAAAAA
>BNTT01000287.1 GCA_025996815.1 Bacteroidia bacterium
AAGACTTCATAATTCGAGAGCCCGGAGAAATAGGCGTAACGGGTGTAACACTCAACAAAACAACTGCCTCGCTTACTATTGGCAATACGGAACAACTTACCGCCACCGTGCAGCCCACCAACGCAACTAACAAATCCGTAACGTGGAGCAGCAGCAACACAAGCATTGCAACAGTGAGCACAAGCGGCTTGGTTACGGCACTTACGGCGGGCACTGCTACTATTACAGTAACCACAGCCGACGGCAACAAGAAGGCTACCTGTGTGGTAACAGTACCTATCCCCGTAACGAGCGTAACACTCAACAACACAACTGCTTCGCTTACTATTGGCAATACGAAACAACTAACCGCCACCGTGCAACCCACCAACGCAACTAACAAATCCGTAACGTGGAGCAGCAGCAACACAAGCATTGCAACCGTGAGCGCAAGTGGCTTGGTTACAGCACTTGCGGAGGGCACTGCCACTATTACAGTAACCACCGACGACGGCAACAAGACGGCTACTTGTACAGTAACAGTAACAGCGGCAACTATCCCCGTAACGGGTGTATTGCTCAACAAAAATACTGCCCCGCTTATTGTTGGCAACACGGAACAACTAACCGCCACCGTGCAACCCACCAACGCAACTAACGAATCCGTAACGTGGAGCAGCAGCAACATGAGCGTTGCAACGGTAAATGAAAGCGGCTTGGTTACAGCACTTGCGGCGGGCACTGCCACCATTACAGCAACCACAGCCGACGGCAACAAGACGGCTACTTGTACAGTAACAGTAACAGCGGCAACTATCCCCGTAACGGGTGTATTGCTCAACAACACAACTGCCTCGCTTACTGTTGGCGACATGGAACAACTAACCGCCACCGTGCAGCCCACCAACGCGACAGGCAAAACCGTAACATGGAGCAGCAGCAATGACTACGTTGCAACAGTAGATGAAAGCGGCTGGGTTACAGCACTTGCGGCAGGCACTGCCACCATTACGGCAACCACTGCGGACGGCGGCAAGACGGCGACTTGTGAAGTAACGGTAGCAGCAACGATTATCCCCGTAACGGACGTAACACTCAACAAACCCACCGCTTCGCTTACTGTAAATGGCACGGAACAACTTACAGCCACCATTCAGCCCACCAACGCCACCAATCAGCAAGTGACGTGGGAAAGCAATAATCCAAGCGTTGCATCGGTAAGCACAGACGGGCTTGTGACGGCTCTCACGGCAGGCACTGCTACCATCACGGCAACCACCGCAGACGGCGGCAAAACGGCTATTTGTGAGGTAATGGTAACAGCGGCGATTATCCCCGTAACGGACGTAACACTCGAAAAAACCACAGCTTCGCTTACTGTAAATGGCACGGAACAACTTACAGCCACCATTCTGCCCACCAACGCCACCAATCAGGAAGTGACGTGGGAAAGCAATAATCCAAGCGTTGCAACAGTCAGCACAAGCGGGCTTGTGACGGCTCTCGCGGCAGGCACTGCCACCATCACGGCAACCACCGCAGACGGCGGCAAAACGGCGACTTGTGAGGTAACGGTAGCAGCGGCGACTATCCCCGTAGCAAACATAACGTTCAACAAGACCACTACCACGCTTGCCGCAGGAGGCACGGAAACACTTACCGCCACGATACTGCCCGCCAATGCCACCAATCAGCAAATCACGTGGAGCAGTAGCAACACAAATGTTGCAACGGTGGTTGATGGTTTGGTTACTGCCGTTTCCGCCGGCACCGCCACCATTACAGTAACCACAGTCGACGGCGGCAAGACGGCTATTTGTGTGGTAACAGTAAATGCCGTGTACACCGTCACGTTTAACTCTCGCGGAGGCAGCAGCGTGCCTGCGCAGAATGTGGTACAGGGCGACCTGCTCACGCCTCCAACTCCACCCACCCGCGAGGGCTACGCCTTTGCCGGCTGGTTTTACGAGGTAGCCTGCCAAAACGAATGGTTTTTCAATAGCGACCTCGTAACCGGCAACATCACGCTGTATGCCAAGTGGACGGAAGCCACCGCGATAGAAACGACAGAGGCGGATAAACTTGCGATTTATCCCAACCCCACCGCCGATGTGGTAAACATCACCAACGCCAACGGCGCAGAGGTGAAGGTATATAACCTGAACGGCGCATTGCTGCACCGCACCCGCGAAAACCGCGTGGATTTGTCGGGCGAGCCGAGCGGCATTTATCTGCTGC
>BNTT01000288.1 GCA_025996815.1 Bacteroidia bacterium
TTTTCTCTCTGTTTTTTACTTTTGTCGCTTTTTGAAGTTTTATCCTTCGGTCGTTGCTTTCTATTTACGAGCAAAATTTAGGTTGCTCGTAATAGTGATTTTTCGCAGTTACTAATTGAACTTACCCGTTAGAAACCTGTTAAGTCTTAAAGACTTAACAGGTTTTTCCATTTTAATGTTAAATTTTCAACAAAAAGTATTGGTTATTTAAAAACATTTGCTATCTTTGCACCCGAATTGTTGTAGTGACAGTTCGCAAAAAAAATATTGACAAATTAAACTAAGTTTTATGAGAAAAACATTTAAAAACTTTGCAAACTTACTGCTTTTAAGCGGTATGTTCGTCGCGGGGGGTGGGGCAAACAGCCTAAGAGCCGAGGCTCCTCAAGATGCAAAAATCGCCGTAACAGGCGTGGTGTCCGATGCGGAAGGTCCCATCATCGGAGCCAGTGTGACGGAGGCAGGCAATCCGGGCAACGGAACTGCCACCGACGTAGAAGGCAAATACTCGCTCCGAGTATCGCCAAACGCCACCATCGCGGTGGCGTATCTGGGTTATTCGACCCAAGAGGTGCCCGTGAACGGGCAAACAACAATCAATGTTGCTTTGACGGCAGATGCAAGTAATCTGGACGAAGTGGTGGTCATCGGTTACGGCACGCAAAAAAGAGCCGAACTGACAAGTGCCATTGGAAGTGCGAGCGGCAAAGTGCTCGAAAATCGTCCTATCGCCACTATCGGCGAAGGTCTGCAGGGCGTGATTCCCAATTTGCAGATTGTGCCGGGCGGAACAGCACCGGGGCAGGGTGCTTCGTTCAACATTCGCGGCTATACCTCGCTCAGCGGCGGTGGTCCGCTTATTCTGGTCGATGGTGTGGTGCAAGACCCCAATCTGGTGAATCCGAATGATATCGAGAGCGTGTCGGTGCTTAAAGATGCCGCTTCCTCTGCTATCTACGGTGCGAGAGCCGCTTATGGGGTAATCCTGTTCACGACTAAAAGTGGGAAGAAGAACCAAAAGCCTACGTTCAATTTTTCCTCCTCATGGGCAGAATCCGCGCCCATAAATCTGCAACACACTATGAGTGCGCTGGATTATGTGAACATTATGAATATGTCGTCACATAACAGCGGAAGTGGAGACATTTTTGATGCAAGACAGGTAGGCTATATCAAGGCATACAACGATGACCCGGTGAACAATCTTCCGGTGTATTACGACCCTACTGTTGAAACGGATGGCAAATATGGTTACAGTGGCAATACGGACTGGGCAGATGTATTGTACAAAAACGGAGGGCAGCAGCAATACAATATCAGTATGAGCGGCGGTTCTGAAAGCACGCGCTATTTCATGTCTTACGGATTTTTGGAACAGCAAGGTATATTAGCCGCTTATGACGACAGTTATCAGCGACATACCATCAATCTGGACTTGACAACCGACGTAAACAAATGGCTCACTCTCGGGGCAAAAGCCAAATATACTTACGGTTATGAAGACCATCCGTCGGGTGGTATGTCACAATCCGGGTTAAGTGCCACAGGGGGCGTATTAAAAGGCGACTTGCCGCCATTTATGCCGATACGCCACCCCGACGGCAACTATGCCGGACAGGGCAGCATTACCAACCCGTTTGCTATTGGCGATTTAGCCGGTTACGACCAGCGCAAGGTCAACGACCTGTGGATTACAGGTAAATTAACATTGCATCCGCTGACCGGACTGAATGTGAATGCCGACTTCACCTTCAACCCCTACTCGTATAACAGGGAGCGCGTGGTGAAACGCTTTATGGAAAAACACGCCGATGGCGGCGAGAATGTTTATCCGTGGGTGAGAGACGATGGCGTTACAAGATACAATAACAACGACTATTACACAGCTATCAACGTTTATACCGACTATACGAAGAGTATAGATAAAAACAACTTTTGGTATAGGCGCTTAGGTCGCCCTTGTTAATGTATTATATTTCAATCTTATAGGCTCATGAAAGACCATTCTTTTAATGGTCAAATCAAAGATTGACCCCATAAAAGCCCTTCTATTGTACCGATAATGGTATTCATCAAGATACCCCTGCAATCTTTCTTTGGTACAATGATGATGAATTCCTCTTAGCCAGCCTTGTATGTTCATAATGTGAATATGAAGTTCTTTCATGTTCGCTCCTTTATTGGACGGGAACTGTTCTAATAGCGGAT
>BNTT01000289.1 GCA_025996815.1 Bacteroidia bacterium
TGCATACTTTTTGCTTTTTTGAACAAAAGTACGTCAATTCAAATCGAAAAATCAAAGAATGCTTATATCTATTTGTATATCAATAGATTACAATAAAATATTTAAAATTAACGCAACAGCAGTAATTGGAGAATATGAAGCAGGGAAAAAGGGTCGTAGCAGTGACAGCAAAAAGAGATTAGTGGTAATTGCGTTAGAAATTTTGCAAGCTGGAGGTGTTGGCAGAGCCTACGCACAAGTGGTAGAAAGTGCTTCTGCAAAGGCATTTAAGCCATTTTTCAATGCTCACATTAGCAAAGAATCGAAAGTAATAACAGACGTGTGGAAAGGATATTTGCCCTTAAGAAAAGAGTATCCATTGCTTGAACAGATACCTTCAAACAAGGGTGCAAATTTTCTGCAACTGCACATTCACATTATGAATATACAAGGTTGGCTACGTGGCATTCACCACCATTGTACAAAAGAACGTCTGCAAGGCTATCTTGATGAATATCATTACAGATACAACAGACGAGCATTTATGGGGTCAATCTTTGATTTGACCATTAAACGAATGGTTATGAATAATCCTACTCGATTAAATAGCAATAAATTAACAACAGCGACTTAAACGCCTATACCTATTTAAATTTATACTATATTTTACAAAATTCATTTTTGGACACGAAAAAAGCGGACTTAAATATCCGCTTATGTGGTTGTGAGAATTACCCTATGATCAAATAATAAGCCCGCATCTCTGCGAGCGTTTTTATACTTATTCTTGAACATTTTTTGAAACTTCTCACATTTCATAAAGCAAGAATAGCCAAACGCTATTTTAAATATGTCCTTCCAAACTTGCGTTTAGAATTGCGACAAAGGTAGCAACTATTTTTGAATTGGCAAAATTTTTTTGCAGAAAAAAAGGCAACCGCATCTTAATTTATGTTAAATAAAACAGCAGCCGTGCTACAACCACCCAAAACGGGGCTAAATTTGAAAGGGGCTGACTCAAAAGTACTTTGATAATCAGTATAATTTAGATTCTAATTCTTCTAAAAATATTACGTTGGGGCATATTGTTGCAATAATTTTGTGAATTGTTGAAATAAGGGTTATATTGTACATAATTTATTTTGGTTTAACTTTAAGTTTCTATTTCCCAATACAAAACTTCCCAAAAATATTCCCCAGCACCTCGTCGGTTGAGATTTCGCCGGTGATTTCGCCCAGATAGTGCATACATTCGCGGATGTCTTGGGCGATGAAATCGCCGGAGAGGTTGGTTCGCAGCCCCTCTTCCACGCGGAGGATGGCTTCGAGGGCTTTACTCAGGGCTTCGTGGTGGCGCACGTTGCTCACGATGACATCTTGCTCGTTGTGGGTCGTTAAATCTGCCGCTTTTAGGAGGGCTACCTCCAATTTTTCGGTGTTTTGTTGGTATTTGGCTGACAAATAGATATGTTCCGCCTTTATTTGCGGCAGAAATTCTTTTTCCAAAATGAGTTGCTCTTCCCTGTTCAGTTTGTCGATTTTGTTGATGACCAGCAGCAGTTTTTTATCCGCCGTTCGGGGCACGATTTTGTCCGCAAGTTTGTCGATTTCCATATTAAATTGCGTTGCGTCAATCATCCAGAGCACGATGGAGGCTTGGTCGATTTTCTGAAATGTGCGCTCCACGCCCAGCAATTCGATGGCATCGGTGGTGTCGCGGATGCCGGCGGTGTCGATAAATCGGAATGTAATGCCCTGAACATTGACCACGTCTTCAATCACATCGCGCGTGGTGCCGTGAATGTCCGACACGATGGCTCGTTCTTCGTGCAGTAAGTGATTGAGCAGCGTGGACTTACCTACATTCGTTTCGCCGACAATCGCGACGGGGATGCCGTTTTTCAGCACATTGCCCAGGCTGAACGAACTGACCAATTTGGTCAATGCCACCCTAATCGTGTCCGCCAATTCCAACAGGCGCACGCGGTTGGCAAATTCGACATCCTCCTCGCTAAAATCCAATTCGAGTTCGATAAGCGACACAAAATCAAGCAGTTGCGACCGAAGTGCAAACAGTTCCCTGCTAAATCCGCCCCGCATCTGATTCATCGCCAACCGGTGAGCCGCCGCCGAAGCCGCCGCGATGACATCGGCAACCGCCTCTGCCTGCGACAAATCCATCTTGCCATTCAAA
>BNTT01000290.1 GCA_025996815.1 Bacteroidia bacterium
GAATGCATACTTTTTGCTTTTTTGAACAAAAGTACGTCAATTCAAATCGAAAAATCAAAGAATGCTTATATCTATTTGTATATCAATAGATTACAATAAAATATTTAAAATTAACGCAACAGCAGTATTTTTGACAAATTTATTGATGCGCCTTATTTTGCTCAATATCCTGCAATAAAGACGTATGAGATGGATTTGGTAGAAAATCTTATCTCCGGCGATTTGCCCACTCCCGACTATATTATCAATTTGGCGAGCATTGTTACTGCCGAGCGCGATATGTCGCTGTTTGATGCGCTCATCACTTCCAACCTGAAAGTTTTGCTCAACCTGTATCGGCGGTTTGGGAGTGATAAATGCCTGAAACTGTTTGTGCAATTTGGCAGTTCGGAAGAGTATGGCTCCGAAAATTCGCCGTTTGAGGAAACGCAGCGTGAAATCCCGACTTCACCTTATGCCCTGGTGAAACAACTGACAGGGAATACCGCCATTATGCTTTATCGTGATTTTGCATTTCCTGCGCTGGTTGTAAGACCCGGAAATATTTTTGGTCCGATGCAGCCCGAAAGTAAATTTATACCTTATGTGGTTTCGCAACTCAAAGACAATCAGCCGCTTAATGTTACACCCTGCGAACAAAAACGGGATACTTTGCACATCGAAGATTTTGCTTGGGCGATTGGCGAATTGTTGAAAAATGCCGAAAAATGTAAAGGCGAGATAGTGAATGTGAGTAGCGGCGAAAGCATTGCGTTGCGCGATATTATAGATTTCTGCAAGGAATATCTACGTTCCACTTCCGAAATTTATTATGGCGCGTTGCCTTATCGAGCGAATGAGGTGATGGATTTGAGGTGTTCGGTCGATAAACTTTCTGCGATAATTGGGAAGGAGATAAAATTTGATATTTATGCGCGATTGAAGCAATATATTGATTACAATAAATAAAAAATGGCAAAATATTTAATAACAGGCGGATGCGGATTTATTGGCAGCAATTTGGCAGCCGAGGTGTTGAAACAGGGCGAAGAACTCTATGTGCTGGACAATCTGTATCGCAGTGGCAGCGGCGATAACTTGGCTTGGCTGCGCACCAAAGGCAAATTCAACTATTATCCGGCGGATATTCGCAATGCGAACGATGTGGAAACGGTTATTAAAGATGTGCAGCCGGATTACATTTTTCATTTGGCGGGACAGGTGGCGATGACCACTTCTATTGCCAATCCGCGAATGGATTTTGAAATCAATGGCTTGGGAACATTTAATCTGTGCGATTCCGTTCGCAAATATTCGCCGCAATCGGTCATTCTCTATTCTTCGACCAACAAGGTGTATGGCGATTTTGAATATTTGCATTTCAAGGAAGAACCAATGCGTTATGTGTGCGAGGAGTATCCTGATGGTTTCCCTGAATCTATCTCGCTGGATTTTCATTCGCCGTATGGCTGTTCCAAAGGCTGTGCCGACCAGTATCTGCTGGATGCGCACCGGATTTATGGCTTAAAGACGATTGTTTTCCGCCATTCCACCATGTTTGGAACGAATCAACACGCCACGTTTGACCAAGGCTGGATTGGCTGGTTTTGCCAACAAGCCATTGACATCAAGTCTGGCACGTTGAAAGAGCCGTTTACCATTTCGGGAACGGGCAAACAGGTGCGCGATGTGCTGCACGGCGACGATGTGGTACAGTTATATTTCAAGGCTAAGGACGCAAAAGCGGCTTATGGGCAAGCCTTTAATATCGGCGGAGGCATTCCAAACAGTCTTTCTCTGTTGGAACTTTTTGCGATGCTGGAACAAAGTTTAGGTATTAAAATGGTTTACAAGCAGTTGCCGTGGCGCGAAAGTGACCAAAAAGTGTTTGTGGCAGACATTGCCAAGGAAAAACGCTTGATTGGCTGGGAGCCTAAAGTGTCAAAAGAAGCAGGTGTAGCAAAAATGGTAAATTGGTTGCAATCTAAATAAAAAAGTATGAAACTTTCAATCGTTATTCCCGCCTATAAAGAGGCAGAAAATCTGGACATTATCCTCCCGAAAATCAAGGAGGCGGTCAAGGGTATTGACCACGAAATTATCATCATCGACACGATGGAAGCGATGGATAATACCGAAGCTGTATGCACGAAACACGCGGTGAAGTATTTTCATCGCGAAGGCGGC
>BNTT01000291.1 GCA_025996815.1 Bacteroidia bacterium
GGTGACAACTCCCGATACTTCCCATGCTGTATCCACAGGCAAAAGTATCTTCTCTAATATCTGACTTCCCGTATATTTTTCCATGCCGCAAAATTACTACTTTCCACACAATTCCCAGTAGAACCATAATTTTAAATATGAGAAAAAAAACCTTCGATAATAAAGATATGGTTGAAATTCTGAATAAGAACCGGGGTTTGATAATTTAATTGGACACAAAATTATTTTAGAGCTGTCGTATAACGTGGCGACTGCGGTATGCGTAAAAAAACCTAACGGGAATCCTTCTTTGAGTGAAATTGTATTTGATTTATTTATTATAGAATTTAATGCATTAAAATATCTTTTACACTGTTCTTCATTCCAAACATCATCCTCATTACCATAGTTTTCTTCTAAAGTAAAATCTTGATCCTCACCAGAATATGTGCTATCCAACCAATATAAAATATCTAAATTTCCTAAATCAATTTGGACGTAACTCTCATCTTTCCAAATAAAAAATAACTTGTGCGGCGTTTTATTTCCTATATCATCGGTGGAAATCCAATTGATGATAACGATATTGCCGTTGAGCGTTATGCGCACTGTACCATCGGGGTCATCAATTATTGTCAAACCATTAAGAAGCTTGTCTGGAAGAGAGGAACTTTTATCCCCTCTCCAATATATTTGAGTTTCTGTATACGTTCCATCTGGATTTTTAGATGGAAACATAACGCAGATATAATGTGTATAACTGGAAGTCTTATGAATGTACATTTTCTCAATGAATTCAAGCGCGTCGTAATTACCTTCAGAATCCCAAAGAAACTCTAACACATTTCCATCCTTGTCTCTCATCTGGTCGCTATCCAATATCGGAACGAGCGAACCATTGTAAGAACGCAAATTTATTTGTTCGTCCATACTTCCTGCGGGTGCCAAGTCTGCCGACTGCGCCCTGTTCATTCCTAATAGTGGAATTGTTGCAATTGCTTCTTGTGAATTTCCTATTGCCATAACTTTTTTTTTGCTGCAAAGTTAGGCAGAATTATTTTATTATTTCAATTATTTTGTGTAAAAATGATATGGTTTATTTTCTGATGTATTGAGCACTTAAACCATTGGATGTATATAATGTATCTCCTTGTAGTTTTAATTTATATGTTGAAATGACCTTATCACCATCTGGATACTCTTTAAAAAAAACTGTTGGGGGAATATATTCATAGGTTCCTCCTCTATGAGTGGGGTGGTTTTATGTTCAAATATGGTTTTATAAAAGGTGATTTGGCGATTATTGTTTTCGTTACACCCAATCCACACCGTTCCCTCCAAAGAATAATCGAGTTTTTCCTCCTCCGCGCAGCTTGCGAAAGCCAAGGGCATCAAAACAGCCAGCAATAACACCATCTTTTTCATACTTTTATATTTTTAATTTGTAATCATCTATTTATCAGCGTAATGCCCAAGCAGGGAAAACACATTTAAATCCTCACCATCTACCCGATACACAACCCTATCTTTCTTTGAAAGTTCACGCGACCATTTGCCTGTAAGGTCATATTTCAACTCTTCGGGATTGGCAAAACCCGTATAAGGATGCTCTAAAATATCTGTCAAGATACGCTCAAGCCGGTTCTTTGTAACCTGTGAGCCGCTTTTCTTGATTATTTCCCTGTCTTTCTGTGCTTTCGGCTTGAAAACTATTTCCATAAGTCTTCAATTTTTATCTTTACTCCCGGTAGTTTTTCCTGCTCGTTAATCATCTTTACATATTCGGGATTGTAAGGCGATTGTTCCACCTGACTAACCACACGCCGATTGCCTTTGTTCGACATAATCCCGTTTAGGAACGCTTGCAATTCGTCCATCGTCACGTCATACTTATCAAGGTCAATACGCGCATACCTTGCACGCCCCCGCGTACCCTTTTCATACTGTACACCTGTCATTGTTTCCATCTCTCTGTAAATTTTAATTTGTAAATCAGTATTTTATTAGTAATTCTCATTAAATTCTAATTGCAATTGAACGGGTTGAGCACTATACTTTTGTTGAAACAATCCGTCGAAATGTTCTTTTGATTGAGATATTGACATTAGAGTAGTAACCTCAATTATTTGCTTTTTAAGATGCTCTCGTCCAATTTCAGGGGTCAATGACTGATGCCATT
>BNTT01000292.1 GCA_025996815.1 Bacteroidia bacterium
AATCAGCAAGGTTACGCGGTCGGGACACTCCTTGTTGAAGTCCACAACCCGCTGCAACCCCTCATACGCATTTTCTTCGCTAAAACCTTCTTGCGGATAATGGTCTACATAGTCGCCAAGAAAAACAACCTCACCGGCATACTCCAACGCCGGTTTCCAAAAGTCGCGCCCGTGAATGTCGGGCACAATCAACATCTCTTTTGTTTTCATCACTCAATATTTTTAAATTAGTATTTCCCTACAAAGGTAGTAAAAAAATTGGAATTATCAAAGCCAAAGACTTTTTTGTCAGCATATTGTTTCTATGGGATGCAAAGGTGCCCTTAGTAGCACTAAAATCCGCACACGTCCCCCCCATCCTTATTCCCTTATTTCAATCTCGGCAAAAATAAGGGAATAAGGGGGGAATTTGTGGAAAATTATCTATCTGCTACTAAGGGCATTTTTGAAAATAAGGGTCTAAACGTGGCATCTGCTCGCAAGTGTAGCAAAAACAAAAACAGGCTTAACCTTTAACCGTTAAGCCTGCTTTTTTCTAAAATCAATGTTTCTCACTGCCTAAAAACCCACTTCACATCACTTGGTATCGTGGTAGAACCTTCTTTCTCGACAAAAAAGACTTTATTCCATCCTTTTTTCATAGGAACACCATATAAGGTACCATCACTTTCCACATAAAAAAACTTAACACCACCATCAGCGTTTCGATAGCTAAAAGTACCCAGTTTGTTTCCATCAACATCAAATGCCTCAAGTCCACTCCGTGGAGAAGCCCCTTTGAATAATCCATCATCATCTTCTTCAAGCAATTCAGATGGTACCGGATTCAATAATTCAATAGTAAGAGTTCCATTCTCGTACTTCGCACTTTTCGCTAAACTCCAACCTTCGCCATCGCCTCCTATTACTTTTATTTCAGCAATCGCATCTTTGATGTTGTCAGGGACATCCACTTCTGCCTGAATTTTACCGTCAAAAGCAGCCGTGTTGCCAGTAGCAGGGTCATACTCAAAAACCCACTCCACATCACTTGGTATCGTGGTAGAACCTTTTCTATTAGCGTCAATAAAGACTTTAGTCCATCCTTTTTTCACAGAAACATCGAACATGGTAACGGTAACATCACTTTCCGCATAAAAAAACCTAACAGCACCATTAGCGTTTTGATATTTAAAACTACCCAGATGGTTTCCATCAACATCATACGCATCCATTCCAGCAGCCTGTGTAAGAGTCACTTTGACTCCATCAACTTCTTCAAGCAATTCAGATGGTACCGGATTCAATAATTCAGCAGTAAGAGTTCCATTCTCATACTTTGCATTCCCTACAATCCTATCTTCTACCCCTTCTACTGTTACTTCAGCAATCGCATTTTTGATGTTGTCAGGGACACTCACTGTTGCCTGAATTTTACCGTCAAAAGCATTTGGGTCACCCCCATCATCCGGGTCACCTCCATCATCTGGGTTGCCTCCATCATCTGGGTCATCTCCATCATCCGGGTCGTCACCTGTTGTAACTTTGTAGTCATCACTTGTAAACTTATCACCTTCGTTTGTTAAGGTGATAGGAGTTGTCCCATCAGAGAATTTCAGAGTGAGGGTCTGCTCCACAAAAGTGTAAGTGCCCGTCTTCGTTTCTACACTACCACTGGCTCTAAGTGACGGGGTGATTTCGGCACTAAACTCGGTAGCCGAGGTAAATGTAATAGTTGTTGTGCTGCCATTCTCCTTGGCAGTCAGCTTCAAAGTGGTGCCCTTTAATGCAAAGTTGTCGTCATCCTCTTTGTCGCAGCCCACGAACACTGCTGAAACAGCCATTGCTGCCAGCAAAAACACATTTTTAAAATTTTTCATTTGAAATCATTTTTTTTATTTTAATACTATTTGTTTTTTTGTCCTTCAACCTCAATACACACATAAAAAAAGCGCGGACAAAACTCTTAATTTATCCGCTACTGAGGTCTTCACTACCATACTGCCAAATAAAGATGAGTAAAGCCTACGCCGCTCGGCGTGAGCGTCGTCACTTTACTCTCTTGGCAGTGTTGAAAATTGTGAAGTAATCAGTAGCCAGAATTAAAGCTAAACGCTATTTTCCAATTAAAATGTGCATATTACCGCTGTTATGTCATCATAATCTC
>BNTT01000293.1 GCA_025996815.1 Bacteroidia bacterium
AGCAAATACAGGGATTGGCCCAACTTCGGCAATGCGCCCGAAGGGCATATCCTCCTGCAAGACCACGGCAACGAGGTTTTTTTCAAAAACATCAAGATAAAGGAACTCGCCGCCACGCAGCCGGAGGCAGGCGAAAAGTTCAAAATAGGGATGGCGGGCTATACCTTCAGGAATTTTGACTTAGACCAAACATTAGACGTGATGCAGAAAGTGGACGTGCATTATCTTTGCATCAAGGATTTCCACCTGCCGCTGGGCAGCACTGCCGAACAGATTGCCGCTTTCCACGCCAAACTGAGCGCGAAAGGCGTAACGGGCTATGCCGTGGGACCTATTTATATGAAAACCGAAGCGGAGGTTGACAATGCCTTTGCCTACGCCAAGCGGGTGGGCGTGAAACTCATTGTGGGCGTGCCCAATGTTGAGTTGTTGCCCTATGTCGACAAAAAAGTGAAGGAATATGACCTCAAATATGCCATACACCTGCACGGACCCGACATGGCACTATACCCCGATGCCGACGATGTGTGGAACCACACCAAAGATTTGGACGCACGCATTGGAATGTGCCTCGACATCGGGCACGACCTCCGCAACGGCAAAAATCCGGCGGAGGATTTGAAAAAATACCACTCCCGCGTGTTTGATATTCACCTCAAAGACGTAACCGCCAACACCAAAGCAGGGCATTCCATCGAGATAGGGCGCGGCGCAATTGACTTTCGGGCATTCATCGCCGCCCTGCGCGAAACAGGATACAGCGGCGTATGCAGTTTGGAGCACGAAAAAAATATGGATGACCCCAATCTCGGCATCGGCGAGTCTATCGGTTGTTTCAGGGCGATGGTGAATTTTTTTCCGTAATATTAAAAACATTCCATATCTTTAAGATATGGAATGTTTAACAACTACAAATTTTTCTCTATCTCTTCCTTCATTTTCGTCGCACCAGGGAAGCCCGTTTGCTTGTAGGTTTGCTTGCCGTTTTTGTCGTAGATAAGGTAAGTGGGGACTCCCTGCACCGGAATAATATCGCCCAAATAACGCCACTGCGCATCGCTTACGCGGTAATGGTTGCCTGCGATGTCGGGGAGCATTTTGCGCCATGTGGCAAGCGGTGAGGTTTCGCCCGTGAGGTAGATATAGACTACGTCTTTGCCCGACAGTTCCTCCTTGAGCGGCTTTATCTTTTTGTTGGCTTGCAGGCACGGACCGCACCACGTTGCCCAAAAATCCACCAACACTACCTTGCCCTTGTAATCGGCGAGGATGGTGCTGAGTAGTTTTTCGTTGCTCGCTTGAGGCGTTTCGTGGATAATGCTGCCATTGTCGGTGGCGGTTTGCGCCAATATCTTTTGCAATTGGTCGCTTTCGGCTATCAGGAGTTCGGCAACCTCCTTGTGGCTCACGGCGGCGGTTATCTCCTGTTTTTCGGCATCTGTCAACACTTCCGCCGTTTTCTCAAACCGCTCGGAATACATAGTCGCATGCGCAATGTCCATCAGCATCGTATGCCCATCGCCGAGTAGCGGAGTAATCTTTTCCTTAAAATATGCAAACCGCTCGCCGACAGAGGGATTGCCCTGCGGCAAAAATAGGTCTGTATTGATTAAACTCTTTACAAAAGGTTTGTAGTAGTCGGTAAATACCATATCGTCCGTTAGCAAATCTTTCAAAAACGAATAATATTCCAACGAGGGTTTGGGTGGCTTGTATCCTGCTTTTTGGGGGTCTGTATTTTTGGCTACCCAATATGCACTTTCTTGGTTGCCGTCATAAGACCAAAGGTGGACAAGCCCTTCACTACGGGTAATGATTTCGGCAAAGCGTTTTACGGTTGGCGAGAGGGCATCAGGTATTTTTTCTAATTTTTGCTTCATATCGTCAAGCACATATTGCTTGTACGCTTGCGGCGACATATTTGCTATTGCCCCTAAAAACGCCATATAAACGTCGAAATTCTTCGTATCGGCAAAAATCGTTTTTGTATCGGATGGGGAAAATATGCCTGAAGTGTAAATAAATGCGGAGTCGCTCGGTTCTTTGTCGGGGCGGTGGCGGGCTTCGCGGCGCGATTTTTTGCGCAGGTCAACGTATATTTCCTGCTCTTCGCCCGGCACCACAAAGGTATAAAGTTCCGAACC
>BNTT01000294.1 GCA_025996815.1 Bacteroidia bacterium
GCCATACACTTTTGATGATATTCGCGGAAATCATACGCTTGATTATCCGATTGATTATATGTTTGAAAAAGTAGCACGGAATGCATACTTTAGAAATTTTTCTCCCCTGAATTTTAGGGTTGATAAATTTGTATATGAATTTAAAAATGACGGCAGTTTGATTTTTCATACCTTTTATAGTTATGATAAAACTCCATCGAGTAATGGTGCCTTTTATCCGGCAAAAGACAATGAAGACGGTACATGGGAGCTTCAACCTGACTATCACAACCATTCCGGCGGTGATTGCTCGCTTGATTTTTACAATGATATAGCAATCTCCCAAGCAAAACTGAACGCAATGCGAAGAGACCCGTCTTTGAGAAAGGTGTATGATGTATTCCTTTCTGTTGCAGAAGATATGGATTACAATTACCCTGCCATTGGTATCAGGGCTACATTCGTTAGGCTACCAAATGGTCGGGAGCCATTAAAAGGCGTCTGTGATGATTATTCCAATCTCTTGATTGACAGGCTCACTGCGGCGAATATCAATGGTGTGAGCAATATCCAAAAGGCAACAGGACAAAATCATGCATGGGTCACACTTGTTTATAAAGGAAAAACTCTTTATCTTGATGCCACATGGTTTGACAAAAACAATATTGACGAAAATGGTGTAGTAGAACACACGCCGTACAAAGACCCGCGTAACATGACTTTTGATAACGAAATCTTTACAAATCATAACCAACATCATATTGCCGGGGGTACGAGAAACATTGGCTCTTGATGTTGCAATACTGTTAAAAATACATAAATTTGCAAAATGGCTGCTGTTTTATTTGGATAAAGGTAAATAATTATTTACCTTTGTAGCCTCAAATAAGTAGATAGTGTATGAAATCATCGGAATTGGATAGAAAAGTAGCACGCGCAGGGGCAAATTTCCTTTATCAGGATGCCTCCAGCCACAAATATTATGAATTTGACGGTGTCGTATTTTCAGTGCCTATGCACGGCGCAAAGGAGGTGCCAACAGGAACGTGTAACAAGATATTGAAAATTGTGAAGTTGAAATAAACCCCACTTAAAAAATAAAAATATGAAACAGATTAAAGTAATTTTAGAATTAGGAAAAGACGGCTACGGCGTTAGTTTTGAACAATTGCCCACTGTGTTTGGTTTTGGCGAAACCGTAGATAGAGCCAAAGCAGATGCACAAGCAGCATTGGACGGGTATATAACGGCATTGGGAATGGTTGGTCAGCCTGTTCCCGAAATTCTGCAAGGAGAATACGAATTGGTATTTGAATTTGATATACCCGCCTTGTTGAAATATATTGACGGAACCGTAACAAAAACGGCTCTCGCAAAAGCATCCGGAATGAATGCCTCTCAATTAACTCACTACAGTTCGGGATTAAAGAGACCTCGCAAACAGCAACGCGAAAAAATCATTAACGGTTTGCATCGTATCGGAAAGGACTTAATAGCAGTATATTAATCCCTGCGGGTAGGTAGTACACCTTCCGGCGTGCCGGAGGGGGAGTAGAGAGCACTTTACCCCGCACTGCGCTATCGCTTGTACGAGGTTATCAAAATTGCACCCCATACGGGGTGGTTAAAGACCTTACGGTCTTCCTTATCATCATAAATTTGATGCGTTTGCCCTGAAAACATAAGGTGTTTTTTTGATATGTAACTAATTTTAGTTACCTTTGCGCAAAATATTTGATATGGGCACAAGAGAAAAATTGATACAGCGGTTTATTGGGCTTCCAAAGGACTTTACCTTTGATGAATTGCACAAATTATTGAATGGTTTTGGATATGAATTGAGCAACAAAGGGAAGACTTCCGGTTCGCGCGTGCGATTTATTAATTCGGAATTGAAGTCGGTTATTGATATTCACAAACCACATGCGCAGGGAAGTCCAATCAAAGAAACCGCGCTAAAAGATATTTATAAGAAGTTGAGTATGAATAGTTTAATTTAAAATAAAAATTTATGATGAACAATTTGGAATACAAAGGCTATTATGGCAGTGTTGAGTATAGCAAAGAAGACAATTGCCTGTGTGGTAAGGTGTTGGGGATGACAAAAGATTGCATCTCATACGAGGGAACAACTGTTGCAGAGCTG
>BNTT01000295.1 GCA_025996815.1 Bacteroidia bacterium
CCTCAAAAAACGACTCTTCACTGACAACCCATCCGCCCGATACGCCGGGGAAAAACCCGAAACGATTGCCGGGAGCCAGGCGCGAACTACCGTCGTAACGGGCAATAAACTCGAGCAAATAGCGATTACCGTAACTGTAGTTGAATCTGCCGAATAGCGAAGCCATCTTCCAAGGACGTATGGCATCTGAAACAGTTGTATTGGTAGCTTCCGCCGAATTATAATAATTTAGGCTGAAAAGGTCGTCTAACAACAGGTTATTTCCGGAGGCACTTATTTCATCAAGCAGATACTGCTCATAAGACGCACCTCCCAGCACTGCAAACGAGTGATTGTCGAAATCCAAGCGATAGTTGATTAAAGCCTCCAATTTATCCTGTTTACTCTCATTTTTGGTTTTTGTTACCTTGGAAGACGTGAATATATTGTTCGAACTGCGAAGACCATTACGTCCATATCCCATCGTTTTATGTTGGTCGATTTCGTTACTGTATGCTCCGAACCGGCGTGAAGCGTTGAGGTCGATGGTCAGCCCCTTCACCAGATTCTTGATACGCAAGTTGGCATTAGCTGTAAACATGCGATTTTCAGAGGTATTTGTTCCGCCTTCTTTCATCGAGTATATCGGATTTGCATGGACATCGCTGGCATAAAGAATGTCATCGTAGTAAATATCGTCCTCCGGTAAATACATACTCATTCTGCCACGATTGTTGTATAACATTGACATGATAGTGTTATGCGATGTTGCATTGCGGTAATTCACATTGTTTTCATACGAGGTGTTCAACTTGAAATCGATGTAATGATTCAACTCGGTAGTGATGTTTGCCCGCAAATTGAAGCGTTCGTTGCTATCGGGTCCGTACTTAAACAATCCTTGTTTGGAGTAATATCCACCCGAAAAGAAATAGGTTGTTTTTCCTTGTCCGCCGCTCACCGTTAGGGCATGTTGTTGTGAGGTGGTATAATCGCGTAACCCTTCTTTCAACCAGTTGGTATTTCCGAGTTGGTCGGCATACCGATTGAAGGAGCCGGTGTGGAGGTCTCTGAGGATATTAGGGTTTTTACCCCACTCAACCTCTTCCAACGACCTTTCGACATTTCCATTTCCTATCAAATTGGCTTGCTGTATCATATCCTGTTCTTCCCAAGGCGACATGCGTCTTGGCATCATACCCGGCGTATTGAAGCCAACCGAGCCATTATAATTTATCGTCGTTTTTTTAGCACTACCGCTTTTGGTAGTTACGAGCACAACTCCACCTGCGGCACGCGCTCCGTAAATAGAGGCAGAAGCAGCGTCTTTCAGCACCGACAGGCTTTCTATGTCGTCCGAATTGAGCATGGACAAGTCACCTTCTACGCCATCAATGAGCACAAGTGCGCTCACCTCGTTCACCGAGCTAAAACCGCGAATACGCAAAGCATCACCTTCGCCACCGGGTTGTCCGCCGCTACGCATGACCGTCACACCGGCCATTTGTCCCTGCAAAGCGTTGATTACACTGTTAGTGGCTCTTGCCGTAATATCCTGTCCGCTTACCTGCGAAACGGCACCTGTCAGATGCACTTTTTTCTGCGTACCGTAACCGACAACGACCACTTCATCAAGGTCGCTCGCATCTTCTGCTAAAAGCATATTGATGGTTGTTCTGTCACCCACAGCAATGTCCTGTCTGGCATAACCCAGATAAGAGACTTCCAACGTGGCATTGGGTGACACCTGCAGGGTGTATTTCCCATCCACATCGGTGGCAGTGCCATTGCCCGGATTGCCCTTTTCGACTACACTTGCGCCGATGACAGGACCTTCGGCATCAGTCACCACGCCGGATACTTGCCTCGAAGTTGCCGCCGCCGCAGGTGCCGCCACAATAAGAACCTGCTTACCCTGCACCTGAAACGTGGCATTCGTCCCTTTCAGAATGGCATTCAATGCCTCCTGCAAAGTTTTCTCGTTCACATCCACCGAAACCGTTTGGTCGATGTTGATGCGCGATTCGTTGTAAGCCACAGACAAATCGGTCTGTTTCTCAATTTCTTCAAAGGCAGCCCGAAGTGTCATCTGCGCCTGAGGAAACGTGATTTTCTGATTCTGCGCCAAAAC
>BNTT01000296.1 GCA_025996815.1 Bacteroidia bacterium
CCATTCCGATGGAGTTCGACCTGCGGAATGGACATAATAGCGATTTCCCCTGCCTTTACTTCAAAGTCAGTAGGCAACGTCCCTTTGGTCATTTCGATGTCGTCAATGTACAGGACATAACTACCACCGCGTGCTGTTTGCCGACGATGCCACGATTGTCATCGACTACAAATCCCAACAAGGACGCGGCATCGCTAAGCGGTGGTAGTTATGTCCTGTACATTGACGACATCGAAATGACCAAAGGGACGTTGCCTACTGACTTTGAAGTAAAGGCAGGGGAAATCGCTATTATGTCCATTCCGATGGAGTTCGACCTGCGGAAGGTTTTAAGCGGAGAGTCCTCGGATGCAATCCAAAAATTGGCATTCAATTTTGCCGGAATCGGCACCGACGAGAGTAAAGTCAAAGTCATCTTGAGTCCCAAAGTCGTTGTAGCCGGTGTTACGCTTCCTTCGCCCGACGTTCCCATTGAGTTTACTGTGGGCGGGAAATAATCAAGCCAACACCACTTTTCGCTCATCCACATACCACAGATAGCCCTGCACGGTGGGGTAGTTCATCTTTTCGAGCAGGTGCATATATTGTTGCACCTGTTCGGAATGCGATTGGTGGGGCTTGCCGAATTTGTAGTCGATGACAATCGTGGCATCGTCGGCAAACAGCACGCGGTCGGGACGCTTGCTCACCACTTCGCCGTTTTCTTCCAGCACAATCGAATGCTCCTTGTAACTCCTGTGCTGCCCGTCGAACCAATGTTCCACGTGCGATTCACGAATGGCGGTGCGGATTTGGTCGATATAATCCTGCTTGTGGGCAGGCTGAATCAGTCCCTGCACAATGCAACTCTCCACAGTGCGCTCAATATCTTCCTGCCGATGGATGCGTTCGAAGATGCTGTGCATGATGTTGCCATATAATTTGGGATTCTCCTGAATATCGTGCACAAATTCCCGCGATTTATTCGACTGCTTGAAAATAGACTTTCCCGTCTGAAAATTCTCCGACACAAACGCAATATTGATGGATGGAGGCACCATTTTCAAGGGATTGTCGTTTTGTAGGGGCAACGTGCGCGTTGCCTCGGATACGCCAACCAGCGTGCCCATCTCCAACGGCACATTCGCCAATTTCAACAAATCAGCCACAGTGGTGATTTCTTTGATTTCTTTTTTGCTTTTCCCAAGTATCATCAAATTATGCTCGGCGCGCGTAAAACCCACGTACAGAATGTTGAGATTATCCAACCAACTCTGCGCCGTTTCTTCCTGATATTCCGGCGCAAAAACCGTGTCCTGCATCCCGCCGGTGTAATTAATCGGCAGCAGGGGCAATGCCTGCGCTGCCTCCGCACAATCGTCGCACCAAACGATAGTGCCCGCCTTGGGGTTGATATTCCAATCGCAATAGGGCATCACCACCGTGTGAAATTGCAGCCCCTTGGACTTGTGAATGGTCATCGCGCGCACGCCATCGACATTGGCACCGGCGGGGATGGTGCGCGTCTTCAACTCACCGTCCCAATACTCCAAAAAGTGCGGCAAATCGCCGGGGTTGTCATTCAAATAGCCTGAAACGGCATCATAAAAGGAAAAAAGGTACGCCGACTGCCCCTCAATCGCCGCCAAATTCAACCTCCGATACACCTCCCCAATCAATTCAAACAGCGGCATAGCCCGCAAATTCCCGTAATTCGTAATTCGTAATTCGTAATTTCCTAACCGCTCTGCCGCAATCTTATCATCAGGGTCAGCCACCAGCCGCAGTGCCTCAATAATAATTTGAACGGCTTCGGACGAGCGCAATTGGAAGGCTTCATTGGAGATAATGTTTATTCCGGATGGAGCCAAATATTCCGCAAGGTCGATAATCTCTTTATTGGTGCGCGTCAGAATGCAAATATCGTTTGCCGACACGCCCGCCGCCTGCAAGGTTTGCAGCTTGTCGAGCACGGCGGCGTTCATAGCTTCGGCGGCAGTGAATTCGTCGGATTTTTCGACGAAATCGACTGATACATAGCCGTTTTCGCCCTTTTTGTGCTTCTGGACTACATCGGAATAGGTTGTTGGAAACGGCGATGCCGAACCGTCGCCGTTTCCAAC
>BNTT01000297.1 GCA_025996815.1 Bacteroidia bacterium
TCCATGCTACAAAGGTAGCAAATTATTGGGGCGACCTAAACGCCTATACCAAAACAAAAATCATGAACAAAAAAGAAATCATTAGCGTGCAAGGCACGGAAGTGACATTATTGTCCGAAAAGAGCGGAAAAAATTATATCTGCATCACCGATATGGCTCGGTATAAAAACCCCACGGAGCCTAAAGATGTCGTTAAAAATTGGATGCGCAACCGCGGAACGATTGAATTTTTAGGCCTGTGGGAGAAAATTCACAACCCCGATTTCAAAGGGGTCAATTTCGACCCTCTTTTGTTTGAAGCAGGCAGCAACTCATTTACCATGAGTCCAACAAAGTGGGTAGCAATCACAAATGCGGCTGGAATCTTTACGAGAATGGGACATGGTGGAGGCACATACGCCCACCAAGACATTGCATTTGAATTTGCCAGCTGGATAAGTTCTGAGTTCAAGTTATATCTATTACTTGAATTTCAACGCCTCAAAGAAGCCGAGCAAGAGGCATTAGGCTGGTCGGCAAAGCGCGAACTGTCGAAAATCAACTACCACATTCATACTCACGCTATCGCCCAACATCTTATCCCACAAGAACTTACCGGTCAGCAAATAAATTACATTTATGCCAGCGAGGCGGATGTACTAAATATGGCAATGTTCGGCATCACAGCCAAACAATGGCGCGAAACCAACCCCAATTTGCAAGGCAATATGCGCGATTACGCCACAATCAACGAACTGATTTGCCTCTCAAACATGGAAAACATCAACGCCGTGCTCATTGACGAGGGGCTGGTGCAAAGCGAGCGTTTGGTGCGATTAAATCAAATAGCCATTCAGCAAATGCGCGTGCTGCAAGGCGTGGAGAGCCGGAAAATGCTGCGGTGAAGGGGAGGTTTCAAAGATAGGCAAATTTTTTGAAAAAAATTTGCCAAAAACGTTTGCCAATTCAAAAATTTGCATTACCTTTGCAGAAAATTAATAATATAAAATGTGAAATTATGGCAACAACAGCAGCGAAAGCAACAAAAGCAACAAAAGAAGTGAGCGCAGAGCAGAGCAGTTCCGCGCCGGTAAAGAAAGGGAGAATTACAGCATTTTGGGAAAAATATCCCGAAGGTACAATGACAGTGTTAGATTGGCGGGCAGTCAACAAATAGTAATTATGCGCTATCTAATTGATACAAACATATTTATACGACTGAATGTGGATAGACAATTACTGTCCGGTGATGTCAAGTATATCATAGAAGATTGTTCCAATTTGCTTTACATCAGCTCCGAAAGTGTTAAAGAAATGATACATCTTTTCCAAACAGGGAAAGTGATTGTAAAGAAATGGAAAACAGCGCAGGATATTGTGGATTCCATTGAAAAGGAGTGGAATATGGCGATTAAGTATGTCCAGCGGGAGCATCTTGTTGCTTTTTCCGGTCTTGCCCGTGTAGAAAATCACAACGACCCGAGCGACCGCCTGATTATAGCCCAAGCCATTTGCGAAAAAATCCCCCTCATAAGCAGCGATGGCAAATTTGTGCACTACCGCAAGCAAGATTTGCAGTTTGTTTTCAACAAAAAATAGTTATCAAACTAAGTTCCGGACAAGGTTAGCCCGTAGGGCTTTCATATCAATAGAAAAAAACGTATTTGTCACCCCCCCCATAGCCCGTAGGGCTTTCACCGTGAATGCCCTACGGGCAATAATGGGTGGGTGGGGCGGTTTTTCTATTGATATGAAAGCCCTACGGGCTAACCTTGTCCGGAACTTCGGCTATTTAGTGCTATGATTGCGAACAGTCAAAAAAATAACCCCGCGGCAAGCGCATTGCGACTTGACGCGGGGTTATCACAAATTATTATGAAAACAAACTTCTTTTTACTATTTCGTTCCTTGGTAAGTGATAATCAAATTAGGGAATTCAACCGGAATTATCGTTACATCAATACCATTTGCACCTATCGTGCCGGAAATGGTAAGGGTTGGAGTCAATGAACCCTCAGGGGTGGTAATTGGCTCTATTGCAGAGCCGGAACCATTTACTTTTAAAGCGTCACCTTCTTTTGTTACCGTCAAAGGAAAATCTTTCAACTTGAATGTGCCCACC
>BNTT01000298.1 GCA_025996815.1 Bacteroidia bacterium
CCCATACGTGAGTTGCTTACCGAACAACGTCAATGCAATCAAAATGTCAAAGAACAACTAAATTTATTTGAATGTTAATTCTTGTTAAATATTAACGCAACAGCAGTATTGCACCTACATGAATTTAATGAACGACAGCACTTTTGTTTCTGCTGATTACTATGATGCCGACCATTTAAATGAAGCAGGGGCAAAAAAATTATCCATGAAATTAGCCAACTACATCAAAGAGCAAAATTTGTATAAACAGTAACCATTTGCAATTATGCAAAAAAATCAAATTCATAACTCATAATTCATAATTTAATTGTACCTTTGCGCCCTCATTAAAAAATGAATATGCAAAAAATTAGAAATATCGCCATCATCGCACACGTCGACCATGGCAAAACGACACTTGTGGACAAAATGCTGCTGGCGGGGAAACTTTTTCGCGACGACAAGGCAGAGTTAGACCAGTTTCTCGACAGTAATGATTTGGAACGCGAGCGCGGCATCACTATTCTTGCCAAGAACGTGTCTATCAACTACAAAGACACGAAAATCAACATCATCGACACGCCGGGTCACGCCGATTTTGGCGGCGAGGTGGAGCGCGTGCTCAATATGGCAGACGGCGTGTTGCTGCTCGTGGATGCCTTCGAGGGTCCGATGCCGCAGACCCGTTTTGTGCTGCAAAAAGCCATCGCGCTGGGGTTGAAGCCCATCGTGGTGATAAATAAGGTGGACAAGCCCAATTGCCGCCCCGACGAGGTGCAGGAACTGGTTTTCGACCTGATGTATTCGCTGGATGCCACCGAAGAGCAGTTGGATTTTCCCACCATTTACGGCTCTGCCAAGCAGGGCTGGATGAGCACCGATTGGAAAAAGCCGACGGACACGATTCTCCCGATTTTGGACGCGATTATCGAGCATATCCCTGCACCGGAGGTGCTGGAAGGCACGCCGCAGTTGCAAATCACGTCGCTGGACTATTCGAGTTATGTGGGGCGCATCGACGTGGGTGTGAGTTCCACATATTCGTCTTCCTTGATGTATTCGAGGCATTGCTCGAGGCTGAACACCACCGGCGGTGCGAGGTGGGCTTTGTCGTCGGTGCCGGAGGCGCGCACGTTGGTCAGTTTTTTAGACTTGGTGACGTTCACCACCAAATCGCCCTCCTTGCTGTGCTCGCCCACGATTTGTCCGGCGTAGATGTCCGTTTGCGGGTTGATGAAAAACCGTCCGCGGTCTTGCAATTTGTCGAGCGCGTAGGCGAAAGCGTTGCCCGTTTCCATCGCGATGATGGAGCCGTTTTGACGTTTTTCGATGTCGCCCTTCCACGGTTGGTATTCCAAAAAGCGGTGGGCGATGATGGCTTCGCCGGCGGAGGCTGTTAATGCGTTGTTAGACAAGCCGATAATGCCGCGCGAGGGGATGGTAAATTCCAAATGCACGCGGTCGTTTTTGCTCTCCATCGACACCATTTCGCCCTTGCGTTTTGTTACCATATCAATGATTTTGCTGGCATATTCTTCGGGCAAATTGACTGTGAGTTGTTCGACCGGCTCGCATTTCACGCCGTCGATTTCTTTGATAAGCACCTGTGGCTGACCCACTTGCAACTCGTAGCCTTCGCGGCGCATCGTTTCAATCAGCACCGACAAGTGCAGCAAGCCGCGACCATAGACAATCCACGCATCGGCACTGTCGGACGGCAGCACGCGCAGGGCGAGGTTTTTGTCCAACTCTTTCGTCAAGCGTTCAAAAATATGGCGCGAAGTGATGTATTTTCCCTCCTTGCCAAAAAACGGTGAGTTGTTGATAGTGAACAACATAGACATCGTTGGCTCGTCGATGTCGATAGGTTTCAGCGGCTCGGGATTTTCCAAATCGGCGAGCGTGTCGCCAATCTCGAAATTGTCGATGCCGATGACGGCGCAGATGTCGCCCGACTTCACCGACGGCACTTTCGTGCGCCCCAAGCCCTCAAACACGTTAATTTCCTTGATGCGCGACTTCACAATCTTGCCATCGCGCTTGCAGAGCGACACATCCTGCCCCTCGCGCAATTCGCCTCTGTGCACCCTTCCCACGGCGATTCGCCCC
>BNTT01000299.1 GCA_025996815.1 Bacteroidia bacterium
TATATCAGTGAAAGAACCTGACGGTGCCACCCAGATGCTTAACACTCCTATAGAAGTCATCATATTATAAATAAGGAAAAGGATAAAGAATGAAAACAAGAGATGAAATATTGAAAATAAAGGCAACGCTGCTATATATCTTAGCAAAATTTCCGGAAGGGCTTGATTTGATTAAACTGTTTAAAATCATGTACTTTGCACAGCAGGAACATTTGGCTAGATATGGGCGTGGTGTTGTGGATGACACATTTTATGCGCTGAGGCTCGGTCCCGTTCCTTCGTTTACCTATAAGGCGATACAAATAGGTCAGGGAAAAATCCAAAAAACATCCTCTGATATGGACGAACTGATTTCTGCGATGATAATCACCAACGACAAGTTGAGTGCAAACGCAGTTGCAGATATGGATGAGTTTTCAATATCGGATGTGAAATTTCTGGACAATGCCATTGAGAAGTACAAAAATGTAGATTCGTATGCTTTGTCGAAACTGTCGCATGATAAAGCGTGGAAAAAAGCAATTAAGCGGGCACAGGATGACCCTGAAAAGAACAGGATGACACTGATTGACATTGCAAAAGCAGGTCACGCAAAGAGAGATGTTCTTGGAGAGATTCGTGAAACTGAGTTGATAAAAAAATACCTTTGTTGTTGAGATATGCCATTCACACCTAAAAATATTACAGACAGTTCGTTTTCTACGGGAAAGGTTTTGAAGATGCCTCTAACCGCAGAGGATGGGCTTACGCTAAAAGAGGGTGAGACTGCACGGCTAAAATATTTTACGGTTATTGGTCAAGATATAAATCATGGAATGATTGGCTCTTTACTAATAAATAGCAACATCAACGTAAAGGTTAATCGTACAAGGGAATTTGTGGATGCACAATACCCTTTAAAAAAGAGTGATTATGTGTTTTTGCATCATGACAGTTTTTTGAATTGCCGCCAAATTTTTTCTTTGGGCAAAATAAAAATACTCCGTGAGGCTAAAGAAGTAGGGGAATTAACATCAAGGGATAGAACATTGGTTATCGATTATGTTAAAAATTCAGAAGCTATCCTGATGAAGCAAAAGAAACAATATAATCTTATATAAAATGGAATAAGAAAAAGTATAAAGAATGAAAACAAGAGATGAAATATTGAAAATAAAGGCAACGCTGCTATATATCTTAGCAAAATTTCCGGAAGGGCTTGATTTTATTAAACTGTTTAAAATCATGTACTTTGCACAGCAGGAACATTTGGTTAAGTATGCACGTGGTGTGGTGGATGATTCTTTTTATGCGCTGAGGCATGGTCCCGTTCCGTCGTTTACCTATAAGGCGATACAAATAGGTCAGGGGAAAATCGAAAAGACTTCATCTGATATGGATGTGATAATTGCGGCGATAGTGATTAATAATGATAAATTGAGTGCAAACGCAGTTGCAGATATGGAATATCTTTCTATATCGGATGTGAAGTGCCTTGATAGTGCCGTTAGCAGATGCAAAGATGTGGATTCATACGCACTCTCCGATTTGTCGCATGATAAAGCGTGGAAAAAAGCGATTAAGCGGGCACAGGATGACCCCGAAAAAAACAGGATGACGCTGATTGATATTGCCAAGGCAGGCAAAGCAAATCGGGATGTTATTGCTACTATTCGGGAGCATGAAATAATAATGAGAGCGTTTGGTTAGCATCATGCAAAAAGAAGCGTTAACGTTAATAAATATGGAATATGGAAAAGATGGTAAATGAATTTCAAAAGTATTGTGATGAAAATCCCAATAGAGTGAATGTCATTGATATGACGGATGAATTAGTGCGCTTTAATGCATTTGTGGAAAAAATACAGCGTGCTAATGCTCTGAAGCGACAGAGGTCATGGGAGTCCGCTTCAAAAGTGTACGTTGGATAAACGAAGGGATTGCGGGTCATGCTCGCAATAACAAAAAAATATAAAGATATGGATTCAATAGTAAATGTGATAATCTTTGCGGGGCTGGCAGCAGCAAGTGTAGTGCTGTCGGCATTGGCGGTCACTTGCAAGAGTTTGTTGCGGGCGGCTACCTATTTGTTGCTGGTGCTGATTT
>BNTT01000300.1 GCA_025996815.1 Bacteroidia bacterium
CGTCCAATATAAGGAGCGAACATGAAAGAACTTCATATTCACATTATGAACATACAAGGCTGGCTAAGAGGAATTCATCATCATTGTTCCAAAGAAAGATTGCAGGGTTATCTTGATGAATACCATTATCGGTTCAATAGAAGGGCTTTTATGGGGTCAATCTTTGATTTGACCATTAAAAGAATGGTCTTTCATGAGCCTATAAGATTGAAATATAATACATTAACAAGGGCGACCTAAGCGCCTATACCAATAAATTATTTATTCAACGAGGCTTCCAACTTAGCCACTAACGCATCGTTAAAGGCGACATCCCAAATGGCTAACTCGGCCACTTGAACATCATCTTCATCATTTATGCTAGGGTTACCATCTGAACCTCTTGTAAAGAACAAAAGTCCGTCGACGCTTAAAGTGGTACGCTCGTAATCAGGGTTGTTATACCCCTTTTCAGCTATCAAAGTGCCATTCCAGTATATCTTCATAAAACCATCGGGACCATTTTTGATAGTAAGTACTATTCTATTCCATTCCTTCGGGTCAAAACCGTCCATCTTTCCTGCTATCGGAGAACGAACCCATTCATCCCAACCCCAATCTCTAGCACCGTTCCGTAAACCAAAATCATCACCGTTGCTTCCTTTGTCTCCGACTGCCGGGTCTTGCAACGGACGTCTTATCTTTAAATAAGGCTTCCAACCACCATTATCGGGGTTACCCTCATGCTTCAACCAGAAAAAAACCGTATATTCATTCACTCTTTTCGCATCGTCCTTCCCCATTGGGAGAAATGCCGTGGTCTGCAAACAATGAATAATTTCGTGACACTCGAAGAGCCCCATTACCGCTCTTTGGACCATCTACCTCCTTATATCCACTTATATCAGCTGTTCCCCGTTCAAAATTCGGCCACCTGTCTTTACAAAACTCCAATGGCTTCCCAACCTCCGCTTTAAACGGGTCACTTGCAACATCGAACAGCCACGAGCCTTTCCTTTCGGGAAGGGGCAAAGGCTTCAATCTCACCGGCACCGTTTTTGTTTGACCGTTAGCTTTCACCGTGATAACCGTGGTCGTGTCTCTCTCAAAATCGCCTACACCGACCACAATACCGAACTGATTAACGGTAACAATCGTCTCGTCTGAAGATATCCATTCGAAGAGGCTGTCTCAAAAGGGCAGCCTCATTTTTTTATTATATTTAATATTCCCCTATTTTTCGTACCTTTGCATCTGCAAATCAAAGATATAAGCATTATGGCAAAAGTAGTATTTAAGGATTACAGTCAAGGACAAATCAGTTTGTTCCCCACGCGGTTAGATGAAAAAATTCCGGAGGACTCGCCTGCCCGCCTTGTTAATCAAGTGGTGGATAATCTGGATATTCGTTCTATTATGGATGGGTATCAAGGCGGTGGATGCAGTGCTTACCATCCACGTATGATGTTGGAAATCGTTCTGTTTGCCTATTTGAACAATGTTTATTCGTGCAGAAAAATCGAAGACCGTTTGCGCGTATGAACGGGTTTGAAAAACGCTACAAAAAATTCCCTGCCAAAGTCGTAGGCGATTCGGGATATGGCAGCGAAGAAAATTATAAATATATGGAAATCAATGATATAGAGGGCTTTGTAAAATATCCGATGTTTCATAAGGAACAAAAAAAGTCGTTCAAAAACAATGCTTTTCTTGCACAAAATCTGTATTATAATGCAGCAAAAGACTACTTTGTCTGTCCGATGGGGCAGCGGATGAACAACGTTGGAAGGGGAACCCGCAAATCGGAAAATGGGTTTGTATCCAATGTAAGCTATTATGAAGCCCAAAACTGTGAAGGCTGTCCACTTAAATGCCTGTGTAACAATGCCAAAGGGAACAGAAGAATCGAAATCAACCAACAATTAAATGCGTATCGAAAAAAGGCGCGGGAGCTGCTCACCTCGGAAGAAGGGCTGATGCACCGCAGCAAACGCCCGATAGAACCGGAGGCGGTCTTCGGGCAAACAAAAGCCAACAAACACTACAACCGGTTCAGACATTTTGGAGGCGACAAAGTAAAAATGG
>BNTT01000301.1 GCA_025996815.1 Bacteroidia bacterium
GACGGATGATTTCTTCGGGGATGAGGGCGATGGTGGCGACGATTTCGTTGATGATGTGTGCCTTTTTCACGGGGTCGTTGCCCGCGTCTTCGAGCAATAAGCCGGTTTTGAACTGCACAAAATCCTCCTCGTGGGCTTTGATATAGTCGTGAAACGTGGTTGCCGACTGTTTTTTTGAAAACGAATCGGGGTCTTCGCCTTCGGGCAGCAGCACGATTTTGATGTTGAGCCCTGCTTCGAGCAGCAGGTCGATCCCGCGCACCGCCGCCTTGATGCCCGCCGAATCGCCGTCGTATAGCACTGTAACGTTGTTTGTGAACCGCCGGATAAGTTGTATTTGCCCCAAAGTGAGCGCCGTGCCCGACGATGCCACCACGTTTTCAATCCCCGCCTGATGCATCGAAATCACATCGGTGTAGCCCTCCACGAGGAAACACTTATCCTGCTTCACAATAGCCTGACGCGCCGGATAGATGCCATACAGCTCGTTGCTCTTGTGATAAATCTCGCTTTCGGGCGAATTGACGTATTTGGCGGTTTTCGCGTCTTTCTGCAACACGCGCCCGCCGAAAGCGACCACTTTGCCCGACAGGCTGTGCACGGGAAACATCACGCGCCCGCGAAACCGGTCTGCCACATAATTGTTGTCGCCCACAATCGTCAAGCCCACTTTTTCCAAAAAAGCCTGCTTATAACCCGCTTTGAGGGCTGTTTTCGTAAACGCATCGCGCTCCTCGAAGGCATAGCCCAACTGAAATTTCTTGATAATATCCTCCCTGAAACCGCGCTCACGGAAGTAGGACAGACCAATGTTTTGCCCTTCTTCGGAGGTAAAAAGTTGGTCGGCAAACGTTTTTTGCGCAAAGCCGTTGATGATAAAAAGTGCCTCACGGTCGTTGTGCGCCTGCTTTTGTTCGTCGGAAAGTTCGGTTTCGTGCACCTCAATGTTGTACTTCTTCGCCAGATATTTCAACGCCTCGGGATACGACAATTGCTCGTGCTTCATAATGAAATGAACAGGCGTGCCCCCCTCGCCGCAAGCAAAGCACTTGCAGATATTCTTCGCGGGCGACACACGAAACGAGGGCGTCTTGTCGTCGTGAAACGGGCACAACCCCACCCAACTCGCCCCACTCTTGCGAAGCGAAACGAAATCGGACACCACCTCATAAATCTGTGCCGCCGCCTGAATGCGCTCAACTGTCTGATGGTCTATCATCCTGTTTTTTTTACTGCTGAAATTCGCCTCAAAGTTACGAAAAAATGCGATAGGGCGAAAACGCTCGCCGGTGATTGCATCGGCAATCAATTGTTGAAATTGCTTGTTAAATAAAAGAGACCGTCTGCAATTCACAGACGGTCTCTTCTTAAATATCCAATTATTTGTAATCCGGATTTTGTTCCAGAATTCCTTTTGCCTTGTCTATTTCCGTTTGCGGAAGGGGCCAGAGATAGTGCCTGTCCTCAAACTTATAGGTAATCAAGCCGTCCGTTACAGCGTTCAATACCTGCTTGGCAATTTTCCACCGTTTGAGGTCGAAGTAACGTTGTCCTTCAAAGGCGAGTTCAATGCGCCGTTCGTGACGGATGCGTTCTCGCATCTGGTCTTTGGTTAAACCGGTCGGCAGCAAAGAAGCTTTTCCTCTGTCGCGCACGTCGTTGACTGCTTGATACGCAATATCCGTCGGTCCGTTGATTTCGTTTTCGGCTTCTGCCAGCATCAGCAACACATCGGCATAACGCAATACCACCCAATCCTGTTCCCTATAATGATAAAGGAGCAATTGACCCGAGTGTATTTAATAACGCATCGCTTGCCACCCGGGAACCGCGTGCCGCAAAAACAGTGTTTATCGACCAATTTTTTTCCGGCGGAACCTACCATACTCCTGACAATGGTAGACCTTTGGGAACGGGACTGCAAAAATTTCTTGCTCCCGACCTCACCGATGCGATATTCGGCTATGATTGGCAAAGCGAACAGGATTGGGTGGTATTGCG
>BNTT01000302.1 GCA_025996815.1 Bacteroidia bacterium
ACACTTTTCATACATTGAGCTATACGATTGATGTCTATCGGCGAAAATTTGAGCCAACTAAAGACATTGTGTCGTTTTTCCTTTTTGTGAGCATCTTCCCTTTGGCAATGGCTGGACCAATTGAGCGGGCGACCAATTTGCTACCGCAGATATACCGACGGCGGACTTTTGATTACGACTTGGCGGTGGATGGGATGCGGCAAATCCTGTGGGGTCTGTTCAAAAAGATGGTTATCGCCGACAATTGCGCCGTGCTTGCCAATGAAATTTTCAATAATTCCGCCGCCTATTCGGGCAGTACGCTTCTTTTGGGTGCGATTTTCTTCACTTTTCAGATTTACGGCGACTTTTCCGGCTATTCGGATATGGCATTAGGAATTGGTAAATTGTTGGGATTCAGATTTTTGCAAAACTTTAGATTTCCCTATTTTTCGCGCGACATTGCCGAATTTTGGCGGCGTTGGCATATCTCGCTCAATACTTGGTTTCGCGATTACTTTGTACATCCCGTTGGGCGGCAGTCGTGGGACAAAAGGACAAATCGTGCGCAACACATTTATCATCTTCCTTGTGAGCGGCTTCTGGCACGGTGCCAATTGGACATTTGTTTGTTGGGGAGCGTATCACGCAATCCTGTTTTTGCCGGTTATTTTGTCTGGTAAAAATCGGAAATATACCGATACGGTTGCCGAAGGGCAACGATTGCCAAGTCTAAAAGAATTGTGCCAAATGGCATTTACGTTTGGGTTGGTCGTTTTCGGGTGGATATTGTTTCGGGCAGAAAATATAACTCATGCTTGGAACTATGTTTCGGGGATATTTTCAGCTTCGCTGTTTACAATGCCAAAATACTTTCCTGATATCAAATGGACAATATTTCTCATTTGTGCTTTGATGTTGGTAGAATGGTGCGGGCGGCATAATCAGTATGCGATTGAGAAATTAAATTTCGCCAAGAAAAGGTATATCAGATGGGCAATTTATTATGCCATCACAGTGTCTATTCTTTACTTTGGCAATAAAGAACAGCCATTTGTTTACTTTCAATTTTAAAATTTATGAAAAAGTTCATTATCTATATAGTTGTATATCTGTTGATTATTTTGGGAGCTGCAATTTCATTGGAAGTGGTGTTGCAGCACATTCCCAATGATTATTCCTATAAAAATGATTATTTGGATACTCATGCAGATGAAATTGAAACATTAATTTTAGGTAGTTCTCATGCCTATTTCGGCATTGACCCTATTTATTTTTCCGGCAGTACATTCAATGCAGCGCATGTATCGCAGCCGTTAAATTATGATTATGCGATTCTCAAAAAATACGATGAAAAATTAGTGAATTTAAAAACGGTTATTATATCGTTTTCCTATTTTAATCTATGGTTCCAATTTGATAAGAATGAAGCATCGCGTATCAAAAATTACATTCTTTACTATGGAATAAAAAATGAAAATGTTCCCCTCAAATTTCATTTCGAACTGTTGAGTAATAATTTAAAAGCTAATATTGGACATATATTATCTTACTTCAAAGGGACAAATATAAGACAGTCAAAATTGGGCTGGGTCAGTGCAGCAATATATCTGCAAGACATTTCAAATTTGGATGAATCAGGAAAAAACCGCGCTGCCGCGCATACAGTAGATATCCATTCTATTGAAAATCAAAAACTTTTCACGGATAATGTGGCATTTTTAGATTCAATCATTCAGATTTGCCAAAGACACAATGCAGAGGTTCTGCTACTGACTACGCCGCATTACAAAACATATCGCGAGCAGGCAAACGAAGAACAATTAAACGCAATGATAAAAACGGCGAATGAAATAGCAGATAAGCATTCAAATTGCACCTATACTGCTGTTGCGTTAATTTTAAATATTTTATTGTAATCTATTGATATACAAATAGATATAAGCGTTCTTTTATTTTTCGATTTGAATTGACGTACTTTTGCTCAAAAAAGCAAAAAGTATGCATTC
>BNTT01000303.1 GCA_025996815.1 Bacteroidia bacterium
AGGGAAAGCGGTGCATACATCGGCTTGGTGACCGACGCCGCTACCGGCAAAACAGACGGCACGGCAACCCCCAACGAAGATATTATCATTGAGGGCGACAAAATTAAAGTCGCGCCCGATGGCGAAACGGGATTGGGCGTGTTCTTTGTTGCCGCCGGCGGCACAGAAACACCGGTGGCGCACCGTCTCACGGAGAACAATCCCAAAAAAGTGATTGCCCGTGTGCCGGCATTGACGGCGGGGACGTACACGCTGGTAATCAAAACGCGGTTCACAAGCGGCAACAACACCTTGAAAGACGTGCGAACCATCACTTATTCGCAATCTTTGACAGTGGCATAAGGCAGAGAAGCGACGCTTCTACGAGTGTAGAAGCGTCGCTTCTCTGTATGTAGAACAGCCTCTTCTACGGGTGTAGAAGGTACTATACGGGCGGTATTTTTCATCCCGAATGGCAAGGGCACCAAAAACCTCCCGAAAGATTGCGCTTTCGGGAGGTTTTTGCTGCTCGTATGCAAGGCTGGGAACCTTGCTTTTAACTTCGACGCAGACCTCTCTTGAAAGAAAAACTAAAATATTTTCTTTTTCCTTTTTTCATTATTACTATTTTCGCCAATGCCGATTTCTTTTTTGTTTATAAATGCAATATACTCCTTGCCGTTTTCGCCTCTATACATTTGCACATAGAAAGTCAGTGCATCGTTAGCGTATTGAGATATTTTTTCCCCTGTCCATTCAAGGTCAAAATGTTTGGATAATCGTTCAAGCACATCTGAGGCTCGCTTCTCGTCGCTTAGTGCCGTTGGAAAATTTTTCAAAACGTCTACCAAATCATCCATAAAACTGCCCCTTGTTGATTTATTCTTTAAAGCACTTTCTATTTCTCTTTGCAGTTCGTGGGGAATTTCGGTTAAACTTTCGCCTCTCCCATTTCCTATCTTCTTTTCTATTTCGATTTCCCTGTCAGAATTAATCGGAATTTTAATTATGACTTGATTCTTACCTCTGTTTGTGGATTTTTCAATATGCACATCTTTGCTTGGATTGTCCCACTCCAGTGCTTCTCCGGTACCCCAATGGTGGTCATCAATTCTGATTTTCTGACCGTTGATAAGTTTTTTTAATGCCATTTTAATAAATTTTATTTAATTAAACATGATAACTTGTTGGCAAAATCAGGCACATATTTCCTAACTTCGCCAACAAGTTGTATTTTTCTCTATTTTACAATTATTTTTCGACTTCCATTACCCACTCTCACAATATAAACACCTTTGTTCAAATGGATTTCAGCACTGCCGGTGACAACGGATTGATACACCTTTTGCCCTGCAATGTTGAAGACTGAAATCGGTGTTGCCTCTGTCGTGGCGATGCCGATGCCATCGGGGATGTTATAAATTGAAATCTTGTCTTTGTCTATATCATCAATTGCTGTTCCTCCTGTGACTGTTACCACGCAAGTAGCCCTTTTGCCGCCGTCTACTGTGGTGGCTGTGATGGTGGCTGAGCCTGTTGCTTTTGCCGTTACCAAGCCGTCTGCGCTTACCGTTGCAACAGTTGTGTTGCTGCTCGTCCACGTTACGGTTGTGTTGTCGGCATTGGAGGGTTGAATGGTGGCGACAAGTTGTTCCGTGTCGGTTACGGTAAGCGTGATGGCTACTGTGTTGAGTGTTATGTCCGTTACGGGGATGACAACAGTACCATCTTTATCAACCTCAATGATATTGAAAAAATCTTTCCAATACTTTGCTGCTTTATAAGCGGCAAGAGAGCCTTTTGGCACAAATAGTTTACAACTTGTTTGATTGACATCCTCAAAAGGATCATTCGCCGCACCAGTTGGCGGAGTCGGATTTTTACTATATACTTCTGTTAAACCCGTGCAGCCAGCAAAAGTAAGATCTCCAAGCTTAGTCATCCTGCTCGGAATAGTCACCGAAGTCAAGCCCGTACAATTGCCAAAAGCACCAACTCCAGTTGA
>BNTT01000304.1 GCA_025996815.1 Bacteroidia bacterium
AAAAAAAAACAGAGCCGTTTTAAAATCCCCACTACAACAAGTTCTCAAATATAAAGACAATTTATATGAATTACATATTGACACTCTTTTAGAAAAGAAAATAAAAGATTATCGAAATTTTACCGTAGTTGCTTGTGCTGTGTATTTTCATAATGCAATTTCTAAAAATATACAGAATCTAATAATAAAGCCATATGAACAAGATAAAAAGTATCAAACTTTTCTAAAATACAACATTGATTTTATTGGACAAAACAATCTTAACAAAAATGATTTTGAAAAATTATTAGAGAAACGATATTTAATTTCAAATACAACTTCTTCACTTTTTACAGATGATATTTATGAGAGTTTTAAAAGATTTCTAAATCCGCCCATTCATACGAAAGAGGAAGGAATTGACTTTTATTATTCAGAAAAACAACGGGAAATCATATATGCACAAGACAAACCACAACAAAGAATAAAAGGTGTCGTTGGTAGTGGAAAAACTACAGTAATGGTTGCAAGAGCCGTACAAACATATAAACGACTTTCAAAAAACAACCCCGATGCTAAAATATTGATATTGACATACAATATTACACTAAAAAATTTCATTCGCGATAAATTAAATAAAGTTCGTGAGGAATTTCCTTGGAGTGCTTTTATAATTACTAATTATCACGAATTTATTAACTCTCAATTAAATAATCTTGGTATTCCTATAAAAATTCCGGATGGATTTACAGATAGTGTTAGTTATTATTTAGAACAAAATTACTACTCTAATTACCAACTTTTTAATGAACAGAAATTTAAAATTCATAAGTTTGATGCAATTTTTATTGACGAAATTCAAGATTACAGAAGACCTTGGATGAATATTATTAAGGATTGTTTTTTATCAAATGGTGGTGAATATTTATTATTTGGTGATGTTAAACAAAATATCTACAATAATCAAGTCGACAATAAAGATATAATAACAAATGTAGTAGGTAAACCAACGGAGTTATTAAGATGTTTTCGCTCGGATTTTAAGGTGCGTGATTTAGCAGTTGAATTTCAAAAAAATATTTTGGTATAGGCGTTTAGGTCGCCCCAATAATTTGCTACCTTTGTAGCATGGAAGAAAGGATAAAATTTATGGGAGTGAACTCAATCAATTTTTACAGACAGTTTCAAACAGATACAGATTGTTATCAATACTTGTCTGCAATCAAGTGGGAAGATGGCTACCAGTGCAAAAAATGTGATAACACGACATTTTGCAGGGGCAAACGACCTTAT
The DNA here is from genome assembly GCA_025996815.1 of Bacteroidia bacterium. Lineage (GTDB taxonomy): Bacteria > Bacteroidota > Bacteroidia > Bacteroidales > Azobacteroidaceae > Azobacteroides. The sequence continues at coordinate 1,273 of BNTT01000304.1, forward strand.
TCTCGCCGCTGTAACAAATGTAAATACGACGAGAGTCCAACGGCAGGAACGATGTTTGACAAGCTGAAATTTTCCTTGCTGCTGGCATTTCATATTGTATTTAAAATCAGCACAAAAAAGAAAGGCATGTCCTCTTTGGCACTATCACAAGAGTTTGAGTTGCGCCAAAAGACCTGCTGGGAGTTCAAGTGGAAAATACAACAAGCAATGGCAAGTAGCCGACAAAAACCATTAACAGGCGAAGTTCATGTGGATGAATTTTTGATAGGGCAGTATGAAGAAGGAAAGCAAGGACGAAGCCGCGATAGTAACAAACGACTGGTTTTATTGCACTTGAAATCATTGACAGTGTGAGCGTAGGAAGGGCTTATGCACAAGTAATAGACCACGCTTCAAGTGATGAGTTCAGACCATTTTTTGATGCATACATACGCAAGGATGCTCATGTGATAACGGATGAATGGACAGGTTATAAACCATTGAAGAATGAATATCCGCTATTAGAACAGTTCCCGTCCAATAAAGGAGCGAACTTGAAAGAACTTCATATTCACATTATGAACATACAAGGCTGGCTAAGAGGAATTCATCATCATTGTACCAAAGAAAGATTGCAGGGTTATCTTGATGAATACCATTATCGGTACAATAGAAGGGCTTTTATGGGGTCAATCTTTGATTTGACCATTAAAAGAATGGTCTTTCATGAGC
>BNTT01000305.1 GCA_025996815.1 Bacteroidia bacterium
GTATTTTTCCGTCGTGCGTGCTGTTTGAGAGGCTTTTTGCGTGGGGAATGGCTCTGCCCAGTGGTCGAGCCAGCCGGGGTAAAATTCGGCTACCATATACGGACCCTTGCCGTTGTGATATTCGTCCACCACGTTTTTCAGTTTCTCGATATTGCCCTCACCGTTGGCGGTGGGCAACGCACCGGGCGTGGCACCGCCTTCAAACAGCCAACTGCCGTCGGAGGTGAATTTAGGCGCATCAAAACCCGCGTCGGATAGTTGTTTCACCACTTTGGCGTTGTAGGCACGGTGTTCTTCCAGCGGAATATCCCTGCGCTGTGCCACATACGAGCCAAATTCATTTTCGGCTTGCACCATAATAACAGGTCCGCCCTTCGTGATTTGCAAATGCCCCACTTCGTCGTATAACTTCTTGAAATAGAGGTTTGTATAGTGCAAAAACTGCTCATTGTCGCGACGCAATTCCAAGCCTTTCACATTTTGCAACCACCAGGGATAGCCGCCAAATTCCCATTCGGCGCAGACATACGGACCGGGGCGCAAGATGACCATCAGCCCCTCCTCGCCGGCTATTTTGATGTATTCCGCCAGATTGCGGTCGCCCGAAAAGTCCCAATCGCCCTCTGTCGGTTCGTGGAAATTCCAAAACACATACGTGGCAACGGCATTCAAGCCCATGCCGCGCATCATCTGCAAACGGTGCCGCCAATACTGATGGGGAATGCGCGCATAGTGCATCTCGCCCGAAACGAGGGTCGTTTTTTTACCGTCATAAACAAAATCGCCGTCCTTAATCTCAAACGTATGCTTCTGTTGCGCCGACGCACTCGACCAAGCCGACGAAAGCAAGAAAATCACCAAGAAAACGACCTTCTTAACGATAAAAAAAATGATAAGTTTCTTTTTCATTGAATTATGTTTTTTAATTTTCGTGCAAAGGTACAAAAAAAATCTTGAACTATGGATGGTTGTCTGAACCATGATTTTAATAAGATTTTCAAGATTAGCAAGATAAAAGGATTAGCAGGATTCCAAAAAAATCCTGCCAATCCTCTATCCTGTTAATCTTGAAAATCTTATTAAAATCGTGGTTCAGACTACTTCTTCACCACCTTCAAAGTTTCACCCCCCCCTACGCGCAGCAGATAAACGCCTGTTTTTTTGAGGTAACGTGCCACCCCGCGCAAGCCATACAGAAATAGGCTCGTGTGGGTGCATAACCTCCCTCTTCCCCTATCTCTGCGGCATTGAGCTTTATAAAGGTGAGTGCTTTCTTTTCTGATTCAAAAAGCATCTTTATTCTTCCGCAATCCCCGCAATGTACTTGATTCTTTGTTGGTTTCATTTATTCCCTCCAAAATCTTTAAAAATGGATGTCATAAATTAAGAAGTTTTGGTAGATTTTAATTCAGATAATTATGCTGCCCCCTTAAATGTCAATAACTTATTCCTGTAATACTCATTAAACATTAATCATTACTTTCATAATAATAACTGTAATCAATACCTTTCATAAAGATTTCGCGGTCGTTGAAAAAGCGGATTGATATTTTACTCATTGTTGCCTCCTTTCATTATAATTTTCCAGTGTCCGCCTCTGTCGCCGCCAATGCGTTCAATAATATTCATCTCTCTCATTTTTTTTATTTCTCTTTCGATTGTTCTATCGGTTGTATTTAGCAAATCCGAGAGTTGTCGAGCAGAAATGTTTTTGTTCGCGGCAATTATTTCTAAAACTTTATTTTGCCTCTCCGACACTTCTCAGACATTGTTGGTGTCGTTTATACTCAACTTACCTGCATTTACAGGGAACATTTCCGCATACTTGATATGTAAAAATCTGTTTTTCAGTTCGTTTTTCTCGCCCAAAAGCAAATTATCAAAAAAACGATTTAGATATTCTAATGTCGGCTCTATTCCGTAATAAGCATCAATTCGCTTTTTTACCTCATCAATGGTGATATCGCC
>BNTT01000306.1 GCA_025996815.1 Bacteroidia bacterium
ATTTGGGATTATACGATAACTTCCGTATCCGCGAAGGTATGGTTGGCAGAAATAATTTGTATTTCAACTATTTTGGGGAAGAAGATTATTTGTTAGTATTGTTTAAACAAAAATCAGACAGGCGGGGTTGGACTTATGCCGAAACGGGTTCTCAAAATACAGCCGATAGAAATTTACCACCGTTTATTCGCAACGGACTTATTCAAATGTCGTTAGGAGCACCACCGCTTGAAGTTTCGCCACTGCAAATGGCTACTACGGCAATGCGCCTTGCTACACTTAACCGTTCTCAAAATATAACAACACTTTCGGACGATGCAACGCAGGTGCCAAATTATGAATTTTTTCGCATACCAACTTGGAGTGATAGCACTGCATATTTCAACTTTCACAAACGACAAGTTTTTTCACAACTTCGACAAGTTCCAAAAATTGGTACAGCACGCGGATTAAGTGCGTTGGTAAAAAAATATGAAAATCAGGGCTATTATATTTATGCTAAAACAGGCACTTTGAATAAAGACGATGAAGGCAAAGATGCACGATTAAAACACTTGCTTGTTATTATCAGTAATAAACCTTTAGAAAATGTTGCTACGATTGCAGACCTGAAAACGATAAAGTATTATGTGCTGTATTTGTCTTATATTGGTGTTGATGTTGAAGAGAAAGATGATGAAGGTCGGAAATTTTCAAATAAACGATTTGAAAAAATAATTTCAACTACCATAGAATCAGAATTATTTCAAAAATATATGAACTCTAAATAATTGATATAATGAAAAACATAATAAAAATAGGAGGATTTGTTGTGGCGGTAATTCTGTTAGGATTTCTGCTACATAAGGGTTGCAAACCGAAATTATCGGGCGAACTGCGAGAAAAATTTGAGAATCAAAATCCAAGCGACAGCACAATGATAGAATCTCGACAAATCGGCAATATCAGTTTGGATAAATTTATTACACTTGCTCTGCAAGCAAAATTTGATTTTGATACAACTTGCGTAAAACGCGATGGCGATTCAATTTTAATTATTGTAAAGCGACCAAAAATGTTTTATGGTAAGGATGAAGGCGAATGGTGGCGAGAACGATACAAGAAATTGCCGATACGGATTTTAAATGATAATTCGTTCAAAGCGAGAATAAATGTGATAAACGACAAAGAATATATCTATATTCCTTATCACATTCTGTCTTGTCTTGTTGTTTCTATCGGTGAAAGTAATGCCTCAAAATCAACGCCAAAAGAAATTCAAAAAGACGGAACCGAAAATGATGTAACTTTCCAAGAAAAAGATTTGGCAAAAATAGAAGAAAATGGAACAAAAATACAGACAGGCGGTTGGGTATTTAAAAATGTTTCTGATGTGATTACAAAAAGTGGCGACCACAGTGGTAATAAAGAAAAACAACTCGAAATTTTGTGGCGTTATGCTCGGAACCATTGGATTTATATCAATGACCCTGCAGTAGGAATAGACACTTGGCGTAGTGCTTCTGAAACCATTGAAACATATTATTTTACAAGCGAAAAGCAATACACGGGCGATTGCGATGATTTTGCTATTCTTATGGCTTCATTTGCCCGACAAGTTGGATTAGATTCTCGCTTTGTTTGTGCAGTTGGCAAAGGAGGCGGACACGCTTATGCCGAATTTCGCAGAGAAAGCGATGGTCAGTGGATACCGATGGATTGGTTTAGCGACTGTTTAGGCGGTAAACCATTTGATGGTAAACGAGTGGTATATGAAAATTTATAAAACTATGACCACATTTCTATCCATATTAAACACCATTTGGCAGGTTATCAAAACAATAATTGGTATAGGCGCTTAGGTCGCCCTTGTTAATGTATTATATTTCAATCTTATAGGCTCATGAAAGACCATTCTTTTAATGGTCAAATCAAAGATTGACCCCATAAAAGCCCTTCTATTGTACCGATA
>BNTT01000307.1 GCA_025996815.1 Bacteroidia bacterium
CCGGATTACTCAAAAGGCGAATCATCCCATTTTCGTGCATACCAAGGTGTTTCGCCAATTGGCGTTTAGTTATACCTTTTTCAAGTAATAGTTTACCGAAATTGGTTAACTGAATTGTTGAAACTTCGCTCATTTTTGTTTAATTTTTAGTAAATACCAAACTAATTTTGTTAAATTGCCGCATCCATTTTGCAAAATAACCGTGCAAATATAAGCATTATTATTCATTCCACCAAATAAAATGCGCAGTTTTCACATTTTTTTGTAAATGTACGCATTTTTATTGACATATCCTAATTTTTGTGAAAAAAATCTTGGCAAAATCATTGAAAATTGTCTTGCCAATTCAAAAATAAAACGTTACCTTTGCAAAAATTATGTAAATAAAAAACTGTTTTGCAATCAAATTATGTTCTGCGCGCACGTGAAAAGTATGACTCCTACGACCCAAGTTGTTGGACGAAAGCCTATTTCGATGACGTGTCCGGCGGATTTAATGTTTATCACACCGAACATAAGTTTTCTCAGACAGAGGGTGGGGGCGATGCAGAAAAGATTGTTGGGAAAATGCTTGCAAAACATAATGGCAAGCAGGTCGAATTTTTGCCCGAAGGCAAAGATAAATCACCTGACTGTAGATTTGACGGTCAAACATGGGATGTCAAATTCATCAATCATGCCAACGAAGAAACCATGAGAAGTTGCATAAAAGATGCTCGAAAAGCCAATAATGTCATTTTCTATTGGAATTTGGAAACAAACAAATTGGAGGAGTTAAAAAATGCCGTAACGCGAAGTATTGGATATTTCAAGAGCAAAAATATTTTGGAAAAAATGCCTCATGTCTATTACATAAATCATATCGGATTGTTAAAACAAATCTATTGAAAAGAGCTTTGGCAGTGAATAACTCCACTGCCAAACTTAGGTGGAGAAAGCGGGGCTATTCGCCCCTTTCTCTTCCCCCGCAAGCGATTCCGGATTCGAGCCGGCTATCAGACCACTACTAATCGCTCATTGACACCGCAAAGGTACGACATATTTTTCAATCCACCAACCTTTTTTGAATGTTTTTCTGAAAAATCTTGGCGAAATCATTGAAAATCGTTTTGCCAATTCAAAAATAAAACGTTACCTTTGCAAAAATTATGTAAATAAAAAAATCTGTTTTGCAATCAAATTATGTTCTGCGCGCACGTGAAAAGTATGACTCCTACGACCCAAGTTGTTGGACGAAAGCCTATTTCGATTATGATTCGGGCGGATTTAATGTGTATCACAAAGACCATCAATTTACACCAACAGGAGGTGGGGGCGAGGCAGAGAAAATTGTTGGGCTACTGCTTGCCAAGCATAATGGCAAGCAAGTGGAATTTTTGCCGGAGCAAGGTTTTGGTTGTCCTGTTCCTGACCTCGGATTTGACGAGCAAACTTGGGATGTCAAATCAATTGGAAAAGCCAAAGAAGACACGATACGAAAACATATAAAAGATGCCCGTAAGGCTAATAATGCCCTATTTTACTTCACGAATGATAAATATGATGAATTGATTAGTGCTGTTAATCGCGAAGTTGGGTATTTGGAAAAATCAAACAGGTTATCAATAATGCCCAACATTTATTATATGAACAAACAAGGAATTTTGACCTTAATTTGGCATAAATAATAAAGGGACTATTCTGCAATAGCCCCTTTTGCGTATTCACCCCCCCGCCGGACTGGTGGGCGAAGCGGGGGCATTACCTCCCTCTCTCTTCCCCCGTGAACGATTCCGGATTCGAGCCGGCTATCAGACCACTACTAATCGCTCATTGACACCGCAAAGGTAACGTTTTATTTTTGAATTGGCAAAACGATTTTCAATGATTTCGCCAAGATTTTTCAGAAAAACATTCAAAAAAGGTTGGTGGATTGAAAAATATGTCGTACCTTTGCGGTGTCAATGAG
>BNTT01000308.1 GCA_025996815.1 Bacteroidia bacterium
CTCACTTCCTACCGCCTGAAAGGCGGGATTTTAATTCAGTCCTGCCTTTCAGGCAGGGGGATTCTGTGGTTCACTTTTCCCGCAGGTCGATGACCTGCGGTTATGAAAATCCCGCCCTTTCGGGCGATAGGCAAAATATCCGATAATCTTTTTTTTCAATTATTTGCTTATTCAAAAAAAAACTGTACTTTTGTGGTGAGAAGTACACAAAAAAATAAAAATTTAAACTTATGAACATATAGACAAAGGCGGTAATTCGCTCATTTAAAGACATTTTGGAAAAAGCGTTTAGCTTTATGTTCTGGTTATATGAAATCTCGACAATTTCAAAGCCAACTAAGAGTAAAGTAATGACGCTCACGTCGCTTGCGGCGTGGGCTTTACTCAATATTTAGTTGGTTAGGTAGTCGAGAACCTCATATAACAGATGATTCGTAGTTTTGTTCACGCTTTTTTCATGTCCAAAAATTGACATGATATGCAAATGAAAGAGGAAATACATATTGGGAAACTGATACGGCGCACATTGAAGGAAAATTCGCACTCTGTGGTGTGGCTGGCGCAGCAAACGGGCTACAACCGCGCCCTTTTATACCGCATTTTCAACAACCCCGACATTGATACCGAAAAACTGCGCAAGTTCGCAGAAATTTTGCACCACGACTTTTTTGCCGACTGCTCTGCACATTTTATTGAAAATCAATCGGTTGATGGAAAAGTGTAACAGAATATGCAACACTTCTGTTTCAAAATTTGCAACAGAAGTGTTGCAAAATTTGGGACAGTAAAGATATTGATTATTAAAAAATATGTTGTAACTTTGTGGCGTGATTTTATTAAGATTATTTCATAAAGGATAAATAAAATGTCAGCACCTATAGGTAGTATCATTGCAGCCATGATAACAGCAGTATTTGCTTTTATCTCCGGTATACTTATTGCCCGAAAGAAAACTTTTGTGGATGCTATCACTACGCAACGCATACAGTACATGAACAAATTAAAAGATTTGATTGCTGAGTTTTGCTATTTGGCAGTAGTACTTCAAAACGAAAAAGAGTGCTCTCGTAAAGTAAAACTATCAGAAAAATTAACTGAGAAGCAATATAAAATAGAAATACTTTTGTTTCCTTACGACTATCCAGAATGGGATGGTATAATTCTTAAATTGGTTAATCAAATTGCAGACCCAAAAGCAGACCCAAAAGCAGATATTTTAGTAAATATTGAAGAATTGATGTTAATTATCCAATTTAATGGATATATCGAATGGGAAGGTATAAAACAGGAAAGTAAAAAGGGAATTTTGGCAAAAGAAAACACTAATGCAATACGAAAAAAGTATCGCCGAAAATATCTCAAACAGCGAAATGAAAATCCACAAAAATATAATTCTAAAGTCGTAAACACAGGAATATTATGAAGGAAGAAACAATAAGAAAACAGAAAGAATGTGAAAAAGATTGTATTTCAGGAGCTGGCACTGAAAAAGAAACTACAGTGGAACTAACCGTGAGTAAGTCTGTTGAAACTAAATGTTGCAGAAAGTGTATCTTTTGGAGAGGAATAATTGCTCTCATTGCGGGATTTGGCTTATTTGGCTATGGCTCTAATACCATAATCAAGGCATTGCCTTTTTTGTGGAAATGTTGCGGAACCTGTTTTGTAAAATGCCAATGCACAGTCAATAATTTTGCAAACTACCAATGTGAGGGATTGGTATTAGGTTTGGGTATTGCACTGATAATAATCGGTTTTATCCTGATAAAAATGCACAAATATTTATTAAGCAATGAATTGTATGAATTATAATAAAAAATGGTTCTACTGGGAATTGTGTGGAAAGTAGTAATTTTGCGGCATGGAAAAATATACGGGAAGTCAGATATTAGAGAAGATACTTTTGCCTGTGGATACAGCATGGGAAGTATCGGGAGT
>BNTT01000309.1 GCA_025996815.1 Bacteroidia bacterium
ATACAGCACTCATAAGCCATTCATTGACAGTCATATAATTAAAAGTCAAACCATCAAACCAAACAAAATTTTTGCACTTCTGTGTTGCATCAAATATCTGCTGAATGGTATCGACCATAACAACGATTTTTGCAAAGAATTAAAAACCATTTTGTCCTCCGGCGGGCGACTGCTCAACCTGAAAGAGATGGGATTTCCGCCGGATTGGGAAACATTTCCCGTTTGGAAAGAATAAACAGAAGCCATTTAAAATTCGAAAACCCCCCTGGGTGCGCTGTTCTTATGGGTAGCGTGGGAGGTTGTACGGTGCAAAGGTACGACATTATTTTTAATCCTCCAAATGTTTTTGCAACTATTTTTGATGGAAATGTATAAGTCGTTGAATATCAAGAAAATATTTTTCGTTAGAAACTAATAGAGATTAAAAATCTCGCGGAAATCTTCGCCGTTTTTGGCTAAGTAGGTTTTGAAGCCCAACTTTTTGCCCATTTCGATGTTTGCCACACCGTCGTCCACAAAGAGCGTTTCGGCGGGTTTCATGCCCGAATCGGCAATCATCTTGTCGAAGATGATTTGGTTGGGTTTCACGCATTTCATTTGATAAGACAGGTAAAGTTTATCAAAATAGTCGGAAATCGGCTTATAGTTTGGCGAAAAAAAAGGAGACATTGCCCAATTCATCACGAAGGGATTGGTGTTGCTCAGGAGATACAATCGGTAGCCGCGGTCGCGCAACTTCTCCAGCATTTTCAACTTATAGACGGGCATTTCCACAATAAAACCGCGCCACGCCCAGTCGATATCCTTGTTTCTGATATATACGCCGGCTTCCTTGCGAATAGCGTCGTGAAATTCTGCCGGCGAAAGCGAGCCTTCTTCCAAGCGCAAAAACACGCCTTCCTGGTGGTAGCAATCCAGGAGTTCATCGGCATTTTTCAAACCCAACCCAACAAAACGGTTCACAGAACACTCCCTGTCTAACGTGAGGAGCACTCCTCCCAAATCGAATACAATGTTTTTTATTACTGTCAAATCCATATAAGTGAAACTTTATTATTATTTTACTTCAGCCAATATTTTAATAAAATCGTTTGCGGCGGTCTTCATCAAATTAAACGTACTCGTTGTCATCGAAGAGCTGCAATCCAACACCAACACCACGGCAATCTTTTTCTCTATATTCTGTATAGTAGGAGGCCCGTCTTCTACATCGCTATGAAAATCTTCGAGAAGCGGATAACCCAGCGAACTGGCGGGCTTTAAACTCACCAGCACATCTATCGGGTGGTCTACAACCGCACTGGCACCGTTGACTGTAAATTTTAAATTCTTGAGGGGAATCAACATCTTATTGCCGGCCGGTATGATTTGAATCGGTTCATCAAAAGTCAAATAATCGCCGTATTTAACTACCGAAAACATATTTCTTTCACCCAATTTTCCAATAACAATGTCATGATAAGTGTATGTAGTTTGTTTTGCCTGCACGTTAAGGCGAAAAAACTTTGGATACTCGTCCGTATATGTGCTATTATTCGTTACCAAATAAACATCCCGCGCCGTTGCCAGCAGACTGTTTGCCACATCCGTAAACACCTGACCCAAATTGCTGTCGGTAGACTTAGCCTCTCGATAGCCTTCGGAAGGGTCGATTCCCACAACCAATCTTTTCATATCATCGGCACGCGGGGCGTTTCCTAAGCCTATAGCATAACTGATGAGGCTTGTGTTTTTACCCAAATCCACCAAATTTTCGTTTGCCCTTTCAAACACGAGTGCCTGCGGGACATCGCCATATAACCCGCCCGAAACATTATCAAGCCCATCGGTGAACGAAACAATGTAGATTTTATCAAACTCAGGCAAACCGGGTTCACCAAAGAGTTTGATACCGTCCGACACGGCATAACAGAGTGCCGTGGCATCCATC
>BNTT01000310.1 GCA_025996815.1 Bacteroidia bacterium
CAGCGGTTGGACAAAATCCCCAACCGCCAAGCAGAAATCACCGAAGCGGCAGAAATCCTAATGAAATACGAAGGCTATATAGCCCGCGAAAAAATAATCGCTGAAAAAATCAACCGCTTAGAAAGCGTAAAAATACGAGGAAAATTCGATTACAACACAATTCAGTCCCTTTCAACGGAAGCAAAACAAAAGCTGACAAAGATAGACCCGGAAACAATAGCACAAGCAAGTCGCATCCCGGGCATTTCGCCCAGCGACATCAATGTGCTGCTGGTGCTATTGGGGAGGTGATTTATACACGGCTGGCGGGACTTTGCCCGTTGGCAAAAAATGTTCCACGTGGAACAATTGAGGTTTTTGCCTCGCAAAGGTAATGTGTTAGATAACAGGGGCGGCGTTCCGTCCATAGCAATTGGGTTCTTTGCTTGTTGGCACAAAAGTGTTCCAGATGGAACAATTGAGGGTTTTGCCCCACAAGGGCAATATGTTGGATAACAGGGGCGGCGTTCCGTCTATAACAATTGAGTTCTTTGTTTGTTGGCACAAAAGTGTTCCACATGGAACAATTGAGCTTTTCGCCCCGCAGGGGCAATGTGTTGGATAACAGGGGCGGCGTTCCGTCTATAGCAATTGAGGTCTTTGCTCGCTGTCAAAAAAATGTTCCCCGTGGAACAATTGGGGTTTTGCCCCGCAGGGGCAATATATTGGATAGCAAGGGCAGTGTTCCGTCCATAGCAATTGAGATATTTCTCTTTTGAGGAACTGTTTTTTAGCCTCGCAGAGGCGAAATGTGCATAACCGTGGGTGAAGCGAAGCGAAACCTACGGTATTGGAGGGCGACACAGCCCAAAGTCCCGCAGGGACGGCATTATCATAATCTCGCCCTTGCAGGGCTTAGGAGAGGGAGAGGTGCTTTCTCCGTAGGTTTCGCTTCGCTTCACCCACATTCAGTCCCTGCGGGACTAAAAAACAGCGGCTTAGAGAATGGTTTAGCCAGCAATTGCGGATTTGCCCCACAGGGCAATGTATTGGATAGTAAAAAAAGTGTTCCACGTGGAACAATTGCGGATTTGCCCCACAGGGCAATGTATTGGGTAGCAAAAAAGTGTTCCACGTGGAACAATTACAGATTTGCCCCACAGGGGTAATATATTGGGTAGTAGGAACGGTGTTTTGTCTGTAGGAATTGCGAATTTGTCCCGTGAGGGCAATGTATTGGATAGTAGGAACAGAGTTCTGTCTGTAGCAATTGCAGATTTGTCCTGTGAGGGCAATATATTGGATAGTAGGGTAGTTAATTTTGGGGAGCTATATTTTGAACGGTGCAGGGGACGCTTATATCATCCCGTAGGGATGAATCGCTCGGTAGAAAGCGCAATTGTGCGTCCCCCCCACCCCCGCACCCCGGAGGGATGCGACCAGTGTAGATGGGCTTGCATTCCTCCGGAATGCAGGCATTGACGGGTGGCTGGCGTTTCTACCGAGCGACCCATCCCTAACGGGATGGTGAGAGGCTGGATGGAGGTTTCTATACCGTAGGTTAAAGCCTACGGTTAATAAAGTATCGCCTCTGCGAGGCTAAAAATAGCAATAGCCGTCAGGTTAAGGCTGAAAGCCTTCGAGCAATAGCGTAGGGCAACGCCCTACGGACAGGATATGGTATTGAATATAAGCCCTGAAAGGGCGATAGCAATGATAATGCCCTTTCAGGGCGAAAATGAAGAGGAGAGGGCATCCTTCGTAGGGCGTTGCCCTACGCTATTGCTCACAAGGCTTTCAGCCTTAACCTTATCCCGCAGGGATGGCACTTTATTAACCGTAGGCTTTAGCCTACGGAACGAAGATACAGATTGGGTGTCAATGGAAGCAGGTGCAGCATCCGATAGCCATTGGGATTGTTCCACGTGGAACAATGAGGAAAAT
>BNTT01000311.1 GCA_025996815.1 Bacteroidia bacterium
GGTGATAACCATTTTGTTGTTCAAGTATACCACCAATCGCAGCCCTCTGTTTTCCATGCCGTACCATTTTTTAATATTTTTGACAAGGTCTTTTGAGTCCACCCTAACCCCCTGTTTTGAAATATAAACCTTGTCAATTGTGGGTTTAAATTGACTATTTTTTGTAAACCGTAATTCCTTGATAGCGCAAGCCTCAACTCCGAATAGTGGGGTGGCAGTGAGCTGTATTGTTTTGAAATTTAAACCCCTCCCCGCCCTGAAAATACCGTCGTAAGTATCAAACCAATTAGTAGTGTGCCGCTCGTCGAATGCGATAATAGAGTCGTCTCCGCAATAAGTCTTAATAACCCCCTCCGCTAAGTGGCTACCGTAAGTGAATATCAGAACTTGACTTTGAGAGCAAGCCTCCTTAAACCATTGAGTCTCGCCCGTTGTAACGTATTCGGAGCGAATACCGTCCGCACGGAAGGTATTAACCGTTTGTTTCGCCAAAATTTGAGTTGGCACAAAGACAACAAGTTTGTCACGTCCCTTAAGACTCCGGGCGATATACAGAAGGCTTGTACTTTTTCCTATTCCGCAGGGTGCAACAACACGTATATTACGGTGTTCATGGAGAGCCTCTAATATTTGGCTGTTCTCTTTGTCGCTAAGGTATTGCCCTTCTATTTGGGTGGAATTATCAACATAAGAATAAAGGTGAGGAATGCGACCATTAAGGCGGTCTTCTATAAGTACCTTACCCACGCCGTTCACTCCTTTTGTAATTTGTTCTTTTAGCGTGCCCTTTATGTAGATGATTATTTCGGTGATTATTTTGGTTTTGTCCGTTAGCGGTCTGCGTGAGGTAAGAAGGGCATCAAAGGCAATAAATAAGGAGGCAATATCTTTGGGCGTGCTGCATGGTAGGTTTAAGTCGGTGGCTGTTATTTGTATTTTGCCCTGCACCGAATCCCACCATTCGGCATTCCCGTTGTATCCTTCTTTGCGCCGTTTCAATATGAAATGTTCTTTGGCTTCAGGTGCATCGTCTTTGTCCCGTCCCCACCATATAGCCACGTCCTTTGCACCTTTCAACATATTGTATATGTTTTTCAAAGTGCCTTTTGGGGGGGCTATTTCACCTGCGGCATCTACCATAACGCAGTCGCCGCTATTTGATACAAAATAGGCATCGGTGAAGTGGTCGACGGATACGTCGTAACCCAAAGGAATATTGAGGTCGTCTTTGAGAATTCTACCCTCAAAATACCCTCCATCGTTGGTCAACTTAATAACTTTGTTTGGAATAGTACCAAAAAAATCCTTACCCTTGCTTTTGGAGGAGGCTACTATTTTGTCCCCTATCCGTTTGTATTCCGCGCCAGGACTGCATTTATCAGAACAGGCATAACCCACCGCCGCATTGACTAAGTATTTTAGTTCCTTGTCGTCGAATGAACTTCGGGGGAAGGGTACCCCGTACTTGTTCATTCTATATAGTTTTGGGTTTTCAAAAAAAGTAATAAAAGCCTCCCGCTCTTCGGTGGTGAGTTCATTCATAATAACCGTCCAGTAGAACTTTTTAAAGTCAATATATGTGACTTCGGTGTAGTGTCCGTGTGCCGTGCCCAAAATTAGGGTCTTTGCGTCGACTTCGGTGAGTTGGGTGAAGCCGTTGTCTCTTGCGTTTTGTTGCATTCATGTTGTATTTTGTTTTTTATTTTCTTGTTGCATTTGTTGGTAAGTTGTGGGAGGAGGCTGAAATGCAACAAACAGCCTCCACCCCTTACTTACCTTATTCGGGTATGTTAGCCCAGTATTGCCTCAAACTTTCGCTTATTTTTGCCTTCTGTTCGGGGGTATGAACTTTGCCTTTATTCCCCTCTGCGATTTTGGCTTTGTGCTCTGCGGATAATTTCCGCGTTGTTCGTTTCATT
>BNTT01000312.1 GCA_025996815.1 Bacteroidia bacterium
TATAACATTCAAAAGACGAACGGATTCAGCGTCAATGCCGAAAGTATGTTGATGGCTGAAAAGAAATTCGGCGACTGGGGAGTGGACGGTTTCTTCGGCGGTTCCGTGTTTTACAACACCTGGGGAGAACTGAAAGCCGGCACACAAGGAGACGGTCTGTCTTCCCCGAATTATTATTCGCTCAAGGCGGGCGTCAACGGGATTAATGCCTCGAGCAACACCTGGCGAGAACAGCGCAACGCCCTGTTCGGCAAAGTAGGATTCTCGTGGCGCAGTACGGCTTTCATAGATGTGACCGGACGAAACGACTGGTCTTCTACCCTGTCGGCATCTGAGCGTTCGTATTTCTATCCCTCGGTAGCCGGCAGTTTGGTATTGAGTGAACTGCTTCCCGCCATCGACTGGTTGAGTTTCTGGAAAGTGCGCGCTTCGTGGACGCAAACCAAATTGCCGACCGGCGTTTACGACATCAATCAAGCCTATTCTGTCACCAACGACGTCTGGGGTTCTGACAAAGGCGCTTACTATCCGAACACCATTCGTTCAGGTAATTTGAAACCGGAAACGAGCGAAGGAATCGAATACGGCACGGCTGTCAACCTCCTGAATAACCGTCTGAGATTAGACCTCACGCATTTCAGCAAGCGGTATTACAACCTTCAACGGAACGCCGGATTGAGCGACGCCAGCGGATTTTCGGATGCACAGGTCAATACCGATGAAGAATTTATGCGGAGAGGCTGGGAAATCACGCTTTCCGGCGATATCATCAAGACTCCGGAGTTTGCATGGACGGCGATGCTCAACTGGTCGAACAGCAAATACACCTACCATAAATTGGACGAAATCTATTCGTCGAAAGATTATTGGGTGGCAGTAGGCAACAACGCCGATATACAGAGCACAGGCGATTATGAAAAACATCCGGTAACCGGCGAATTGATACTTCAGGGCGGGATGCCTGTGAATGCGGTTCAGCCGTCGTTATACCACACAACACCCGATTGGGCGTGGGGATTCAACAATGAATTGCAGTACAGGGATTTCACACTGAATTTCTCTTTCGACGGACGTACAGGCGGTATGATGAACGACAGAATAGCCGGTGCTATGATGGTCAACGGTACGCATCCCGATACCGACAATCAATATCGCTACGATGAAGTGGTCAACGGCATCAAAAATAACTATGTGGCACCGGGGCTGAAAATTGTTTCCGGCGAGGTTACTTACAATGCCGACCGCAGTATTAAGGAAGACACCCGCGTGTATGCGCCCAATGACGTGCCGGTAAGTTACGAAGCCTATATCCGGAAAACAGGTCGCGACCATTTTCAGAACTCTCGCGACAGAACGTTCGTAAAATTAAGGGAACTTTCCATCGGCTATACGCTGCCAAAAACTTTGACGCAAAAAGCCAAAATGGACAATGTGCAAATTTCCTTAGTGGGACAGAACTTGTGGATATGGATGAAGGCATTTAAAATGACCGACCCCGACAACGCCGATACCGGTAATCTACCGGCACCGTCGGAACGATTGATAGGATTTAATGTTAAACTGAATTTTTAAAATAGAAAGATTATGAATCAGATTAAAAAATATGTGCAAATAATGATGGCAGCCGCACTTTTGTGCAGTGCCTCGTGTACGGATGGCTTTGACGAACTCAACAGCAATCCGGAATTAACCACTCAGGTGCCCGCTTCTCAGTTGGTCACCGGACTGTTGGATTACATGAAGTTGCCCGGTCAGGAAAGCTTGGTTAACTCCTTTTTGTTCAACAAATACATGGTGTGGGTAGAAAACATGAAAACCATTCAGTACAATGAATTCGGCGAAAACGGTTTTGGCACCTATACCCGCCTGCATAACATCGACAAACTGTATGGCTATTCCACGTTGC
>BNTT01000313.1 GCA_025996815.1 Bacteroidia bacterium
CCGCAAAATGAATTTAACTCCTGTCAGACATTTCCTTCCTGTACGTGGACGGCTGCCGGATTAAGTACGTTCATTGCCGATTATTTGGGTCCGCAAATGAAAGAATTAGGGGTTCGCACCATGTTTGGAACGATGGAACGGGGCAATCAGCTGTTGGTGGACACCATTATGCAAAACAGCAGTGGCTCGTTTATTTCTGAAATCGGTTTTCAATGGGCTGGAAAAGAGGCAATTGCCGCAATTCATTCGGCATATCCCGATATGAAACTGATGCAGTCGGAAAGCGAATGCGGCAACGGACAAAATACTTGGGAATATTGCTTTTACATCTGGAACCTGATGAAGCATTATTTTTCCAATGGTGCTGCTTCCTATATGTATTGGAATATTTCATTGGATATTCATTCGGAAAACCGTTGGGGATGGCATCAAAACTCGTTAATATCGGTTGATAAAGAAAATAAGACTTACCGCTACAATCCGGAATATTACCTGATGAAACATTTCAGCCATTTTGTGAAGCCGGGAGCCAAGCGGATTGCTACGGAAGGCGATTTTACGAATATGCTTGCATTCAGCAATCCGGACCATTCGATTATTCTTATTGCAACTAATGAAGATAAAACAGCCCGAAATCTGAATATTCAGTTGCGCGACAGGGTGCTGTCGGTCACATTGGATGCGCAATCAATTAATACTTTTACGATTGAAAATTGAAATATATATTTATTATTCATATAAACATTTAAAATAAAAAACATTATGGCAACAAAAGAATTTTTTCCCGCAATCGGGAAAATCAAGTTTGAAGGAAAAGAGAGTAAAAACCCGCTGGCATTTCGTTATTACGATGCCGAGAAGGTGGTGTATGGCAAGAAAATGAAGGACTGGTGCAAGTTCTCGATGGCTTGGTGGCACACGCTTTGTGCCGATGGCGGCGACCCGTTTGGTCCCGGTACCAAATCATTCCCGTGGACACAGGGTGCTTCTGCGTTGGAAATTGCGAAGCAAAAACTTGACGCAGGGTTTGAGTTTATGCAAAAAATCGGCATCAATTACTATTGCTTCCACGATACCGACCTGATTGCAGAGGGCAATTCCATCGAGGAATACGAAGCCAATGTGAAAGCCATCGTGGCTTATGCGAAGCAAAAACAGGCCGAGACAGGCATCAACCTGCTTTGGGGCACGGCTAACGTGTTTGGCAACAAACGCTACACCAATGGCGCGGCAACCAACCCCGACTTCGACGTGGTGGCGCGCGCTGCCGTGCAAATCAAAAACGCGATTGATGCCACCATCGAACTCGGCGGACAAAACTATGTGTTCTGGGGCGGTCGCGAAGGCTATTATTCGCTGCTGAACACCAATATGAAGCGCGAAAAGGCACATCTGGCACAAATGCTGACCATCGCCCGCGATTATGCGCGTTCCAAAGGCTTCAAAGGCACTTTTTTGATTGAGCCTAAACCGATGGAACCGACTAAACATCAATATGATGTGGATTCGGAAACTGTTATCGGCTTCCTGCGCGCACACGGTTTGGACAAGGATTTCAAACTGAACATTGAGGTCAATCACGCCACATTGGCGGGTCACACGTTTGAACACGAACTGCAAGCCGCCGCCGATGCCGGTCTGTTAGGCTCTATCGACGCCAACCGCGGCGATGCTCAAAACGGCTGGGACACCGACCAGTTCCCCATCGACATCAACGAACTGACACAGGCGTGGTTAGTTATCCTGCAAGCCGGAGGTTTGGGCAACGGTGGCACGAACTTCGATGCCAAAACGCGCCGCAGTTCCACCGATTTGGACGACATTTTCATCGCCCACATCGCCGGTATGGACGCATTCGCACGCGGTTTGGAAACCGCAGCCGCTATCTTGGAAAAATCGCCGT
>BNTT01000314.1 GCA_025996815.1 Bacteroidia bacterium
TCAAAATCTCTGAATAGTGATACGCCAGAGCGTCTATCGTGGTCTGTTGTTCGGGTGTAAAATCCACTGTCTATTCTGTTTTTGGGGCACGATATTTAATTTTAGTGGAAACAATAAACGCCTCGCGTCCAAACTTCAATGCGCGAGCGAGTTGCTGCTTAAAGGCTTCCGCCTCTTCGCGCGTCGAAAAATCGCCCGCTGTAACCTTGAAATTCGGCGCATTGTAGGTCAGATAGGTCGAGATGTTCGGAAATGTATGCCGAACAGCCGCCTGCCGCGTTTGCGCCTCCGCCCGTGCCTGTTGCTGATTGCCACTGAAAACCTGCACACGATAGCCCCAAACATACCCTGCGGAATCCACCGCCGCCATCTCCGCCGCCGCAATACTGTCGGCAAGGGTATTGAGCGAAACAATTTTGCCGCCCGGAGTGCCAATCAAGGCATTGACGGCAGAGTCTGCCACAATGTTAATCACCCCTTCTCAGGCTTTGTGAAGGCGGTTGACCCGTTGGGCACTGCCTATAAGATTCACGATTATTTTGGGGTTTGGGGGCTTTCTTCGCTTGATTTTTTGACTTTGCCGCTGTCGGTGGGGCAATCGGTGGTGGAATTTTCGCTGGGCGTGCTGCTGCTGTTGGGCGTTTTTCGCAAATATATGAGCCTGCTCGTTTTGCTGGTTATGTGTGTTATGACACCTCTGACGCTGTATTTGGCGATTGGGAATGCTGTTTCGGACTGCGGGTGCTTTGGCGATGCGCTGGTGCTCACGAATTGGCAAACATTTTTTAAAAATGTGGTTTTGTTGGGGGCTGCCGGCGTTGTTTGGCGTGCGGCTCGCCGTTACGGGCTTGACCCGCAATTCCCCATCAAACGCGGTGTGGCGGCGGTGGTTGTTACGGTGGCTTTGATTACGGGATTGGCGATGTATTGCATTGAGTATCTGCCGATTATAGATTTTCGTCCGTATAAAATCGGCAATAATATCAAGGAGTTGAGCACTGTTCCCGAAGGTGCGCCCGGCGATGAATATGCGACGCTGCTGATTTATGCGAAAGACGGTCATACACAGACGTTTACGATGGAGAATTATCCGAAAGAGGGGACGGGCTGGGAGTTTGTGACGGCAGACATCCGGCTGTTGAAAAAGGGCTACGAGCCGCCGATTCATAACTTCACCATCACGACTGCCGAAGGCGACGATATTACGGAGCAAGTGCTTGATTATGAGGGATATACATTTTTAGTGGTTGCCCACAGATTGGCGGATGCAGACGTGCGGTGTGCCGCGCGGTTGAACGAAATTGCCGACTATGCGAGTGAGCGGAACGTGAAATTTCTGGGCTTGACCGCCTCGCTTCCAAAGGAAATTGCCGAATGGAACAGGCGCACGCAGTCTTTTTACCCGTTTTGCACGATGGATGATGTGACGCTGAAAACGATTGTGCGGTCGAATCCGGGGTTGGTGTTGCTGCACAATGCCGTGATTATTGGCAAATGGTCGCACAATGATTTGCCGCGCGAAGGAGAAATAAATAAACTATTAAAAAAATAAAAAAATGAGAAAGCCCCCAAACCCCAAAATAATCGTGAATCTTATAGGCAGTGCCCAACGGGTCAACCGCCTTCACAAAGCCTGAGAAGACGAAGACAAGCCCCAAAAGCACCCGACAACATTCAACAATAATTTTCTTAACTCTCATATTCCAATTTAATCAGCGCAAACAGCGCGTAATTGACCATATCCATATAATTGGCATCCACGCCCTCCGAAGCCAGCGTTTGCCCCTCATTCGCCTCAATTTCCTTCGTGCGATCGATTTTCGTGAGGATAAAATCGGTGTACGAACTCTGCCGCATCCCTCGCCACGCCTCGTCGTAGTCGTGAT
>BNTT01000315.1 GCA_025996815.1 Bacteroidia bacterium
AAAGTTTGTTACACGCATCTTTCAGGTGCGCTTCTGTTTCCCAGTAGCTGTTGAACGTCATATCAGTTTTTGGCTCAACGTCAAGCATCGAGTCGCAAGCCGACAAATACAGTGCAAATGAAATCGTCGCACTTAAAATTAAATTCTTTTTTGTATTCATATTTCAATGTTTTATAATGTTATATTAACTCCCACTGTCAATGTCCGGAAGAATGGATAATAGTTTCCCCTGCCTACCCGGTCGTTAATTGATGAGCTGGTGGCAGTTTCCACTCGGTTAGCGATTTCGGGGTCGAATACGTTAAACGTCTTCGTGGATTCCCACAAGTCGGTACCTGTTACATACACCCGAGCCGATTCTATGAATTTCTTCAGCGGAATAGTGTATCCCAACGAGATGTTTTTGAGGCGAATGTAGGAGCCGTTTTGCACCCAGCGGTCGGCATACTGGTAGTTGCCTGTGCTATTGCCAAACAAGCGTGCAAAATAGGCATCCTGGTTGTCCTCTGTCCAATAATCCTTATGAATGGTCCATGGCATTTCAGAACTGGTGCTCAAAGGTGCAAGTGTTGAATTATTGACGAAGAAAGAGCGTTTACCAACTCCTTGTAAGAAGCATGAAAAATCGAAACCTTTCCATTCCAAACCGATGTTGACTCCATAATTATAGTGCGCACCGGCATCTCCGAGATAAATGAGGTCGCCCGGGTCGTCGGGAGTTCCGCCTCCGATGCCAATCGTATGGTCGGCTGTGCCCTGCGATACATAGCGCGTATCGCCTCCGGCGACTTTTGCGTCTTCCCACGACTTATAACCCGGATTAGCAGCCTGATAATCAAGGTATTCCTGACGGCTTTTCCAGAATCCGGCCGTTTGATAACCCCATAAGGTATTGAGTGGGTAACCCGCTAATTGTGCTACTGTTCCGGCAGATACGGCATCCACTCCCTTGTAGTCTATCAATTCGTTTTGGTCGTCGTAGATGTTAAACGACACATTGTATTTCAGGTCGCCTATCTTATCGCGCCAGCCTACCGAAAGTTCCCAGCCCCAGATTTTCAGCGTACCGACATTTTCTCGGGGTAGATTTTCAGCACCGATAATATTGCCCGGTGTCAGCGGTGAAAGCATGTTTTGATTTTCCTTCCAATAGTATTCTGCTGTCGCACTCAGTCTGCTGTTAAGAAAGGCGAAATCCGCTGCTATATTGGAGGAGGTGAGCGTTTCCCAAGTAACTCCTGTTGAAGCCAAAAACTGATATGACGTTCAACAGCTACTGGGAAACAGAAGCGCACCTGAAAGATGCGTGTAACAAACTTTACGAGCAACTCAACCTTTTTGGTGCTGATGGACACGACAGCCGTGCCGATGACCAGATTCCTGCCTCCGGCAGTTTGAGTTCCACCAGTGCAGGACGCTGGGAGGTGCCCAACACCAGCGATGACTGGACCGGCGCATACCAACGTATCTATAACGCCAATAATATCGTCGAAAATGCGGCGTTAGCATCTGTCGCCGAAAAAATACGCAACAAATACGTTGGCGAAGGTTTATTTTTCAGAGCCTATAATTATTTCGACTTAGTGCGCAAATATGGCGATGTGCCGCTCGTGCTCAAAGTGTTTAAAGACACGCAGGACCCTGAACTGAAAATGGGGCGTACCGCCCGTGAAACGGTGATACAGCAGTGCTACGCCGACCTTCGCTTGGCTGCGACCTATCTCCCCACCCGTGCTGAATTGCAGGGAGTGACCGCTGAATTTGACCGCCGCCGCGCTACCCGTTCGGCTGCATTGGCGTTGATGGTGCGTATCGGACTCTATGAGGGAACCATGCTGAAGTACCACAAGTTAGGCGGCAACCCGCAAGCGCATCTTGATACTTG
>BNTT01000316.1 GCA_025996815.1 Bacteroidia bacterium
AAATGAGCAAACAGGTCGACAATTACCTGTTTATTCACGCCGGAATCACCAAAGGCTGGTACGACACACACCGCGCCGAGTTGCTTGCAGAAGGCGACACGCTGGAAACGCAAATCAACGGTTTGTTTAAAAACAAACCAAGCACGTTTTACGAATGCTCAGGCTATCGCGGCGGCTGGGACGATTTCAGCAGCCCCATCTGGGCAGACGTCCACGAACTGTGGGAAGAGCCGGAACCGTTTGCGCCCGATGTCATCCAAATTGTCGGCCACACCCAAATCGCGAAAGACGACCCAATTATTAAAGAGCACGTGTGGTTGCTCGACAACAAGCAACTCTATACTTTCGGTGACGGAAAAATAGAGAAATACACCGGGGGCTTGACGAAATAATAAAAAAAACCGTACCTTTGCGCCTGAAAAATACAAGAGATGATTTTCAATTACGATGTGATAGTGGTCGGGGCAGGGCACGCCGGCTGTGAGGCGGCTGCGGCTGCGGCGCGGCTGGGGTCAAAAACGCTGCTCATCACGATGGACATGAATAAAATTGCCCAGATGAGTTGCAACCCCGCTGTGGGGGGCATCGCTAAGGGGCAGATTGTCCGCGAGATTGATGCGCTGGGTGGGCAGATGGGCATTGTTGCCGACCGCACGGCGATTCAGTTTCGGATGCTCAACCGCTCGAAAGGTCCCGCCATGTGGAGCCCGCGCGCACAGAGCGACCGCGCTAAATTCATTGATGTGTGGCGCGAAACGCTGGATTCTATACCCAATCTTTTTGTCTGGCAAGATACTGTAACAGAATTGATTATAAACGAAAAAACGCTTATAGAGGGGGTTAAAACCTCGCTGGGTGCGCTATTTTCGGCGCAGTCCGTAGTCCTGACCGCAGGCACGTTTCTCAGCGGGTTAATTCACGTCGGAAAAGTGCAAATTGCGGGCGGACGTATGGCGGAGCCGGCATCGCACGGCATCACCGAACAACTGAAATCTCTCGGCTTTGAAGCCGCCCGTATGAAAACGGGAACACCTGTGCGCATCGACGGTCGGAGCGTAGATTTTTCGCAGACCGATGAACAGACCGGCGAAAACGATTTTCACAAATTTTCTTACCTCGATTTTCAGCCCCGCCCGTTGAAGCAACGGAGTTGCCGGACGCTCTACACCAACGAAACCTGCCACGAAGTTTTGCGAAACGGTTTGCCGGACAGTCCCCTCTATAACGGACAAATCACGAGTATCGGTCCGCGCTACTGTCCGAGCATCGAAACAAAAATTGTAACCTTTGCCGACAAGTCGCAGCATCAGTTGTTTTTGGAGCCGGAAGGCGAAAATACTCAAGAATATTACCTCAACGGTTTTTCCTCCTCGCTGCCGCTGTCGCTCCAATTGGCTGCCCTGCAACAAATCCCGGCATTCCGCAACATCCAAATTTATCGTCCGGGCTACGCCATCGAATACGACTTCTTCCCGCCCACCCAACTCAATCACACCCTGGAAACAAAACGCATCCGCCATCTGTTTTTTGCCGGACAGATTAACGGAACAACGGGCTACGAAGAGGCTGCCGCGCAGGGCTTGATGGCGGGCATCAATGCGCACCTGAAAGTGCACAACCCGCAGGCGGAATTTCTCTTGAAGCGCAACGAAGCCTACATCGGCGTGCTGATTGACGATTTGGTGACCAAAGGCGTGGACGAGCCTTACCGAATGTTCACCTCCCGCGCCGAATACCGCATCTTGCTGCGACAGGACGATGCCGACCGCCGCCTGACCGCGAAGTCCTGCGAACTTGGCTTGGCAGATGCCACGCGCCGCCACCTCCTGAACGAGAAAACCGAACAGATAGAGAACATCATCGCCTTCGCAAGAAACTACGCC
>BNTT01000317.1 GCA_025996815.1 Bacteroidia bacterium
CCCCTACATTACCTGTCATATCGTAAATGCCAAGTTCGTTAGGTGATTTCGTGCCTACGGGATGAGCCTTACTACCGCTATTGTCGTAGAACCACGCCACATCGCCAATCGTATTGCTGCCGCTATACTTGTAGCTCTTACTTTGGTCGCCGCCTCGTGCCGCATATTCCCATTCTGCCTCTGTCGGTAAGCGATAATTTTTGCCCGTCTTTGTGTTCAGTGCAGCTAAAAAACTCTTTATATCATCGTCGCTGACATTATACATCGGGTAATTGCCGCCTATACCATAGTCGTTTGATGGTGCATCGTCCGGCCAACTGCCCATCACATCCCACCACAACTTTTGTGTTACTTCATACTTGCCAATAGCATAGTTGCTCAAAGTAACGCTGTGAGTAGGAAGCTCATGAGGACTATAATCGCTGCCTTGCTCGGCTGTGGCTCCCATAGTAAAAGTGCCGCCTGCCACGGTTACCATTTCAGGTTGTTCAAAAGTATCTGCCGCCTCTTGCGTAACAATTACTGTCTTCGTAACCGCTCCCGTAGTAACGGTGATAGTCGCCGAACGGCTACTCGGAGTGGTATTTTCCGCCACAGCTACCGTAACCGTCCCATTGCCTGTGCCGGAAGGCGGGTTTATTGTGCACCACCCGGCATTACTGCTAACTGCCCACGCACTATTGCTCGTTACGCCAATAGAATAACTCGCCGCGGCAGCAGTTGCCGAAATCGCCGTTTTGTCCACCGACAATGTGGAATTTCCAGTCAGGGGAAGCACCAAGCGGAAACCAGTGCCTTCGGTGCGGTAGCCGGGCACGTTGTAGCTGCGAAGAGACACGCGGCAGAGCAACGCATTGTTGCCCCAACTGCCGCCGCGAAGCACGCGGTACAAACCACCCCCAGCACCTGTAGGATTGTCTGTCTCGGATGGATAGATGCCGCTGTCCCAGTCGCTGCACCACTCCCATACATTACCTGTCATATCGTAAATGCCAAGTTCGTTAGGGGCTTTAGTGCCTACCGTATGAGTCGTATTACCGCTATTGTCGGAATACCACGCAACATCGCCAATCGTAGCACTGCCGCTATATTCGTAGTTATGCGTGTTTTGTCCTCCCTTTGCGGCATATTCCCACTCTGCCTCTGTCGGCAAACGATAATTTTTGCCGGTTTGCTGATTGAGTTTAGTTAAAAACGTTTGTATGTCATCGTGGCTGACCATTTCCACAGGCAAATTGTTGCCCTTAAAATGACTTGGGTTGCTGCCCATAACATCCTGCCACTGTTTTTGTGTTACCTCATACTTCCCAATTTGGAAACTACTGAGGGTTACACTTGTGCCGTTGAGTGTGGTACTGCCACCTGCTACGGTTACCATTTCTATTTCAGAAGAAGCCGCCGTGGCTGCTTGCGTAACAGTCACCGTCTTCGTAACCGCCCTCGCAGTAACGGTGATAGTCGCTGAACGGCTACTCGGAGTGGTGTTTTCCGCCATATTCACCGTAATTGTGCCATTGCCTGTGCCGGAAGTCGGGCTGATTGTGCACCACACAGCATTACTGTTAACTGTCCACACGCTATTGCTCGTTACGGCAATGGCATAACTCGCCGCGGCGGGCGTTGCCGCAATACTTGTTTTATCAAGTGTCAAAGTAGCGTTTGCCGCCTCTTGCGTAACAATTGCCGTCTTCGTGACCGTTCCGGCAGTAACGGAGATAGTTGCCGAACGGCTACTCGTAGTGGTATTTTCCTCCACATTTACCGTAATCATACCGCTGCCTGTGCCGGAAGTCGGGCTGATTGTGCACCACCCGGCATTACTGCTAACTGCCCACTCACGGCGGACGAATGCGAATACATCAATGGAATAA
>BNTT01000318.1 GCA_025996815.1 Bacteroidia bacterium
TGTCGGCATACAGCGGACGAACTTTGGAAATCAGATAATTGCCATAATCGGCAAAAATCCGCCAGTCACGTCTCTCATTGGCACGCGACAAGGTAGAAACCACTACATTTTGCTTAATGCCCAAATGATAAAGTTTGCCTTTGTGAGCCTTTAGACACAGGCAAATATCGTGCAATGAATTTAATGTGGTCAGTTGTCCGAAAAACAGTTGTACAAACTGATTCCAACAGTCCAAATCGCGCACGTGATAGTTGCCAAAATAGCGTTTGACGCACTTGTTGAACTCATAATTGTTCACAAATTCCAAAACTTGTGAGAAAACATATTTACCCGAATGCATACTTTTTGCTTTTTTGAACAAAAGTACGCCAATTCAAATCGAAAAATCAAAGAACGCTTATATGTGTTTGTATATCAATAGATTACAATGAAATATTTAAAATTAACGCAACAGCAGTATAGATAAACCACCATTCAAAATCTATATAGTCTTCAATATAGGGTAATATTTTATCGTCTTTTTTTATTCCAATAATTTCTTTGCTTACAAATTTTCGTTTGTTGTTTATGAGACCAAATATATTTTCTATCACCTCGCCACTAAAGATATAAGTGTTTTTATTTTTCATATAATATCCTATGTTTTTAGTATCAAAAGTAATAGTAGAACAAATACTTGCAATTATATAAACACTATCAACTCCTGCCTTAAAAAATGATAATGATATAGTTTTAGATTTATCATTTAGCAAGGGGTATTTTGTAAGCATTGTCAGGGAATTTAGATTTTCTATAAACATAGAATCTATCAATTCTATTTCATACAAATAAAATTCTCTTTTTCTCTCCAAAACATTCTCTTTTTGAGAATAAATTAAATTTGTATTTTGCAAAAAGAATATCAATAATACTATTTGGATAATTTTTTTCATTTAGGAAAGTCTTTTATTTGTGAATTGGGAGAATAAGGGATATATGTTTTTGTTGGAACATGATAAATATTAAAAACAGGTGAAACATTGTATTTCCAATATTTATTAATTTCAGTAATAGTTGTAACGACACCTATATCACTTTTTCGTGTAGTACCTAATCCTGAAGGATACGGAGTTGTAGGATGACTATGATTAAATTCTCGTATTACATAGCCTGAATTTAATTGTCCATTTATTAGATGCTTTATTCCACGTTCTGTGGCTGCATCGTGAGAGGTTGTGAGAAAATTTAATCCCTTATCTCCCTCAATACCCGTTTGGACTTGCGACCACTCAACAGTAGTGTTTTGAGCCATAAACTCGAACATCTGTGTTCCATTATTGTCGCCTTTTACTTTATAAGTATCATAGGTGTCAGTGGAATTTAATGCCGTTGTTCGTTGAGATTCAACAGTCCCATACTTAAAAGAAATAGAATTATAATTTTTATTTCCTTCTGCATCTGTCGTAAATGTCCGCTGATAATTACCATCGGCATCTTTTGCAACCATATAAAAAGCGTCTTGTGTTTTGTCTTTTATACGATTGAAAATGTCCCCATTTTGATTTATTTCCCAAATATCCATGCCAATCGGGTCAACATAATTTACCGGATTATTTGCATACTGCGCATAAGGACTAATACTATAATACTTCTCAGCCAGCGGGTCTATGGTGGGCGTTCTTGGAATAATCGCCCCAAATGGTCTAAAGCCTTGATGATACCAATTCAACCCATTCGTTCTATCCAATTCCTTGCCACCAAATTTGTAGGGAGATAAGGGATTAAATTTTCTCACAACCTCTCACGATGCAGCCACAGAACGTGGAATAAAGCATCTAATAAATGGACAATTAAATTCAGGCTATGTAATACGAGA
>BNTT01000319.1 GCA_025996815.1 Bacteroidia bacterium
GCCTCCCCACGCATCGTGGAGAGGCTGTTTTCAAATTCCTGATGTAATCATGACACGTATGAACAGAGGCAGTGTCAAATATGAAGCAGGAACAGACGACCCTCGTTTGCCGGCTATCGCTATGGGATATACGCCCTCCGGCAGTGCCGATGATGTAGAGTATTACGGTATGTCGGGCAACTATGTGAGAAACTACCAGGTAATGGTTGGCGACCCGCTGGGAACTTCACTCAATGGAGAGCCTGTTCGTAAAAATCTCTGGCCGCAGGATGGAAAGGCTGTAGATGGCAAGGCTGCCATACATCTTCGTAATATAAATGGCAATGGCACTCCGGATGACTTCGTTAGAGGCACTCCATGGACGTATTACAACCCTGTTACTTATGTTGTCAATGAATCGCCGTTCAATATCGAAACGCTTGCAGAAGTGGATTTGTTTTTGGCGGAAGTGGCACTGAAAAATTTGGCTTCTACCGGCAAATCAGCCGCCGACCACATTCAGGATGCAGTATTGCACTCGGTTGATTATTGGTTCTTTATCAATAAGTCGGAAGACTATGTCAGTGAAAATCTGCCATTCTCAGATTTAGCAAAAGCAATTTTGAAACCAACGAAAAATGCTGCAGCGGCAACACAGTATGCCGGCATCATCAAGGATGAATTTAATGCAGCCGCCGGCGAAGACGACAAGATGGAAATCTTGATGCAACAAAAGTTTATCCACTTGAACCTGCACGGTCCTTATGAATTGTTTGCTGAATTGCGCCGCACACGCCACCCGAAATTGGAGCCAATCACAAGTTTCAGCAGCGACAATGTAGGAGGAACTCCCGCATTGGTCAACCAAACAATGGTGTTTGAACGCTACCGCTACCCATCTTCGGAAGCAGCCACCAATGCAGAAGAATTTGCAAAAGTGAAAGCGGATGATAATTGGACATCCCCCATCTTTTGGGTAAAAAATCCATCTGAATCCTACTTCTTGCCAAAGGCAATAAAAGATTAAGTTTTCTTCACTTGATGGCAACAAAATGAGAGAGGGGGTAACTCACGTTAGCCCCTCTCTTTGCTTTGGAGGTGCTATCAAAAAAAAAGAATTAAACTTTAGGAAAAAATGTGTATCTTTGCACCATGAAAAAAACAGATGTTATGAGCGTGCTTGAAAAAGCACCTGAATCGGTGGTTGATGAGGTGTAACGCTATACACTTTACCTGATTGAAAAGAGTAATGCGCCTGTTGCCCAATCGTCCAAAGCATCCATCAACGATGCGATTGATTCGTTGCGTGGCTCTATAAAATATAATGGCACTGCGGACGACATTCGTGCAGAAAGGCTCGGTTTAGTATGATGAAAGTATTGCTTGAATGGAGTAGCGTAATTTCCGCGTCCGCGATACTTGATTAAAATGAAAGAGGGAGTAACTCACGTTAGCCCCTCTCTCGCTTTTAAATTTATAAAAGTATCAATAATAATTTATTTCCCTTCCATCTTTGCTTTCAGTTCAGACAAGCCTTCGATGTCGCCAAATGTGGTTTTTTCGGCTGCCTGAGAAGAGGTTATTACTTCTTCTTTGGCTTTTTTGGCTCGCTTTTTCTTTTCCGGCGCATCGGAAGATGTGCCTTCTGCGGCGGCATTTCTGCTTTCTGCCCGTTGGATGTCTTCAAAGATGCGGCTGTGCGACACGATGATGCGCTTGGAATCTTTGTTGAACTCGATGACTTTGAAATTCAATTTTTCCTCTGCCTTGCACGACGAGCCGTCTTCCTTCACCAGATGCTTCGGGGTGGCAAATCCTTCAACGCCATAGGGCAACGAAATCACTGCGCCCTTGTCCATCATGTCGATAATCGTG
>BNTT01000320.1 GCA_025996815.1 Bacteroidia bacterium
AGGCGTTGCTTTCATAGACTTAAGCAATAATTCTATCCTTTTAATTATTGCTTTACTGTTTTTATGCCAATACACCAAATCATTTTCAGCATCATCCTTAAATAGAAATTCCATACTTTTGTAAATCTATTTTTTTAGACTCCTGTTGTTCTGTTCTCCTGATTTTAGCGACAAATTCGGGATTGTAAGGCGATTGTTCTACTTGACTAACCACACGCCGATTGCTTTTGTTCGACATAATCCCGTTTAAGAACGCTTGTAATTCGTCCATTGTCACGCCGTACTTATCGAGGTCAATATGCGCATACCCTGCACTCCCCTGCGTGCCCTTTTCATACGTTACTTCTGCCAATGTTTTCATACTCTCTGTATATTTTAAATTTGTAATCAGGTGCAAAGGTAAGAAAAAAAGTGTAACTTTGCACAAAATGATAAAAGATTGACCATGGTTTTAATTCATAATTTTTTTGTACCTTTGCACCGAATTTCCGCCACAGGAAATTTTTGTCTGATGAAGATTGAACAAATCATAGACGAATTAGAGGCTTTTGCGCCACTCTCCTTGCAGGATGAGTTTGACAATGCGGGGTTGCAAGTGGGTGATGTGTCGCAATTAGCCAAAGGGGTGCTTCTCTGTCTTGACGTGACGGAAGACGTGCTCGAAGAGGCTATTGAACGCGACTGCAACCTGATTGTTTCGCACCACCCGCTGCTCTTCAAGCCCCTGCGCACGGTTTCAGACCGCACAGGCATTGAACGTTGCGTCACAAAAGCCTGTAAAAACGACCTCGTCGTTTATGCCGCACACACCAATCTCGACAATGCCCGAGGCGGCGTTAATTTCCATTTGGCAGAAAAAATAGGCTTGCAGCAGGTGCAGTTTTTGCGCCCCAAAGAGGACGGCGATGCCGGCTCCGGCGTGGTTGGCTCGCTGCTCGCCGATGAGGACGAAGACTCGTTTTTGCAACGCCTCAAAACGATTTTTCATTTGGATTGTTTGAAACATTCGCCTTTGACGGGCAAAAAAATCCGTAAGGTAGCCATCTGTGGCGGCAGTGGGGCGTTTCTGCTCCCCGATGCCATCGCTTGCGGCGCAGATGCCTTTCTCACGGGCGAGGCTCGCTACAACGACTATTTTAATGTGGAAAATCACCTTCTCCTTGCTGTTTTGGGGCATTATGAGTCGGAAATTTGCACAAAAGAACTGTTTTTTGATATTTTTTCAAAAAAAATACCTGACTTTGTCGCGCATTTTTCAAATGTGGACACAAATCCTGTAAATTATATGTAAATTTTATACGCAATATGGCAACAAAAGAAACAACAACAGCAGCAGCAGCAACAGCAACAACAGCAACAGCAGCAAAATCAAAAGCGGCAGCACCGAAAGCGGCGGCGGCGAAAGCGGCGGCGGCGAAAACTCCTGCCACGAAGGCGGAAGTTAAGAAAGAGGAAGTTAAAAAGGGAAAAAGTCAAGAAGTGACAGAGGCGAAATCCACAGAAAAACCTGCGACTAAGCCTGCGGCTAAAGCGGCGACTCCGGCGGCTCCGGCAGCGCTGGTGGAATTGTCGGTCGACCAGCGGATGAAAAATCTGTATCAACTGCAATTGATTTTGTCCGAAGTGGATAAAATAAAGACGCTTCGCGGCGAATTGCCCTTTGAAGTGCAGGATTTGGAAGACGAGGTGGCGATGCTCTCCACGCGCGTAGACAATTTCCAGACGAATGTCAAGGAATTGGAAACGGCGATTGGTCAGCAAAAAATCAAAATCACCGAAGCGAGCAAGCTGGTGGAACGCTTCAGGGCGCAAATTGATGAGGTGCGCAACAATCGCGTTGAGTTCTGCCTTTT
>BNTT01000321.1 GCA_025996815.1 Bacteroidia bacterium
GCGGGCTGCCAACTCGTGGTATGCCCCTTGTACGCCTTGTATCGCTACTGTTTTCATAAGCAGGTGCAAAGGTAATACTTTTTTTGTTTGTTAGCGATAAAAACCGTATCTTTGTGGCATAAAAATTTAGTGCTTTTTTGGAAAATCTTCAAAAATATTTGTTTGTTTAAAACTTTGGTCGTAACTTTGCCACCGTAATAATTTTAAAATTTAAAATCATGAAAACAATGATGTTAGTTACAATTGCGTGCAGTTTAATTGCTTTTTTCTCATGTCGCTGTACCTTATTTCCGGATGATAATCTTATAATGAAAAGAATAGATTATAGTGGAAATGAATTGAGAACAGATGGGTATTACTATCGTCAGGTAGAAGGTAAAACTTATAGACGTACTATTGTTATGTTCTTATTTAAAAATGGAATCGTTTTGGAGGCAGGTAGTTTTTCAACACATGATTTAAGTAAAGTTGAAGAGAAGATGGTTGGTGATTATAAGTATTTATATAAATATAAATCTGGATGGGGACTTTTTTCAGTGGATTTAAATGCTTTTCAATATGAAGAATGGGCAGAATCTCCATCCGGGGCAAGTTTATCTACTTATAAGTATTTTGGCTATATTGAAAATGATACCACAATTCATATAACAGAATCGTATTATTCGGGGAAAAATGAAACAAAACAAATTGATGAAGTTTGGCATTTCAAACAATTTGATAATAAGCCGGATAGTACAAATGTTTATATCAAATAATTTAGTAACTTTGAAATTGTGAATCCATGAAACGATTATTAGTAAGTATAGTGTTGTTATCATCCTTGGCATTGCCAATATATGCCAAAGGTACAGACACTTTGTCGATAGGAGGCAGTGGAGGGTGCAGCAACTTCAATGTTTTTTCCGGAGAAATTTACTTGAAATCCACTTTGGATGCGATATTGAAGCGAAAATCGGAAATCAGAATTGGTTTAAACACCCATACTTATCACTTAGATTTGGATAGGGTTGCGGGTATTGACGTTCTTTCGTTTGGTCTCTTTTTTGATTGTGCCATATATCCACTCAACAACGGAATGTATGCAGGCATTCGGTGGGAAGCCCTCAGCACTACTTCGATTTTGGAAGACGCAAAAACTAAACTGAAAAATGAAGGAAGTTATGATAAGGCGAATTTAGAAGTAGGAACGGGACTATATTTTCAATGTGGATATCAATATGATATCTCCAATAAATTCAGTGTTCGATTGTCCGGTCTGCCGGGAGTGCAATCTTTCAAAGTTTCTAAACTACCATCTCGTTTAAGTTTAGAAAATCATTATCAATTTGTTTTTGATATTATGTTAGGCTTTGAAATCAAACGATAAACTACAAATGAGCAGCAAAAGATATATAAATAAATGATTATAAGATTTTAGATATAAAAATGGGAAAAAGGCTTATACTCACAATCGCAAGTTTGCTGCTCACAGCAAGCAGTGTAGCACAAGTCGCCTACACCTACAACTCGACAGGTGCAGGCGGTAGGTAGTGTGGGTATCTGTTTCGTCCGCAGGTCGATGACCTGCGGTTAGGCACAATATATTGGTAGAAAAATGCCCATCGCCCCCACCTTTCGTGCCGGAGGTACGAAATATCAATATCGTTGTATCACATTCCGTCCCGAATGGGACGGTGGGGTGGGAAAGGTGGATTCCGGTTTCTACCAATATAGTGTGCCTAACCTTAAGTTTGCGGAAAATTTAAATCCGGGGTAAAATCATTACTTTTGTTGTGAGAAAGTAAAGATTTAACCGACTGACAAATGGTAAACTAAGTGCCTAATTAGATTTTGAAATCTACGCGCCGAA
>BNTT01000322.1 GCA_025996815.1 Bacteroidia bacterium
AATGCATACTTTTTGCTTTTTTGAGCAAAAGTACGTCAATTCAAATCGAAAAATAAAAGAACACTTATATGTGTTTGTATATCAATAGATTACAATAAAATATTTAAAATTAACGCAACAGCAGTAATCCGGCAAATGAAATTTATGCGTCTGATAACGCGCGCGTTCATATAATTCCGGCACAAAAGAAAGGCTGGCCTTATGACACCCTGTTGCGATTTGAAATGTTTGTAGCCATCGAGAAACAGTTGGAAACCTTTGATTACATTTATTTCTTTAACGCGAATTTCCAATTTTTCAATCCGACCGATTTAACGGAAATCGCACCTCGCGCATGGGACAACGGGCTGGTGGCGGGGATTCATCCGGGTATTCTGACCACAAAAATCATATCGCCTGACCAACATTCGTATGAACGCCGCTCACAATCCACGGCATATATTCCATTCGGCAGCGGGCAGCATTATGTTTGCGGCGCATTCAACGGCGGCACGGCGGCGGCATATTTGGAAATGTGCAAGACGCTCTCAACCAATATCCGGACGGATTTGGAGAATGAAATTATCGCCTGTGTTGATGACGAATCACACCTGAATGCCTATCTGGCAAACAGAAATTTTCTGTTGTGCGGTGCGGCTTATGGGTTCCCGGAAGCGAAATTAAAACGGATGCCAAAGAAATATTCCACTATGGTAAAAATCATCAGTCGCCAAAAAAATAGCCCAAAATACGGCGGCGAACGCTGGTTGCGCGGTCAGACCGACCATAAAATGCTCAATATTCCGGGATTAAAAGCAGCAGGGCGAATTATTGCCGGATTATTATTCTGGTGGTCAAAACCCCTCCGACAAAAAATAAGGTCATATTGCGGATAAATGCAAAAATTTGTACCTTTGCCTCTCGAATATAAGCAATGTTGGGCGATATGTTTCCCTCAATTCGCGAGATGGATTTTGGGGAACGGGTGCTATTGAGCAAATCTCAAAAAATTTGCAAAAGGAGTTGCCGGGATTGAGAGGATTTTCTTCAGAAAACATAAAAAAAATGCGCCATTTTTATGAAGTATGGGAACCGGTGATAAATCGGTCGCCGGCGGCGACCGATTTGATAATTAATGAAAATTTATTACTTGTTGCAAATCGTCAGCCGGCGGCTGACGATTTTGATTGGAATTATTTTTTGCAAATAGGTTTCTCGCATCACATGGAAATTCTTTTCAAAGCGAAGACATTGGAGGCTCGTCCAGGGCAAACGCATCAAAAGAAAGCCATATTCTGCAATTTTGTTTCGTTTGTTACGCCGAAAGGCGTTAAATTTTGATAACCCTGTACAAGCGAAGCGCAGTGCAGGGTAGATGACTCCCCCTTCCAGCAACCCCGTAGCGGGTTGAATTTATTCATCTTGCAAAACCATTTTTCATTCTCTTCAATGCCGTTTTCTTTGAACAGTAATCATTCTCCATCAAATGGCAAGTCAGGAAGAACTTCAACCCACTACGGGGTTGCTGGAAGGGAGGAGCCATCTACCCTGCACTGCGCTTCGCTTGTACAGGGTTATCAAAATTTAACGCCTTCCGGCGTAGCAGACGGAATCAGACGCGCAGAATATGGCTGAAATTTGATGCGTTTGCCCTGGTGTGGCTACTTATCGCACTTCCGAAGAGATGCCCGAAAAATTGCGCCGGTCGATGCCTGATATTGAGGAACTTAAAAAATTGCTGGGTAAGTTCAATTAGTAACTGCGAAAAATCACTATTACGAGCAACCTAAATTTTGCTCGTAAATAGAAAGCAACGACCGAAGGATAAAACTTCAAAAAGCGACAAAAGTAAAAAACAGAGAGAAAA
>BNTT01000323.1 GCA_025996815.1 Bacteroidia bacterium
CAGTCCAAACCGATTGTGATGTCTTTTCCAGCCACATAACCTGCATTTTTGATAGCCAAAAGGATAGCCTCCAATGCTTCGGTGGTGCCGCCGGCAAAGTTGGGAGCAAAACCGCCTTCATCGCCCACTGCGGTGCTTAATCCCTTGTCGTGCAACACTTTCTTCAATGCGTGGAACACTTCCGCACCGTAGCGCAAGCCTTCTTTGAACGATGGTGCGCCCACCGGACGAATCATAAATTCCTGAAATGCGATAGGGGCATCCGAGTGAGAGCCGCCATTGATGATGTTCATCATCGGCACAGGCAATGTGTAGGTGTTTGTGCCGCCGATATAGCGATACAAAGGCACATCTAAATAGTTGGCAGCCGCTTTTGCAACTGCCAATGAAACGCCCAAAATAGCGTTTGCACCCAATTTAGACTTCGTTTTTGTGCCATCCAAGGCAAGCATTTTCTTGTCGATGGCGCGTTGTTCCAATGTGCTGATGCCCAGCAATGCGGGTGCAATCACCTTGTTGATGTTGTCCACAGCCTTTTGAACGCCCTTGCCCAAATAGCGACCTTTGTCGCCGTCGCGCAATTCCAACGCTTCATTTTCGCCCGTAGATGCGCCCGATGGCACTGATGCACGACCAATGATGCCCGATGCCAATGTAACTTCTACCTCAACGGTAGGGTTGCCGCGAGAATCCAAGATTTCCCGTCCCCAAATTTTTATAATTTCCATATTTTTTATTTTTTATTCTTCTGTTTTTACTTCTTCAGGGACTTCAGAGACATCTGTCGCATCTGTCGCATCTGTCTCATCTGTCTCATCTTCCACAGCAGCCTTTGCGACAGGGGCACTTGCGGCACCTGCACTGCCTCCTCCACGACGCGAACGGCGGGTTTTTGCGGCTACTTTTTTGCCTTCTTTGAGCATCAATTCGTTGTAATCGACCAGCTCGATGAAGCACGTTTCGGCGTTGTCGCCCAAGCGATTGCCCGTTTTGATGATGCGCGTGTAGCCTCCCGGACGGTCGCCCACTTTTTGTGCCACTTCCTGAAACAGTTCGGTCACGGCGTATTTGTCGCGCAGTTCGGCGAACGCCAAACGGCGCGAATGGGTCGTGTCGTCCTTCGATTTGGAAATCAGTGGCTCTACGAATTTGCGCAACTCCTTGGCTTTTGCCAAAGTCGTAAAAATCCGCTTGTGCTTAATCAGAGAGGTTGCCATATTCGACAACATCGCCTCACGGTGGGAATAGGTACGACCTAAATGATTGATTTTTTTATTGTGTCTCATTTTTTATTATACTTTATCTAATTTATACTTAGAAAGGTCCATCCCGAATGACAGATGATGCGTTTCGAGCAAATCATCGAGTTCGGTCAGAGATTTCTTGCCAAAATTGCGGAATTTCAACAGGTCGTTGCGTTGGAATTTCACCAAGCCCGCCAATGTTTCCACGTCCGCCGTTTTCAAACAGTTGAGTGCGCGAACAGACAACCCAAGTTCGCTCATTTTCGACTGCAAAAGTTGGCGGGTGTGCAACATCGTTTCGTCGAACTGCCCCTCAATGCTTCCTTCGGAAATGTCGATATGAATTTTATCGTCCGAAAACAGCATAAAATGGAAAATCAGGATGCGAGCCGCCTCTTTCAAGGCTTCTTTCGGGTGGATAGAGCCATCCGTCGCAATCTCGATAACCAATTTGTCGTAGTCCGTCTTTTGTTCCACACGAAAAGGCTCAATGGTGTATTTTACATTGACAATAGGTGTGAAAATCGAGTCAATCGCAATCTGATTGGCGGCGTCTTCTTCCTTCTTGTTCTCATCCGCAGGCACATAGCCGCGTCCTTTTC
>BNTT01000324.1 GCA_025996815.1 Bacteroidia bacterium
GCCAATGCGGGCATAATCGTTCAGCGGAGTTTCCGGAGTCCAGCGCGGTTGGTCGAACCACGTTCTTCGGTCGGCAAGCGACAGAGCGTTAGCCGCCCGATTGAAGGTGTCGTATTGTCCCACATGCGAATACATCATCACAGACAGTGTCCAATATTTGTTGAAGGTTAAATCATTTCGCCACGACCATCTGAAGCGGGGCGTTTTGTAACCTTGGAATACTTTATCATCGTTTGTCAGCACCCCGTCGCCGTTTTTATCCACATATTTGAAATCACCCGGTTGCAAGCCGTATTTAGCGGCTTCGGTTTCTTCGCCTAATTGCCAAACACCGTCGCGCTCATAATTCCACAGGCGGTCAGGGTCTTGTCCGATGAACCATTTATTGGCATAGTCATCGGCTTCTTTTTGACCGACAATATTTCCATCGGCATCCAACACATTGACCATATCGCCATACAATTCTTTTATTTTGCGCCTGTTCATCGAAAAAGTTGCCGAAGAATTCCATGTGAAATTGTGTGTTTTGAGCACATCGGCATTAAGCGACAATTCTATTCCCCTGTTTTCCAGTTTTCCCAGATTAGCCATCACATTATCGAATCCCAAAATAGTCGGCAAGGTACGTTTAACCAGCAAATCGTGGGTTTCAGCCGAATAAGCCTCAAAGGAGCCATTCAAGCGATTGCCGAAGAGCGAAAAATCCAATCCCAGGTTGTAGGCGGCGGTGCGTTCCCATTGCAGCGTTTTATTAGCCATCCGGTTTACCCACAATTGGGATGATATGTAGAGTTTTCCGTTGGCATCAATATAAGGATGCGGTCCGGCTGTCAAATCGGATAAGGCTTCGTATTCTCCTATATCGCGGTTCCCATTTTCACCCCATGACAGGCGCAACTTGCCATAATTCAGAATCGGAGTTACGCTTTCCATGAATTTTTCGGACGTAAATACCCAGCCTAATGCCAATGACGGAAAGGTTGCCCTTGGATTCATTTGTCCAAACGCGGAATATCCATCACGGCGCACGGAAGCCGTAAGCATATATTTATCGTCATGCGAATAAAACAGGCGTCCCATCAGTGCATCGCCGGTTTTATAGGTATCGTTACTGGAAACAGTGGGCACGGAGCCCGCCTGAAGTCGGTGGTAGCCCAAAATGTCGCTGGGCGAATATTGCGTGTTATTGGCTTGCGTTTCCCAATACTGTGATTTTTCAGCGTTAGCCAACAAAGTTACTTCAAACTTATGTACCTCATTGAACGTCTGTTTCCAACGCACAACATTATCAACCAGCCAATTAAAATCTTTGTCGTTTCTGCGTTTTGAACGACCTCCGCTGGCAGACCATTCCGGATGCGCTGCCGATTCGTGATAGTATAATTCACGGAAGGAGTAGTAAGGCGTGTAATTTACCTGATATTCAATGCCAAACGGCAGAAATATCTGAGCATATAAATTGGCGTTAATGGTATGCCTCAGATTTTTTTTATCCCTGTATAAAGCGTCAATAAACGGATTTTTGGAATTATTATCCCCCGTAGGATACATCCGGTAAGGGCTATCCGGATTATCTATTTCATTGGCGGCATACGGCGAGAGGTTTTCCCGCTGTCCCACATCCGCTATCATCCGTTGGTCGTCGGTAGGCAAATAGAGTTCATCCCGCGTAGTATATGAAGCGTTCATCCCAACTTTGAGGAAGTTAGTTACTTTGGATTCCAGATTCAGACGGGTGCGGAAACTGGTGTATTTTTCATCGGTGCGCACGCCTTCCCTCTCGGTATATCCCACCGACCAGTAATAATACATATCATCTGTACGGTTGGA
>BNTT01000325.1 GCA_025996815.1 Bacteroidia bacterium
TAAACGGGGCAATACAAGAGTTAAAAACAATCGGAAGAGGT
This sequence comes from Bacteroidia bacterium, assembly GCA_025996815.1. Classification (GTDB taxonomy): domain Bacteria; phylum Bacteroidota; class Bacteroidia; order Bacteroidales; family Azobacteroidaceae; genus Azobacteroides. Next base: position 42 of record BNTT01000325.1, read on the forward strand.
TACAGAAATACCGCTAATTTCAGAACGGCTATTCTCTTCTTTAACGGTGATTTAATGCTCTTTCCACACAATTCCCAGTAGAACCATAAATTTATTATGGAAAATATATTGATTATTCAGGAAAGAGTAAAGAATACGATATCTCTTGGAGAAAGCCATTTTCGAGAGTTTAAAACTGCGTTAGAAGGAAAACCGGACAATAAAAAGCCACGAATAGCAAAGAAAATTTGTGAAGATATTGGCGAAGCGTTGGTTTCATTTGCAAATGCTGACGGTGGTGAAGTTCTTATCGGCGTGGAAGATGATGGAAGATGCGTAAGACGAAAAGATAGATCGACTATGCCGGAATCTGTCGACAGAATACAATTTGAGAGGCAAGAGATAATATCAAGAGAATACGATAGCCAATTTGTTGATGGGGCATTCGTATCCGATTTAGACTTAGACCTTTTGCAAAGTGTTGCAGATTCTTATATCAAAGGATTAAGTGCCGAGCTCTATTTGCAACAGACAGGATTAGCCGTTTATGGAACAAATGGATTACGGTTAAAGAGGGCTGCGTTATTGCTTTTTGCTAAATCAAATGAAATAAGTCGCTGGCATTCAAAGAGCCAAATTAGATTTCTCAAAGTGCAAGGCGAGAAATTAGAATCAGGAGAAAAATATAATGTAATTAGCGATGAAAGCGTACAGGGAAATATATTGGACTTGTGGTTTAAGTCATGGGAAAGTTTAAGACCCTATTTGGCGTATAAAACGGAGTTTGGTTCGGATGCAAAATTTGAGCAAAAATACATTTATCCTGAAGATGCTTGCAAAGAAGCCTTGCTTAACGCGATTGCTCATCGTGATTATTCAATTCAAAACGGAATAGAAATATTTATTTTTAACGATAGAATAGAAATAAAAAGTCCGGGTGCTTTATTGTCAACGCTGTCAATCACTAATTTATATCAATTAGAAGGTGCTCATGAATCAAGAAATCCTTTAATAGCCAGAGTGTTAAGAGAAAATAAATTGATGAGAGAATTGGGCGAAGGCATGAAGCGAATTTTCAGTTTAATGAATGAAAATGAATTGAAACGTCCACTCCTTTATTCTAACGGTTCTTTTAGTGTGACACTCTTTAATGAAACGGTCTATTCACAAAAATAAGTCCAACACGGTACTCTCGTATTAGTGTCAGTTCGTGCAGGTCGGAACTTACCCGACAAGGAATTTCGCTACCTTAGGACCGTTATAGTTACGGCCGCCGTTTACCGGGGCTTCAATTCAAACCTTCGCATTGCTGCTAAGCTCTCCTCTTAACCTTCCGGCACCGGGCAGGTGTCAGGCTGTATACTTCTATTCACTGCGGCCTGCCATCGCTGACAGGCACCCCTTCTCCCGAAGTTACGAGGTCATTTTGCCTAATTCCTTAACCATGAATCACTCGAGCGCCTTAGTATTTTTGTGGATTTTGACGGAAATTTTGCATGAAATTGATTTGATAACAAAAAATTCAGTACTTTTGCATTGTTAAAAAATAGAACATGAAAAAGATTATAATGTCCGTTGTAATGATATTCTGCTTGCTGCTGTTTACTGCAAGCAGTATCTATGCGAAACAAAAGACTTTCACTCGCGAATACACCTATCAGGCGAGCGAGATGGACAGTAAAGTGAGTTCGCGCACCAATGCTACCGCCGAAATGCGGAACATCTTGTTGCGTGGGGTTGGAACTTACATACGTTCCGAACAACAAACATCTGTGAAGGGCAATACCCAAGACTACGCGGAAAA
>BNTT01000326.1 GCA_025996815.1 Bacteroidia bacterium
CGTATACCAACCCGCCGAATCTCACGGTGCCCGTAGACAGAACGTTGGTCAAGCCATCATAAGGTTTCGGCGTAACTGTGGCATTGTTAACGGTAATCGTTTTTTTCAGAATCTTGAAAGGAACCCCCGTTACAGAGCCGGTATAATTCCCTTTACCTTGAATGGTCACAGTAGCGGTTCCCGCATCTATATTGCTGGCCCAGGCAGTGGTGTCAAATTGAGCGTCAAAACGCAATGATACTGCGCTGCTTGCGTCGCCCAGTGTTAAAGTATCTATGACAGTAGGCATAGGCAGATGTGGGCTGCCATTGTATTTCAAATTTCCTTCACTATTAAATTTAAAACTAAAACCTGGAGCAAAATTAGATCCAGTACCGATGCTTTTCTGTTCAATTTCGAAAGACCCGCCGGCCGGCGAAAAATCGCTGGACGAAGCTGTGTAATTATCACCTGCCGCAACACTAAACTTCACGGTGTACACGCCGACGTTAACAGGGACTGTATCGGTTGAGCCGCTGGTGGCAGAGTAATACTTCGCCGTGATGTCGCCAAGCCCTATCACGCCTGTGGCTGCCTCAGCAGTATCGGCATACTGCGGATAGCCGGTATAAAGATACTCGCCACCACCACTCGACGGATATGTCCAAGCTATATCGGTAGATTGGACTGTTTTTTTCGCAATTGTGTAATTGCCCAAAGGAACCTCCCCTGCAACGAAATTATTACCTTCAGCAAATACAGCCTTTACGGCGTACGTGCCGGCATTGGCAGGGACGGTGTCATGGTCAGTGCTATACTTCACCGTGATTGGGCCACGAGGGTCACCAGTGGTTAAGAAGGAACCCTGATTTGTGCCAGAGTGCTTTAAGGTACCCGTAAGAGTGGGAGGGCCGCCAAGACCAGATTGTGGCGTGCCATCATAAGTGTTAGACGTAGCAAAACTCACCGACACAAAATCGGTAGGCGCCGGTATTTTTTTCGCAATTGTGTAAGTGCCCAACTCAACCACCCCTGGCAGGTAATTATCACCCATAGCAAACTCAACCTCTACGCCGTACGTGCCGGCACTATCAGGGTAAGTTGTGGAAGTGTAAGTTGAGAGACGGACACCTGCACTATTGAGATAATGGACCGTCGCCGCCCCGCTATTTGCCTTGGGTGAAATAAAAACCGGGATAATGGTGCCGGCGGTAACCTGAGCGGCTCCACTATAAGTGTGCCCCGTCGGAATTTGGATACTCGCCGCCGTCAAATCGCCAATTGCCGGCTCGGCTTTGGCAATCTGGTACGTCGTCGTAAGGCTACCGGTATAGCCACCACCGTCGTCGACGACCTTAATTGTAACAGGTCCGGCAACTGTTCCGTTACTGGTGCTACCGGGGTTGACTTCGATTTTGGCGCCGCTCAGAATACGTACATTATTAGCGTCGTAAAGTTCCACTTCAGCAAGAGTCGGCAACTGTTCCAAACCGTTGTAGGTGGGATTGAAATCAGTGTTGAACGATTGGAAGGCAACTTGTGCAAACGCGGGCAGCGTCAAAAACGCCAGCACCGCGGCAAAGATGAAACGCGAAAAGCGTTTCGCTTGATTGAGCACCTCTCGGGATGCCCTTTGTAATTTCTGTTTCATTTTTTTAATTTTTTGATAAATAAATACGTTCCCTTACATCTATCAAAAATACATGCCTGTGACCCATATTTTTTTTTCGGCACCCTCGTACCTTTGCAGCGAGAAATGTTGAGGAGTCGATTATTCACAAATTTTGTATTTTTGTGAGCTAATCGGGAAAGGGTAGAAAGATAGCGGCACCCAGATACGT
>BNTT01000327.1 GCA_025996815.1 Bacteroidia bacterium
GCTATCATTAACTCTCCGCGTGAAGTTGTACAGAAATATTATGATATTTGGCATGGTCAGCATGGAAATGAGGAAGATTATTATTATGAAATCAGGGATAAATTCAATGAAACCCGGCAACCTGAATATTTGCTTTTTCTATTGGCAAAGTGCGTGAAAGCGGCAGTTCGATACAATATGCAGGGAAATTTTAATCAAAGTCCCGACAAAAGACGTTTGGGAAGGAACCCGCAAATGATGCGGGATGATATTCTTGGCGTTTCACAACTTCTCAAAGGAAAGACAGAAATTTATTCGGTTGATTATCTGAATATTCTTGACAAAGCCACTCCTGACGATTTGGTTTATATGGACCCTCCGTATCAGGGAACAGGACAAAACGGCGGTTTTAATTATGCGGGGAATATTGATTTCGATGATTTTATGATTGCTATGTTTCAACTTAATAAGAAAGACATACCATACATTTTGAGTTTTGACGGCAGAACAGGTGCTAAAACATACGGCAACCCTTTGCCTGACAAATTGAATTTGACGAAAATAGAAATCAATGCAGGGCGTTCTACGCAAGCCACTTTATTAAATCGTAAGGAGTTTACTTATGAAGCCGTTTATCTTTCGCCTTCACTTGTTAAGCGAATCAATTTAAACCTTACGGACAGAAAAGAAAAATATCAACAAACCAAATTATTTGCCTGTTATGAGTGATAAAACAACATATCCGAAGGAATTTTTAGCTTATATCCAATCCATAACGAATAAGCGGGCAAAAGTCGTGATTGACCATATTTTGCAACATGGTTTTATTACTACTGAAGATTTGGAAAATACTTATGGCTACAATCATCCACCCCGAGCCGCTCGGGATGTGCGCGAAGCCGGTATCCCTCTGGAAACATTCAAAGTAAAGTCTTCTGATGGTAAATCCATCGCAGCGTATAAGTTTGGAAGCATTGATAATCTGCAAATCAATAGAATAAAAGGAAGAGTTTCGTTTTCCAAAGCATTTAAAAGAGATTTGTATGAATTAAGCACAGGTCAATGTGCGGTTTGCAATGGCAATTTTGAAGAACGATATTTACAGATTGACCATAAAACGCCATATCAGGTAGGCGGTGATTTATCAGACCATAGTCTTGACGAGTTTATGCTTTTGTGCAGTTCATGCAATAGGGCAAAATCACGGAGTTGCGAGCATTGCGATAATTGGGAATCGGGCAAAAAGGTAGATATTTGCAAGCAATGTTATTGGGGAAATCCAATAACATATAGCCACATAGCAATGAAAGATATTAGACGAATTGAATTGCAATGGGAGGGAAAAGAAGTAAATTATTATGACAAGATGCAGAAAAATGCAGAGAAGAAACAAACAGAACTCCATGAATTTGTAAAACAAATAATTAAAGAAAAAATGAAAGGATGAAACGAAATATCGACTTATTGAAACCTGCAATCGTTTCGTATCTTGATGATTTCAAAAAACAGACAAAAATTATAAAGCAATGAACAAGATAAACAATTTATTTCAGAAAAAGCAGCAAGCCATCCTGTCAATCTATTTCACGGCAGGATACCCGCAATTGGAGGACACTGCCTTGATTATCAAGGGCTTGCAAGCCGCCGGCATTGATATGATTGAGGTGGGCATCCCCTTTTCCGACCCGATGGCAGACGGACCTGTGATTCAGGTTGCCGGGTTTCATTGAATTTATCCCTGATTTCATAATAATAATCTTCCTCATTTCCATGCTGACCATGCCAAATATCATAATATTTCTGTACAACTTCACGCGGAGAGTTAATGATAGC
>BNTT01000328.1 GCA_025996815.1 Bacteroidia bacterium
CGAGCTTGTTTTCACGCGCAGCATCAGATAAACATAAAGCGGCGACAAAAGCAGCAAAGCCAACGAAGCTATCAGCTTGTCGGCGACTATTTTTATCATATTTTCAAATGTTCTCACATTGAGTGGCAAGCCCTGCGATTATTTCTTTGTGCGGTCGCCGTAACGCGATTTGAATTTGTCCACACGACCCGCGGTATCCACCAATTTGTGTTTGCCGGTGAAGAATGGGTGCGATGTGTTTGAAATTTCAATTTTCACCAAAGGGTAAGTTACGCCACCGATTTCGATGGATTCTTTGGCGTTGATGGTCGAACGGGTGATAAATGTATCCTCGTTAGACATGTCTTTGAATGCGACCGGACGATATGTTTCCGGGTGAAGTCCTTGTTTCATTGCGCTTTATGTATTTTATTTTTATTTTTTCTAATCCTTTCGGGCTGCAAAGGTACAACTATTTTTTGAATTGACAAACGTTTTTCCCACTTTTTGACTATTTTTTTTAGATACGCTTGGAATATCAAAAATAGTGCGTACCTTTGCGGAATGAAATTATTAATTAAAATCAAGTATGAGAATAATCGCCAAGAAAATTTTAAGGGAATTTTGGACGGTGCACGAGGATTGTGAGCAGGCATTATTGGAGTGGTTTCATCAAGTGTCAAAAGCAACTTATGAAAGCCCGATTCAAGTGAAGCAGGCGTTTCCGAGTGCGAGCATATTAAATAACAACCGGATTGTTTTTAATATTAAAGGAAACAGTTACCGATTGATTGTGCGGGCTAATTATGATTATCAAATGCTGTGGGTTCGATTTATTGGAACTCATGCGGAATATGACAAAGTTGATGCAAATATTATATAGAATTATGAAGACAAAAAGCATACGTTTTGAGCAAGAGTATCTCAACGCATTAGAGCGGCTTGAGGCAATTTTTGATGCCCGAAAGGGCACACCGGAAGGCGCAGAACTTGAGCAATTAGGCGCATTGATAGACGACTATGAAACAAAGCAAAATTATTTTTTCACACCAATTTTGCCAGCGTCGCTTTCACGCGCTTCATAGCTTCGATGAGCAATTTTTCGGAGGTGGCGTAGGAGAAGCGGATGCAGTTGGGCGCGCCAAATGCTTTGCCGCCGACGGCTGCTACGTGTCCTTCTTCCAGCAAAAACATGGCGAGGTCGGCGGAGTCGTTGATTTTTTTGCCGTTGAATAAATCGCCTTTCACATAATAGGTTTTACCGATGTATTCGGATGCGTCGGGAAAGAGATAGAACGCACCTTGCGGCTCGTTGATTTTGAATCCGGGGATGTCGCGCGCCAGTTGCACCATCAAGTCGCGGCGTTGTTGGAATGCCTGACGCATCGTTTCGACGCAGTCTTGTGAGCCGGTGTATGCCGCTTCGGCGGCTTTTTGGGCGATATTGCTTGGTCCGGAGGTGTATTGTCCCTGCAATTTGTTGCACGCTGCCACGAGCCATTGCGGTCCTGCCATCCAGCCGAGGCGGTAGCCTGTCATCGCGTAAGCCTTTGATACTCCGTTGATTATCACCACGCGGTCGCGCACGTTTTTGAATTGGGCGATGCTCTCGTGCTTGCCCACATAGTTGATGTGTTCGTAAATTTCGTCGGAAATAATCGTGATGTTCGGATGGTTTGCCAGCACGTCTGCCAATTTCCGCAATTCCGTTCGCGAATAGACGCTACCGGTGGGGTTAGACGGCGAACAGAGTATCAACGCCTTGGTTTTCGGCGTGATAGCCGCCTCCAATTGCGCCGGCGTGATTTTGAAATCCTGCTCGAT
>BNTT01000329.1 GCA_025996815.1 Bacteroidia bacterium
CGATATAAAATACGAATGGGTGTGGGAACTCAAATACCTCAAAAAGGGCGATAGAAAAGCATTGCAATCAGCAAGGAATGATGCCCGTGCGCAATTGGATAAATACCGAAATGCACGCGAATTTGCCGAGCGCACAGATGTGCGCTTTGCATCGATTATTTTTATTGGTAAAGACAAGTTTGAGGCTGAAGAGCGGTGATGGTAATTCTTTTATCAACATGAATTTGATTACCAAAACTGCCCACCCAATCGGGCGAATTGATTTATTACACGGTAGAAATCAGCCTGCCGGACGGATTGCTCACGACCTACAAAAAAGAACTCCCCTATCTGCCCAATATGCAGGGGCAGGCAGATATCATCACGGAGGATATTTCGCTGCTGGAGCGGCTCTTTTTGCCCATCAAAAAAATATTGAAGGAAAGCGTAACAATTTAGAAAAACCGTGTGGCATTATTCTCAATCTTCACGCCGTCTTTCAAAAAGTCGGGCGATTGCAGGATTTGATACATTTTGTAGCCGTTTTGCATTTGTGCCTGCTGCAAGGATGTGGCTTCGTTGAAAGCTTCGTCGGTGCTTTTGTTGGTTACCACCACCACGTAGCCGCGATTTTTCCCTGCAATCGGACCTGTTATCACATTGGCGGGTGCATTGGGGACTGCCACGTTCAGCATTGGCTCGGAGCCGATGCCGGTGATGTAGTTGGTGCCAAATGTCAGTGCCTTCACCGATTGGGGGACGGTGTTGAGGGCTTCGGCGTATTGTTCCAGCGTGGTGTAGCCCTTTGCTTTCAGGTCGGCTGCCCATTTTTCGCTTTTTTTCTGATTGATGAGTTCGCGCTTGAGGATGGGCGACACGGATTCCAGCGAGCGGTAGCCCTCCTTCAATGAGTTTTCTACTGCTGTTACCACCAGATATTCACCGTCTTGACATTCTTTGATGTCAGAGATGGTGCCTTTTTCGTGGGTGAATGCCCATTGGATTGCCGAGCGCGAGCCTTCGATGCCTGCGATGCTTGTTTGGTCGGGGGTTACTTCCACTTCTTTTTGGATGGTGTAGCCGGCTGCTGCTGCGTTTGCTTTCAAGTTGTCCAGCGTGCGATTTTCGGTAACAAATCGGCTCAATCCGTCGTAGATTTTCATCTTGGTGTCCTGACTTGGTGTTACAAGCAACTGTATATTAGCGAGTTTGTATTTCTTCACCGGTGCTGTCTTTTGGGTCACCTGCACCAGATACGACCCCATGCCGGATTGAATGACAAACGGGGTTTTCAATGCCGCATTGAAAACGGCATCTTTGAATTGCACGCCAAACTGCGGCGATGTGGCTAATTCCGCCTCCGTCGCCCAGCCGGCATCGCCGTCTGTGCGTCCATTGCTGACGGATTTTGCCATATCTGCAAACGGCGTGCCGCCCTGCACCACATCTATCAGACTGTCTGTCAAATCTCTAAACTCTGCCTGGTCAATCATCATCGGCAAGCCAATCATCTCAAGTTTCACCGAATCGGGCGCAACTTTCGCGCCTTCCAATTTGTAGATATTATAGGTGCGGTCGGTCAAAATGGGACCGTCCACCGTGCCAACGGCATTGCTGTTCACAAATTGCTGCGCCTCCGGACTCAACGAGTTATACGCCACATACGCATCCACGTATGGAATATCCGAATTTGCGCGCACTTGTGGCGTTCGTTATGGGCGATTTAATTAAAAACGGCACGTCCATTTTCAGCGAGAGTAAGGAAAATATCCTGGTGGTGGGCGGCGAAAAAGTGCACTACAACGATTTTCAACAGCGCGT
>BNTT01000330.1 GCA_025996815.1 Bacteroidia bacterium
AAATCTTCTTCGTGTGTTCAACGCTGATTTGTTGAACCCGCTCCTTTTCTCTATCATGCAACCTGTCCAAATAGCGATAAATCCGGTACAACTCAACATCTTCATCAAAATATGATTTCAAATAATCGACGGTTGCTATCTTGCTGCATGGCTGACAAATCCGGGAAACAACCAAATGCTTCAAAATCTCATCGTCTATCTTGTCAAAGCCAATTAAATGAAACACCCGGTTTAGTATCAATTGAGTGCCATTGAGCAGTATGTTTTCGATATTGCCCAGTAAATGCGTTGTAATCTGTTTTTCTTCCCGTTCTCGCGTATATTCTGAAAACATATCGCGTTGACCATGATAATCGGCAAGCCAGGTTTTGCCTTGCTGATACAACTTCTCTATCTCGGCGGCATTGGAACTGCTACCGACTGTTTTAACTACACGGTATTTGCCACCGCGCTTGTCGATTACCTGAACGCTGACTACGCCACTTGGATTTTTCTTTTTGCGTATAAACATACCGCAAAAGTAACTCTTTTTTTTGCTGGGACACCCAAAATGGTGTCCTGGAAAATCTATTCCGTTGATTATTAGATGATTACAAAAACCATCGAGAAAAAGTGTCAAAGTCAGGAGGCGCAGAATACGGTTGAAATTTGATGCGTTTGCCCTGAAAAAAAATGGTACGATTGCGGATAATCAATATTTTTTTTTGCAAATGGCACCTCAAAAAAAGAATTAACCCAATTGCCCAGGGTCAACGCATTAAAATTGAATCAAATTTAAGAGAAATTCTTTGTTCCACCCGGCTTTTAGACGTTTAGAAACGAGACTTTCTTTTCCTTTGTCCTTTTTCAAGAGATTGAGCGCAATTTTTCTGATAAGCGCAAAATTTTCAGCGGCGTGCTTAGTCCGCTTGCGTTGTTCATCTTCTCTAAAGACCATGTCTAAGGTCCAGTGTAAAGAATTTTCAACCCCCCAGTGCTCCCTGATATATTGATTAAAGGGTTGAAGCGTATCTAAACTGCTGATATAGAGGCGTACTTCGGTAGTTACTTTAGCTGCAATTTCTCTTGTGGATGTAATTTTGATGATGGATTGCAAGGATTTCCACGGCTTCTCATCGTCTATCATATAGTTTTTGGCAAACACTTCACAGCGACGGGTTTCTATTCTTCCATGACCCTTGTTTACCTCTGTAGAATCCGAAACAGGTTTGCAGCGGCTACAGACCGCCTCAACTTGCTCGCGCAAGTATTTCCAGTTATCTTTTACCGACAAAATATAATCCGCCCCACAGTCTATAATCTTCTCTGCAATAGCACGTTGCGTACCCATGGCATCAATGGTAATAATACTGCCTTTCACATCCAATAAATCAAGCAATTCAGGTATCGCCGTTATTTCATTGCTTTTAGTCGCTGTTTTTAGCTGCCCCAAACAGATGTTGTTTTCTACGCTCCATGCGTGTACCAGATGAATGGGTGAGGTGGAGTGAAAACTGTCTTTGGAACCGCGAACGGTTTTACCGTCAATGGCGATGACTTTATCAAACACACCGGCTGATTTTTGTGTCTCTGACCATTCTATAAAAAGTTTTTCAAACTTTTTGGGGTTCAACAGAGAAAACACCCGATTGATTGTGTCGTGCGAAGGTATTCCATGAGGTAACTTTACTGCTGTTGCGTTAATTTTAAATATTTTATTGTAATCTATTGATATACAAATAGATATAAGCGTTCTTTGATTTTTCGATTTGAATTGACGTACTTTTGCTCAAAAAAGCAAAAAGTATGCATT
>BNTT01000331.1 GCA_025996815.1 Bacteroidia bacterium
CCTACGGGCAATAATGGGTGGGTGGGGCGGTTTTTCTATTGATATGAAAGCCCTACGGGCTAACCTTATCCAGAACTTAGCGGGCTTCTCTTTAATATATTAAGATGCGTTTGCCCTGCGCGCTGAATGGAATCATTGCGGATAATCATTTTTTTTCGTAATTTTGCAGTTCGGAAAAGTGTTATATTATCAGTGCTCAAAAAATAATAAAAAAAAATGAAAACATCTCTCAAAAAGATAAATATCGCTCCGCAAGCCACCACACCCTTGCTTGAAACAATCGTGTCGCTGATTGACAACGTCCGCCGCAAGGTTGCCGTTACCGTCAATAGCGAACTGTCGGTTTTGTACTGGCATATCGGCAAACAGATTAACGAAAGCGTGCTCAAACACGAAAAAGGCGAATACGGCAAAACCGTAATCAAGGAACTGAGCGACGAACTGACAAAGTTGTACGGACAGGGTTTTTCAAAAAGAAATCTTCATAACTTTGTGAGATTTAATGAGTTAGTGCCTGATGAGCAAATTGTGCACGCAGTGAGTGCACAATTGACATGGACACATATCCGCAACATAATTTACATCGAAGACGACCTCAAACGCGATTTTTACACACAAATGTGCATCTATGAGCGTTGGAGCGTGCGCACTTTGCAGGAACGCATCGACAGTATGCTTTTTGAACGGACGGCTATCAGCAAAAAGCCCGAACTGACTATCGCCAACGACTTGGAACTGCTGAAAAACGAAAAGAAAATTACGCCCGATTTGGTGTTTCGCGACCCCTATTTTCTGAATATGCTGGGCTTGCACGACACTTACAGCGAAAAGGATTTGGAGTCGTCAATCCTGCACAATCTGCAAAGTTTTATTACCGAAATGGGAACAGATTTTGCCTTTATCGCCCGCCAAAAGCGCATTACGGTTGACAACGAGGATTATTATATTGATTTGTTGTTCTATCACAGAGGGTTGCGCTGTCTGGTGGCGATTGATTTAAAACTGAATAAATTCAAAGCCGCTTACAAAGGACAAATGGAACTTTACCTGCGCTGGCTTGAGCGCAACGATATGCGGGAGGGCGAAAACGCGCCTGTGGGCTTGATACTTTGCAGCGAAAAATCGCCCGAACAAATCAACTACCTCCTGCTCGACAATCCGGGACAAATCAAAGTAGCCGAATATATGACACAACTGCCAAACAAAGACCTTTTGCAGGAAAAACTGCAACGGGCAATTGAAATAGCAAGCGCAAATGCTGAAAAATATGAACAGAATATTGAATGACAACCAAACAGGGCAAAAAAAACAGCAAAAAAGTTTGGTTTGAATCGAATTTTAGACTAACTTTGTCCCTGATTTTGGACAGAGTTTAAATGTAAAAAAAATATTGCGATGAAAGTACAAGAAGTGCTAAATGATTTGAAGCGGAGATTTCCGAATGAGCCGGAATATCTGCAAGCCGTGACGGAAGTGTTAGAGTCGATTGAGGATGTGTATAATGCGCATCCGGAGTTTGAAAAAGCCAATCTCATTGAGCGGTTGTGCATTCCTGACCGGATTTTTACGTTCCGTGTCTCTTGGGTGGACGACAAGGGCAACGTCAAGGTGAACACCGGCTACCGTATCCAGCACAACAACGTGATTGGTCCGTATAAGGTCGGGATTGCACCCAATTCGAGCAACTTTTCGCAGGTGTATTGCGCCACATTGCCCGAGCCGGAGACCAAACATTTTTTGCCTTTGATGTCGATGTTTCTCGTTTTTAACATTTCCAACAGGAA
>BNTT01000332.1 GCA_025996815.1 Bacteroidia bacterium
AAAAGAGGAAAAGAACGAGGGAACGGGAGTAAGCATTGTGCTAAGAAACAGTTTTTTTAATGGTGAAAGTGAAGTTAAATTGGCTACAGATTCTTTGTTTGAGAATTGTCCAAAACCTGAAAAAAACAAGTTTTCACTTTTTCGATGTATCTATATTGACCCTAAAACAGGATATGTGGCTGCGGTGGGACATAAAGAAGAATATCGTTTTTATGCAGAAAAAGGAAATGTTGATGATGCAGAGATTGAAGAATACCGGAAAAGTATTGATAAAGTATTAAAAAATGTAAGAGAAAAATTGAAAGAGTTGAAATATTTAATTGATGGTTTAGAGCCGGTTATAATAAATCAATTGTTGTTGAATTTACGTTATCTTACCAAGCATGTTGCATTTAAAGAAGAACAAGAGTGTCGGATTGTTGAAATAAAATCATTTATGGATAAAGATGTTCATCCAACAGATGATTTCAAACATCTGTATATTGAGTATTTAGACATACGGAATCATGTTCAGAAAATCCATTTTGGTCCAAACGCCACCGAAATGAAAGTGTATAGAGATATGTTAAGACATCATCGGTTAAAAATTGATTGTGAGAAGTCTGAACATCCTTTTGCTTAATTTCTAATTCAGGCAAAAAATAGTAACTTTGCAATTATTAAAATAGAAAAAGAATATGAAAACAAAAACATTAGACAGAGAAACAAAAAATAAAATCACTTTTGTGACTTTTATTATTGAAAAGTTTGCTTCAGCCTACAAAATGGATAGGCAAGCAGCTTATCGGTACTTGGAAAAATACGGCGGTTTAGACTATATATTTGAATGTTGGTGGGCATTACATATCGACAATCCGTTTTGGGTGTTAAAAGATATTTACAAAGTTTGCCGTAACAATGGAGGATACCGATAAATGAAAGTATATCACGGTAGCAATACCTTTATAGACGTGGTTGACTTGAAAAAATGTAAGCCGGGTAGAGATTTCGGACAAGGATTTTATGTAACAAATATTCGCCAACAAGCCGAAGATATGGCTTATAGAGTTGCTAAGCGGAGTAAAGGACAAATTGCAGTTACCGAATTTGAATTTGACGAATATGCCTACGAAGACGAAGATTTGTGTGTGCTTCGCTTTGACAACTACAACGAGGCATGGCTTGATTTTATCATTCTAAACCGTAAAAATAAAACACGCAACTCTGCTCATGATTACGATATTATTGAGGGTCCCGTAGCTGATGATGCCGTTGCAGCACGAGTGAATGATTATTTGCAAGAAAAGGTGTCAAAGGAGGATTTTCTTATTGAGTTAATTCATAAAAAGCCATCACACCAACTGTGTTTCTGCACTTTACAGTCGCTATTAATGCTTGAGCGGACTGACAACAAAGCCGAATGTGATATTTACCACATTGATGACCAAATTATCCAACAATTGATAACAGACAAGGAATTGTCCGACACTCAAGCAAGTAATCTGTATTTTAATTCCCACACTTATAAGCAGTTAATTGATGAATCCACAGGTATTTATCAAAAACCATGGACGGAGATATATCAGATGTTTTTGCGAGAATTGAACCTTAGTAAAATTCGCGCATACAAATAATCTCACGAAAAAAATCCCCACCAAGTGATGAGGATTTTCAAAAAAAACGGCAGCTATCTACTCTCCCACAAGTGAATGCAGTACCATCGACGCTATCGGGCTTAACTTCTCTGTTCGGAATGGGAAGAGGTGGAACCCCGACGCTATAACCGCCTAAATATCAAAAAA
>BNTT01000333.1 GCA_025996815.1 Bacteroidia bacterium
CGGACAGCACCGACGACATCATCGTTGCTCCGGCGGACGGGCGGGTCGTGGTTATCGAGGAAGTCTTTGAGGCTGAGTATTTTAAGAAAAACTGTCTGCAAATTTCCATTTTCATGGGGCTTACCAATGTGCACATCAATTGGATGCCTGTGAACGGCAAGATTATACATTACGGGCATCAGAACGGGCGATTTCGGGCGGCTTATCTGCCCAAGTCGAGCATGGAAAACGAGCGTTCGACGGTGGTGATTGAGCGCGCCGACGGCACACAAGTGCTTGTCAGGCAGATTGCCGGAGCGATGGCACGCCGCATCGTCACGTATGCCGAAATCGGACACGAGGCGCATATCAACAAGCAGTTGGGATTTATCAAATTCGGCTCGCGGGTCGATTTGTTCCTGCCGCTGGACGTAGAAATTGCTGTAAACCTTGACCAAAAAGTCCGTGGAAATCAAACAGTTATAGCAAAATTTAAACCCAAAGAATCATGAAGATAATGAGGCACGTGCCCAATTTTATTACTTGCCTCAATCTGTTTTCGGGATGCTTGGCGTGTGTTTCCGTCCTGCATTTCAGTGGCGATGCCAAATTTTTGGCGGCGTTTTGCTTCATCGCGCTGGCGGCGGTGTTTGACTTCTTCGACGGCTTTGCCGCACGGTTGCTGCACGCCCCTTCCAAAATCGGCGGGGAACTCGACTCGCTGGCAGACGTGGTCAGTTTCGGCGTGGCTCCGGGTTGCATCGTCTATATCTATCTGGAAGGCATCCTTGCGAAGCCGGGCATCGAATTTTTGGGCTTCCTGCTCCCCGTGTTTGCCGCCCTGCGGTTGGCAAAATTCAACCTCGACACGCGGCAAACCACCTCGTTTTTAGGGTTGCCCGTGCCCGCGTGTGCACTCTTTTGGGCATCGTTTATCCCCTCGCTGAATGCTTTTTCTCTGCCCTGCAAGGCGGCGGTTGTGCTTATTCTCGTGGGCGTTTTTTGCAGCTTGATGGTGTCGGAAATCCCGATGTTGGCATTGAAATTCAAAAATGCGCGTTGGGAAGACAACAAATGGTCGTTTTTGGTGGTGCTCATCGCCATCATCACCATCGGAGTTTGCGCCCTAAGTCAAAAACCCCTGTTGGGCGTGTGCCTGTCCATCATCGCCTACCTCCTGCTGTCGCTGGGGCATAATATCGCTGTGAAACGTGAGAACTAAAAAGCCACTGCCGATTTTGGAGCAAATCGCCATCACGGGCATTGCTGCCGAGGGGAAAGCGATTGCGAAATACAACGATTGGGTCGTTTTTGTGCCGTTTGTGGTGCCCGGCGATGTGGTGGATATTCAATTGACCCGCCGCAAAAACAGTTATGCAGAGGGTCGTGCGGTGCATTTTCACCACTATTCGGAGGTGCGGACGGAGCCGTTTTGCGAGCATTATGGCACCTGTGGAGGCTGCAAATGGCAGATATTGCCCTATCCCGAACAAATCCGCTACAAGCAGCAGCAGGTGACGGACAATCTGACCCGCATTGGGAAAGTCACATTGCCACCAATTTCGCCGATTCTTGGCTCCAAAAAGACAGAGTTCTACCGCAATAAATTGGAATACACGTTCTCCAATCGCCGCTGGATGACGCAGGAAGAGTTGCAGTCGGGCGAAACGTTCGACGATATGAACGTGCTGGGTTTTCACATCCCAACGATGTTTGACAAGGTGATGGACATCAAACAATGCCGGTTGCAAGCCGACCCGTCAAATGCTATTCGATTGGAAATCAAAGACTTCTGCC
>BNTT01000334.1 GCA_025996815.1 Bacteroidia bacterium
ACAAGCGAAGCGCAGTGCGGGGTAGTGCGAGGTAGGTGGCTCCCCCCCCCCTCCCAGCAACCCCGAAGCGGGTTGAATTTATTCATCTTGCCAAAACCATTTTTCATCCTCATCAATGCCGTTTTCTTTGAACAGTAACCATTTTTCATCAAATGGCAAGTCCGGAAGAACTTCAACCCACTACGGGGTTGCTGGAGGGAGTAGCCATCTACCCCGCACTGCGCTTCGCTTGTACGGGGTTATCAAAATTTAACGCCTTCCGGCGTAACAGACGAAACAAAATCGCAGAACTATGACTTTATTTTGATGCGTTTGCCCTGGTCAAATTCAAAGCTATTAGATGCAGTTAGACAAATTTTTCGTACCTTTGCCCAAATTATTAACAAATAAAAAAAACAATTATGCAAAAGGAAGCTCAAGAGTATCCGGTCTATGAACCGGAAGTGTTAATGGTATGCGAACCGCCAATGGAGTATGGCTGTGCCAACCCGCGACTTTACACCTACGCCGATTATTTGACGTGGGCAGACGACAAGCGGCGCGAAATCATCAACGGCGTGGTGTACGATTTGTTTAGCGCGCCCAGAAGGTGGCATGCAAGTATTTCAGCAGGTATTTTTCTTGCGATGGGTTGGTTTATCAAAAAGCGGAAGGGGAAATGCAAGGTCTATCATGCGCCGTTTGATGTACGTTTCCCTAAGCGGGGAGAAACTGCGGACAATAAGATTTATACGGTTGTTCAACCCGATATTTGTGTGGTCTGCGACCCGAAGAAATTGGATGAAGCCGGTTGCATTGGTGCTCCCGACCTGATTGTGGAGGTGCAATCGCCATCAACGGCGAAGCGCGATTTGCGGGAAAAATTTCAACTCTATGAGGAATCCGGCGTAAGAGAGTATTGGGTGGTTTATCCCAAAGAAAAGGGGCTCTCCGTCTTCCTGCTGCAAGATGACGGCAAATATGATGATGGCAAAACCTACGAATATAAAGGAAAAGTGCCGGTATCAATCTTTGATGGGCTGGAAATCGACCTCGAAGAACTTTTTGAGGAATAGCAAGTGGAGATTCAAAATGTTTCGATAAATGTGAACGCAAACAGAAAATTATGATACAACGGATTTACATAGATACTTCGGTAGTGGGCGGATACTTCGATGCGGAGTTCGCGGAAGCAACGGGAATGTTCTTTTAACAGAAGATGCCAGAGAACTCGCGAAGGCTTACATTGCAGAAAAAGTGGTTGGGCAAACAAGTTTAGATGATTGTTTGCATATTGCTATCGCTACTTTAAACAAAGTAGACGTGTTGGTGAGTTGGAATTTTAAACATATTGTCAATTTAGATAGAATAAGAGGCTATAATAGTATAAATATGAAGATGGGATATGGTACAATTGAAATTAGAAACCCTCAAAATTTAGTGAAATATGGAAACGAATAAACAACAAAAAGATTTTGATTGTGTTCAGATGAAGAACGACATTCAAGCGAAAATTTATGCTGAGATTAAAGACATGGATACGGCTGAGTTGTTATCTTATTTTAATAAGACGATGTAGGCTTGATTTGAAAAATTCAAATTCGAGGTTAAAATTAGGGGTAAATGGTTAATTTAATACCCATTGGAATGTTAAAAGTGAATTTTTCTTTGAAAAAGTCGTTTTCTTACAAAAGAAAGTCGTTTTTTTACAATGATTATATGGTTTTATTGTTGTAACTTTGCCCCCGAAATAAAAAAAATGGTTATGTTTATGAATTGG
>BNTT01000335.1 GCA_025996815.1 Bacteroidia bacterium
TCAACAGGTTAGGGATACGTGTCGGCAAAACCGTTGGCTCTTTCAGCGTATCGTCGAAATTCAGCGAAAAATCCACCGTTTCCTTGTCCAAATCGCGCAGCATTTCTTCTGCCAGCCTGCTCAACCGGGCTTCGGTGTAACGCATGGCAGCCGGTTCGTCGCCATCGACAGAGCCGAAGTTACCTTGCCCATCCACCAGCGGGTAGCGCAACGCCCATTCCTGAGCCATACGCACCATCGCCCCATACACGGAACTGTCGCCGTGCGGGTGATATTTCCCCAAAACTTCCCCCACGATACGTGCGGATTTCTTGTACGGCTGATTGGAATGGTTGCCCAATTCGTTCATCCCAAACAGCACGCGGCGGTGCACCGGCTTAAACCCATCGCGCACATCGGGCAACGCGCGCGAAACAATCACAGACATAGAGTAGTCGATATATGCCGACTTCATCTGCTCTTCGATGTCCACCTGAATAATTCTATCCTGATTATCAATCATTTAGATATATTTTATATTTTAAATTATTTATCTCTCTAACAGCCCGCTAAGGTACAACTTTTTTTTGAATTGACAAAGCCTTTTTGAAATTTTTTTTATCTTTTTTCCTGAAAAAATTGTTTCATCAGTGCGGCGGCTTTGTCTGCCAGCAAGCCGGATTGGACTACTGTTTTGGGATGCAGCACCGCCGGGGCAATTTTGAGATAGCCGCGCTTTTCGTCGGGCGCGCCGTAAACGATGCGGGCAATTTGTGCCCACCCCAAGGCGGCGGCGCACATCGGACACGGCTCGACGGTAACATATAACGTGCAATCAATCAGATATTTACCGCCCAGCGTGGCGGCGGCAGACGTGATGGCTTGCATCTCGGCATGAGCGGTCACATCGTTCAAAGTCTCCGTCAAATTGTGCGCCCGCGCAATGATGCGGTCTTTGCACACAATCACCGCGCCAATCGGCACCTCCTGCCTTTCAAAGGCTGTTTGCGCCTCCATCAATGCTTGGCGCATGTAGTCTTCATCTGTTTTTTTTATCTCTATCATAGTACTATATTATTTTTTATTGTACTTTTGCAAAAAAATAATTCATACATTTATAACTAAAAAGTATGGCAGAACACAATCAATTAGGCATCGCCGGGGAAAACGCCGCCGTGGAATACCTCAAAGCCAACGGCTACCGTATCCTGCACACCAATTGGCGGTGCGGGCACCTCGAATTGGACATCGTTGCGCAAACGGCAGACGAACTCGTCATCATCGAAGTAAAAACCCGCCGGGGAGGCGAATGGGATGCACCGGAAGATGCCGTAACCCGCACCAAAATCCGAAACATCATCGTAGCAACCGATGCCTACATCAAAATGTTCAACATCAACCTCCCCGCCCGCTTCGACATCATCGCCATCATCGGCAAAGCCCCTAACTTCGAGATTGACCACATCGAGGATGCCTTTTATCCGCCGGTGACTACGCGGTACTAACGATTGTTGAATACATAGCGTCATCTGCTATTTTTTATTTAAAAAATCCGTAAACTCCTCCAATGAGCGTTGCAACACATCCTTTGGCAACAATTGTCGTTTGTATTCGGCAATCATCGTGGGGCTGAGGCTGCGGCTCATGGCATATTCTACGATGCTGCGGTCTGATTCGTGGCAGAGGAGGATACCGATGCTGGGGTTTTCATCGCTGCGGCGCACATCGCGGTCGAGGGCTTCGAGGTAAAAGTCGAGTTGTCCCATATATTCCGGCT
>BNTT01000336.1 GCA_025996815.1 Bacteroidia bacterium
CAGAGATAGAAATGGGAAAATCGCCATCCCTGAACAAAGGCTTTGACACCTTACAGCAAGATAGCGATTTGTTGATTGCTATTCCTGAAATCAGGAATGCTTTCGGGGGCAAAGGTACAACAAATAATTTAAATAACCAAACTGTAACGAACATTGCTCTGAAAAAACTTGCAATGCCGTGAAAATTGATGCACTAAAAAATACCACAAGTGTGGTATTGCGAGTTATTTTTTTACCCACTACCTTTGCGGCGTGAAACAATTAAAAAAATTACAACAATGAAACAACGGACTTATTTCTCTTCTCGTATGCGAATGCGAATGTGCTAAAGAAGCACAATTTCTGTCGTGCCTTTTTAGCACATCCCCGGTTTTTAGTTTTTATTTACAAAAATTTATTTACAAAAATCATTTTAAATTTATGAGACGAATATCATTTTTTATAGCGATTGCTATAGTTTTATTTCCGACCGCGGCATTTGCGCAAGATGGCGTAAAAATTTCCGGTCGCGTGTTGGACGAAAATACAGGCGAGGCGATTATCGGCGCAAGTATTTCGGTAGTGAGTGAAAAATCGGGTGCGGCGACGAATTTCGACGGCGATTTCTCGGTGGTTGTCAAGGCGTTGCCCGCAACGCTTTCTGTTGGCTATTTGGGCTACAAAACTTTGGAGGTGGATGTGTATGAATACACTGAGCCGCTGACGATTCAGTTGCACGAAGAGCGCAATTTTTTGAGCGAAGTGGTCGTCGTGGGCTATGGCACGCAGAAGCGGAAAGAGCTGACCGGCTCTATCGCTACGGTTTCCAAAGTCGCTTTGGAACAACAAGCCTCGTCGTTAGACAAATTGTTGGGCGGAGCAGTAGCAGGGCTGACGGTTACGGAAGGTTCCGGTCAGCCGGGGTCAACCTCCTCCATCCGTATTCGTGGCGAAGGCTCTATCTCGGCAAACAATGAACCGCTATTTATTGTGGACGGATTCATCCTTCACAACAGTAACACTGCCACCGGCACCAATTTGGGCGGAACAACGAACGGCGTAGGTGGTGCCGGCATTTCAGGCGGGAGCATTGACAGTAACTTAAATCCCTTGACGAGTATCAATCCTGCCGACATCGAGTCTATTGATGTCTTGAAAGATATTTCTGCAACCGCTATTTATGGCGCACAGGGTGCCAATGGGGTGATTCTTATCACAACTAAAAAAGGGAAACGCGGCAAAAGCACCATCAATTATTCGGCTACTTTGGGCATTCAAAACGTGTCGAAAAAACTTGATTTGTTGAGCGGCGACCAATGGTCTGACCTTTATGCGGAACTAAGTGCTAATGGGAAAGGACCTTACGACTCTTCTCAACTCTACTCTTCAAGCAAATTAGTGCCGCAAGGTCAAACAGCAGATTGGCAAGGTGAGTTATATCAGGAAGCATTTCAACAAAATCACAACATTTCCATCAGTGGTGGGGGCGAAGACTATCGCTATTTGGTTTCCGGAAATTATACCGACCAGGAAGGTATTGTTCGCAACACCGACCTGAAACGCTACGCAGGGCGTATCAATTTCGATAAGGATGTGTTCAAAACCTTCAAAATCGGTACTAACCTCTCTGTTAGCCGCACAACGCAACGCGGATTGAGCAGTTCGGGTATTACTGCTGCTATTCGCACCACTCCGCTTATGAAAATATACGATTCGACAACGGATGACGGGTTCAGTTATTACAATCCGTTTGATACGTCCGAC
>BNTT01000337.1 GCA_025996815.1 Bacteroidia bacterium
ACAGGAAGAAGCACACCCAGAACTGCTGTGAGCCGTTTTTGCCCGACCGTATTTGTACAAAAATACCGAGCAACCCCAGCAGCAGCGGCAACATATAGAAGACATTGTGCCCCTTGTTTTTGGCAATGAAATCGGGCTGTTGACTTTGCGGACCCACGCGCGGCGCATCCAAAAACGGGATTCCGGAAATCCAATTGCCGTTAGACACCTCGCCGTGACCCTGTATATCGTTTTGTCTGCCGGCGAAATTCCACATAAAATAGCGCCAATACATAAAATTCACCTGATAGGAAAAGAAATAGCGCAGGTTTTCGCCAAAAGTGGGCTTTTCGACCACTCTTGACCCCATCGTGCCATCCTGTTGCATTTCCGGGATGCGCACTTTTTCGCCTTTGAAGTTCGACCAATTCTTATAGCCCTGCACGTGTTCGGCTTTGTTGCTGAACATACGCGGAAACAAAGTGTTCAGTTTGTCGATATAAACCGGTTCCGTGCGGCGGCTGGCTTCGTAATAGCGGTCAGGCTCGGAGGCATCTTTTTTCGGTATGCGCGCGTAAACGGGACCGTTGTCTTTGTACACAACTTCGCCCTGATTATTGCGTAGAGCCTCTCCCACGAAGGTTTGTCCGTAAAACAGCGGTGTTGAGCCGTATTGCTCGCGGCTCAAATAGTCACGTATCGTAAAAATGTCCTGCGGTGCATTTTGATTGATAGGCGTGTTGGAAGTTGCCCTAATCATAATCAGCGCATACGACGAATAGCCAATCGTCATCACCAGCAACCCAACCAAAATCGAGTTCAAAGCAACAGGGCTAACTTTTTTCGATATAAACAGATAGCCGCACAGGGCACTAATCAACAAAATGCCCAGCCACACGCCGCTACCCATAAAAGGCAGCCCCAGCAGTGCCACCGCCGCGATAAAGGCAATTTTTGAGGGTTGGAGCTGTTTAGAATTATCGGATGCCTTCATACTTGCCCAAATGCCATAAGCCAAAATGCCAATGATGAGCAGCAGATAGAAAAACAAACCACTGTTATAGGGCAGATGCAGCGTATTGACGAAGAAAAGTTCAAACACACCCGCCACTTTCACCAAGCCCTGCACCAGTCCGTAGAGCACCGCCGCCAGAATGCCGAACGAAACCAGCAACGCACCGGCAATACCTTTCCAAGTAGGATTATGTGTCTTGCGAAAATAATATACCAACACTATCGCCGGGATACACAGCAAGTTAAGCAAGTGAATACCAATCGAAATACCCATCAGATAGGCAATCAAAATGAGCCAACGTCCGGCTTGCGGCTCATTGGCAACATCCTCCCATTTCAGCACGAGCCAAAACACCAGCGCAGTCATCAGCGAAGAAAACGCATAGACTTCGCCTTCCACAGCCGAAAACCAAAACGTGTCCGAAAAAGTATAAGCCAGCGCACCCACTGCGCCTGCGCCCAAGATGGTAATCAACTGTGCAGTAGTCATTTCCGGCGATTTAGTGGAAACCGTAATCCGCCGCACAAGGTGCGTAATCGTCCAGAAGAGAAACAAAATCGTGAACGCACTGAAAATCGCCGACAAGGCATTCAGCCATATCGACACATGCGCCGCATCGGACGCAAAATGCGACATAAGATTGCCCACAAGCATAAACACCGGAGCACCGGGCGGGTGCCCCACCTCCAACTTATACGCCGACGAGATAAACTCGCTACAATCCCAAAAACTCGCCGTCGG
>BNTT01000338.1 GCA_025996815.1 Bacteroidia bacterium
CGATGCAGGTGAAAATAAAAAACACTGCCGTCGCGGGCAATACAGCAACAATTGAAGTGAGAGCTGAGAGCAAGAATTATGCCAACTTTACCATAAAGATCTCAGTTGAGGTGCTGCCTCCCCCCCCTGTAACCATTTCAGATGTAACAATGGAAGGCGGCGTCTACAATGCCAGCCCATATACTATGAGTGGCACCCCAACTTTCATTCGCGACGACAACGGGGACCCTGTTGAAGCCGACGGGACGGAAACTTTTGTGTACTCAATGGCGGATGGCAAGCCAATAACAACACCGAAAGATGCTGCTGGAGCTCCGATATATGCGGGCAGTTACAAACTGACTGTAAAAGCACCCGTAAGCTGCGCCGGCACACAGACATATCCATTCACTATTGCGAAAAAACCGTTGAAAGTAACGTTACAGGACGTAACCGTCAACCAGGGCGACCCCCTTCCGAAGATTAGCAATACGCATGTGGGTCTTGACCCTCCTGCCGATGATGAGCCGTTCAATGTGCTTTACGAAGGCTTTGTGACGCCGTCAGACACCGCCGCACTGAGCGTGAAAGCCAAAGCAAAGTACGCCGCCGGCACGGTTACCACTTCGCCCGGAACTTTCAAGATTGAATTTGACGGAACGGGACCAACGCTGAAAACTTCCGGCGTAGCCACAAACTATTCGATAGCGGAGAAGATTACAGGTACGCTGTTCGTTAATGCGTACCACCTTCCCGACGAACCGACATCAGTTTCTGCTATCCCCGGTTACGGACAGGCAAAAGTATATTTCAATCCCTCGCTGGATGATGGGATAGGTGACCATAACGGTAGCGACGAATCTGACGACATTCTGCAGTACAGGGTGACGACACACGACGGCAGACAGTTCTACGGCACGGAAATCCCTGTCATAGCAACAGGCTTGACCAACGAGATGCCTTATACTTTCACGGTAGCGGCGCAAAACGCCAAAGGCTGGAGTTCCGAATCGGAGCCTTCTTCATTGGTAATACCTTCTGTGAACACACTGCCGAG
This sequence comes from Bacteroidia bacterium, assembly GCA_025996815.1. GTDB lineage: Bacteria > Bacteroidota > Bacteroidia > Bacteroidales > Azobacteroidaceae > Azobacteroides. The sequence continues at coordinate 1,037 of BNTT01000338.1, forward strand.
TAAAATTACCAGTGTCAAAGCCATAGCAAACGACGAGCAACAAGTAGTGCATGTATACTTCTCTCTACCGGGAAGTGAAGGCAACAGTGTTATCACACACTACACGGTAACGCCAAACTTCGGCAACCCGGTTACAGGCATAGAAATCCCTGTCGAAATTCGGGGCTTAGCTATCGGCATGCCTTATACCTTCACGGTGACGGCTACAAACGAAAACGGCACAAGTATCCCTTCTGACCCCTCTGAACCGGTAACGCTGAAAGCACCGGACACAGGCACAGCCATCGACGAGGTGAAAGAAGCCGCAGTCGAGCAATTGCATCCCAACCCGGCAACCGACAATGTAACAATCACCGGCTTGCAAGGCAACGAAACGCTCCGCTTCTATGATGCAACCGGTCGCACCGTGCTCATCCACAAGGCGAATGCGCCCGAAGAAGTCATCACAATAAGCCAATTGCAAAAAGGCATCTACATCGTGCACACCGGCACAAAAGCACTGAAATTGGTGAAGAAATAAATTCATTGGTGCTAATCTCTTATGTTTCAGCAGAGCCGAAGGCTCTGCTGAAATTTTTTATGATTATCCGGATTTGTTTTTATGATTATCCGCAATCATACCACTAAATAGCCGAAGTTCCGGATAAGGTTAGCCCGTAGGGCTTTCATATCAATAGAAAAACCGCCCCAC
>BNTT01000339.1 GCA_025996815.1 Bacteroidia bacterium
CATCGCGACGCGAGCCGGATACGCTGGGTTTGATAGACAACCAACTAACCGGCTTAAACTCAGTGCGGTAGCGCACGCTGTAACGGCTAAAATTATAGCCCTTAACAGCACCCTCTTCATCGTAATAGCCCAAAGAAAAGTACGACTTAATCTTTTCGCTGCCACCGGAGATGGATACGTTATAGTCCTGTGTGGTGCCTGTTTGAGTGGCTAAATCCCACCAATCATAGTTGGAATTGCGCAAGTCTGCATTCCAGCGCGGGAAAGCGATACCATCCTGATTAGCGAATGATTTCCAATAATCGTAAAGTTCCGCGCCGTTCATCACTTGCAGATTGCCATTGTCCAAGTTGCTGATACCGTAATTTACGGAAGCATTGACGACAAACTTGTCTGTCTGCGCATTTTTGGTGGTTACTACGATAACGCCATTGGCACCTTGCGAGCCATAGATAGCCGTAGAAGCCGCATCTTTCAGGATGGTCATCGTTTCGATGTCGCTGGGATTGAGCGCGTAGTTGGAAGCAGTCCCCACAATCACGCCATCAATCACCCACAGCGGGTCCACTCCGCCATTGATAGACGTTTTCCCGCGGATAATGATGTTGCCGCGCGAGCCGGGCTGACCGCTCCCCGGCGCCACATACACGCCCGGAGCCTTGCCCGACAGGAGGTTTTCCACCGACGGCGTGCTCTGCGTCACGAGTTTGGCACTGCTCAAGGTCTGCAGAGAGCCGGTCAGGCTCTCGCGCCGCTGGGTGCCATAGCCCACCACCACCACCTCATCGAGGTCGCTCGTACTTTCGCTCAATGCAATGTCGATGGTTGTTCTTCCGCCTACGGCAATTTCTTGGGTTGAATAACCCAGATAAGACACTTCCAATGTGGCGTTGGACGACACCCGCAGGGTGTATTTCCCGTCCACATCGGTGGCAGTTCCGTTGCCCGGATTGCCTTTTTCTACTACACCGGCTCCGATGACCGGACCTTCCGCATCGGACACCACGCCGGTTACGGCGATTTTTGCTTCTTGGGGAGCCTCCGCTCTTAGGGTGTTTGCCCCCCCCCCCGCAATTAGTACACCGCCGAATAGCAATGTCTTCGCAAAGCTTCTGAATGTTTTTCTCATATACTTAATGTTTAAATTATTTAACAATTTTTTTTGTGAATTGTCACTAACAACAATTCGGGGGCAAAGATAGTAAATAATTTTTAATAATCAATACTTTTTTTTGAAATTTAACATTTTTGTTGGTTTTTATCTGTCAAACAAACGGTAAATATAATACATTAACAAGGGCGACCTAAGTGCCTATACCAATTATTGTTTTACATTTTACGGCAAGGTCAGGACGGAACGGAGCCTTGTCTTTATCTCCAACGCAGGCAGAGCCTGCGCTGAACAGGGATTGCCGCTTTCGTGAGCGGCAACCCCTGTTCAAAAATTTAAATCAACGTTTTACTTGTGCGATTAGTCTCCATACCCCGGATTTTGTATCAGTTTGAGGTTCCTGTTCATTTCATCCCTGTGAATCGGCAGCAAATAACATTTATCTACCCAGGCACGACCTTCCTGATTCACGTCGATAACAGTATAGGTATAGTCCCAGCGTGCTTCGTCATACTCGTAACGTGCCTGGGTAGATAAATGTTATTTGCTGCCGATTCACAGGGATGAAATGAACAGGAACCTCAAACTGATACAAAATCCGGG
>BNTT01000340.1 GCA_025996815.1 Bacteroidia bacterium
TGATGACAGCGGCAACAAGTCAAACGTGTCGGGCGCACCGCTCATCGTCATTGACGGCGTGCAGGGCGGCGACCTCAGCACCATCAACATGACGGACGTGGAAAACATCTCTATCCTGAAAGATGCTGCTTCTGCAGCCATCTACGGCTCCAGTGCACCCTTCGGCGTGATTATCGTAACCACCAAAAAAGGACGCTCCGGCAAGCCCGTGATTAGTTACAGCAACAACTTCGGCTTTGCGCAACCAATCAACCTGCCGCACTATACCAATTCGGTGGTCTTTGCCGAAGCGTTTAATGACGTTGCCGCCAACTCCAACTATGCCGGTGCGTTGTTTGACGCTACAACCATACAAAAGATGAAAGATTATCAGGCGGGCAAAATCACAGATGAAACCTCCAAAGACCCGTCCAAAAACGAATGGCTTTCGTGGAATGGCGGTAGCAATGCCAACAACGACTGGTTCGACATCTATTTTAAGAGTACCGCCTTCAGCCAACAGCACAACGCAAGCGTTTCGGGAGGTACGGAAAACTCAAACTACTACGTTGGATTGGGCTACAACCAGCAGGATGGCTTGTACAACTGGGCAAACGATGTATATCGTCGATACAACGTCCGCGCCAATTTGTCGTCTAACCTCACCAATTGGCTTACGTTCAACTTCCGCAGTGCCTTTTCCCGCGCACAGACAGATGTGCCCGCTATTTACAGCGGCATAAGCGGAGGCAGCAGTTATTCCTACGACTATTTTCATCAGATGGGACGCACCTATCCCACCGTGCCGCTCAAGAATCCCGACGGGTATTATTCAGAAGGCAGCGGCGTGCTGAACTTTACCGAAGGCGGGCGTAACCTGTCCACTACCGACAATGCCGTGTTGACGGGCGAATTTGTTGTTCGTCCATTGCCCGGATGGGACATCACCGGCAACTATACCTACAGCGGCGACTACAACGAAGCCAGCAATCACCGCAAAACTTTTTATCTTGTAAAGCCTGACGGCTCCAAGGCGGCACGCGGCGGCACTGACCCCAACTATATTGAGCGCACGATGTACAAATACCAGCACCACACCGTGAATGCTTTTACATCCTACGAAAAACAAATTGACAAGCATTACTTCAAGGTCATGGCAGGTTTTACGCAGGAACTCTACGATGATTTGAAATTGTCAGGTAGCAACAACTACCTGTATTCCGATGAGATTCCTATGTTGTCGATGACCTACGGTACCAGCCGCAGTGCCACTGACGCGGCATCGCAATTGGCTATCCGAGGCGGTTTCGGGCGCATCAACTATAATTACGAAGGAAAATATCTCATAGAATTTAACGGCAGATATGACGGAACATCGCGCTTTCTGAAAGACGTGCGATTTAAGTTTTATCCGGGCGTTTCTGCCGGATGGGTGGCTTCGCGCGAAGCATTTTGGGAACCGATTACGGACTATGTCAATCATCTTAAACTGAGAGGCTCGTATGCAAGTTTGGGCGACCAAAGTTTTGCCTCCAGCCGCTACCCGTTCTATCCCTCGCTGGGCAGCAATTTGCCCACCGACACTCGCTGGCTTTTCAGCGGTGGACGCGAATCGTCAATTTGGCAGCCGGGATTGGTAAACTACGACCTCACGTGGATTACCTCCAACACCATTGATTTCGGCGTGGATATGGCGTTTCTCGGAAATCGACTCAACCTCAGTTTCG
>BNTT01000341.1 GCA_025996815.1 Bacteroidia bacterium
CTAATAGTAAAGAGGTCTTTACCTCTGTTCAGATACCGTCTGGTGTTGGCTATTTTCTCATAGATAAACAGTCAAATGACAAAACAACCAAAGTTTATGAAACAAATAAATGCTACGACATGGAAATAAGTGGTAATAACAATTTAGATGATTTAAGAATTTTGACCGAGGTTAAATTCAATAAATCTATTGCACTTAGAATTTCTGCGTATAGAGGTTTCCCAAATGAAGATAAAAGTTTAAAATTGGATGCCAATGGTGATATTAAGATTTGGTATAAAACGGAACGAGGGAAAAGTGGAAAATCACAATGGCACTCTGTAAAAAGAGAAAATATACCAGATGGTGATATAATTGATAAATGGAAAGTGATGATTAGTAATGACGGACACGCAGAACAAACAGATATTACACCACAAGGAATTTTCAATAACAAGGCGTGTGTGTTACCACCTAAATACATAGCAACAAGTCGTCCTGTCCTTTTGATTGCGGCAAATGAAGACGAAGCAACATTAATTGCAAAATATGCTAACTCAAAATTTTTCAGAAGAATGCTACATATAGAGGCGAAATCTAATTCGATTGCCAAATCAAGTTATAAATTAGTTCCTGATATTACAGATTTTCAAGATTCGTATGATGGGAAGGAAGATATTGACAATTTCTTATCTCGTTTTTATGAATTATCAGAAAAAACAATATCTGATATTGATAGAAGAATATCAAGTAAAAGTACAGGCAACGAAATAATAGAGGAGGGCGAAGACAATGAATAACATTTATGTAATAAAAACAGACGATACAAACAATATCAGTATCGGGCAAACAACGGGCGACATAGCCGATTATGTTAAACGCACTTATCGTAAAAGCAAAAATAAAATTTTGTGGAAAGAAGATAATTTCAAAGGCAGCGACCATGATATACATAACATTTTAGAAAAACATTATAAGCGTTCTTTAGGTTATGCGGGCAGAGAAACTTTTGATTTCACTTTGATGTCCGAAAATGAGGCATTGAAAAAGATAAAATCTGTCATTGTACATATTGAAACCGGCGAGCCATTGGATTGGAACCGCACAGAAAATTTTGCACCGCGCAAAGAACAGCGAGATGCAATAGACAAGGCGGCAACATACTTTAAAACGAAAGGCAATGAGTTTCTTTGGAATTGCAAAATGCGGTTCGGCAAAACTTTTTCCACCTACAAACTGATTGAAAAACAGGATTATAAAAATGTGCTTATCATTACTTACAAACCCGTAGTAAAAGACAGTTGGAAAACTGATTTGCAGTCGCACATTGATTTCCAAGGTTGGCGATTTGTTGAAAAAGAAAGCGACTACAAAGCGGATGAGCGAAATATCTGTTTTGCCTCGTGTCAAAGACTTTTGGTAGGCGAAAAAACAGAAATTACAATTAACGATATTGTTTTGTATTTAAAAGAAAATGTGAGTTGGATTTTCTCTCGTGAATGGGATTTGCTTGTTGCCGACGAAGTTCATTATGGCACACGCAGCGAACTTGGGCAGGGTTTAAAAGACAATTTACAATACAACAAATTGTTGGAACTTTCAGGTACACCCTACAAAATTTTGGAAAACGGCGAGTATTCCGAAGAAAATAGTTATTCGTGGAATTACAATGACGAACAACGTGCAAAAGACAATTGGGACGATGCACAAGGCGAAAACCCATATTT
>BNTT01000342.1 GCA_025996815.1 Bacteroidia bacterium
TGGTGAAAAAGTAAAAAGTGAAGACGTCTCAAAAGTCTGAGATTGCGGGTCAAGCCCGCAATGACGGCACACACAAACCGCCCACAGCATTCTGCGGGCGGTTTGGCTTTTTATGATAACTTTTTGAAAATAATTGTCAGGGCAAACACATCTTAATTTTTCGTAACCCTTAATAGCCCTCGTAGTAGCCTACAATGTGTCCCCGTCCCCCCCTTATTCCCTTATTTTCTTGATAATGAGAAGAATAAGGGAATAAAGGAGAGAATGATAGAGGGGGGACGTTGTAGGCTACTAAGGGTTATTAAGGGTTACGAAAAATTAAGATGCGTTTGCCCTGAAATAATTGCCAAAACGCTTGCGTATGTAAAAAATTAGATATTTTGCCTATCGCCCGAATGGGCGGGATTTTCATAACCGCAGGTCATCGACCTGCGGACGAAACAAATTCCCACACTACACCGCCTGAAAGGCAGGATTTTAATTCAGTCCTGCCTTTCAGGCAGTAGTGCTGTAGCTCACCTTTCCCGCAGGTCGATGACCTGCGGTTATGAAAATTTTGGCTTTCAGCCAAGTTAAGTATCATTTCCGATAATCATTTTTTATTATCTTTTAGCGAAACGGTGCGATTGAATATCAGCGTGCCGTTTTTGCTGTCTGTGTCCACATTGAAATAGCCAATGCGTTGAAACTGAAAGCGTTCGAGCGGCTTGGCGTTGGCTAATTCTGCCTCCACGCGCGCCTCTTTTTTGACGATGAGCGATTCGGGATTCAGCAATTCGCGGAAATCTGTATTTTCCTCTGCCGCAGGGTTTTCCACACTGAACAGGCGGTCGTATAGCCGCACTTCGGCGGGCAGGCTGTGCGCCACAGACACCCAATGCAGCGTGCCTTTCACTTTGCGATTGGATTCAGGCATTCCGCTTCGCGTTTCGGGGTCGTATTCGGCGTGGATTTCTTCGATTTCGCCGTTGGCAGCCTTCGTCACGCCCGTGCATTTGACGATATAGGCGTTTTTGAGGCGCACTTCCTGTCCGGGGGTCATTCGGAAAAATTTGCCTTCGGGGTGTTCCATAAAATCTTCGCGCTCGATGTAGAGTTCGCGCGCGAAAGTGATTTCGTGGGTGCCTGCGCTCTCGTCTTCGGGGTTGTTGACGGCTTCCATCTGCTCCGTTTTGCCTTCGGGATAGTTGGTCAAGACCAATTTGATGGGGTCAATCACTGCCGACACGCGCTTGGCGGTGGCGTTGAGGTCTTCGCGCACGGCGTGTTCCAGCAATGCCACGTCAATCAGGGCTTCAAATTTGGTGTAACCTATTTTGTCCACGAAATTGCGGATTGCCGTTGGCGTGTAACCGCGGCGACGCAGTCCGGCGAGGGTCGGCATACGCGGGTCGTCCCAACCGCTGACCAAATCTTCCTGCACGAGTTGCAGCAGTTTTCGCTTGCTCATCATCGTGTAGGTGAGGTTGAGGCGGTTAAATTCCATCTGTCGCGGGCGGTAGTCGCCGTCTTCGGGGCGAATTTCTTTCAGCCTGTCCACAAACCAATCGTAGAGCGGGCGGTGCACCCCAAATTCCAACGTGCAAATCGAGTGCGTAACGCCCTCGAAGTAGTCGCTCTGCCCGTCCGCGAAGTCGTACATCGGATAGGCGTGCCATGTCGTTCCCGTGCGGAGGTTCGGGTGGTGGTTCTTGCGGTAGAT
>BNTT01000343.1 GCA_025996815.1 Bacteroidia bacterium
GCAGGTTGAACGGCTCCACAATCGTTTCGTCGTAAGAATCAATCATTGCAATAATCCGCGTTGCCAACACCAACACGTTTTTGCTCGGAAAACTACCCTTGCAGCTGCATGAAAAGTTCCTTTGCAACCGCTATGAGGCTTGGGATATACAGGATTTGAATTTTTTTACGGGATTGACACTATTGAGAGGTCGTTTTGACGGCACGCTTGGGCTGACAACGCGGATTATTGCAATGATTGATTCTTACGACGAAACGATTGTGGAGCCGTTCAACCTGCAATACGACTTGGGGCTAAGCCTCTTTCCGCAGCCTGAAACGTGGAATATCCGCCTTGGGGCAAGCAATTACGATGATCTTCTCTTTGAACGCACCGAAAGCGTGATTTTTTCATTGGACGGCAACTACCGATTGTCCGAACGATGGCGGTTTCTGGGCAGTGCCAACTTGCGACCGGCGGGAAATTTCGGTTTGAGTGCAGATTATTATTCATTTTATATAAACATAGGAGTCAGATGCTTAATTCATTGAAACACAGTTTGTTGCTTGTCATGTGCGCAGGTTTTTCATCGTGCAACGAAGCAGATATTTGGGGCTTTTTCGCCTCTTCAAGCGAAGGGGTAGAGGCGCGAGCGGCGCAATCACTGAGTTGGAACGAGGCGAACGGTTACGACACCATTCGCATCCGTCAAGCGCAATACCGCGTATATATCGCGGGCGATTCGCATATTGGAACAAGCCATAATGCCGGGCAACTGTTTTCGGATGCCATCGCAGACAGTTTGTGCGCCGCCACAATCATTGTGGGCGATATAACCAACACGGGTCACGCGCCTGATTTTGTCGCCACAGTCGGTTTGTTTCGCACCCAACCGAAGCCCACAAAAGCCGTAATCGGCAACCACGACTTGTATTTCGATGGTTGGGAATCTTTCAAACAGCATTTTCACACATCCGTTTACTACTTTATAGTCGAAACGCCCGCCGGCAGCGATTTGCACATTTGCCTCGATTCGAGCAGCGGCACGCTTGGCGCGACGCAAACCCGCTGGCTGGAACACACGCTCACTGCGTTGCGAAACGACCACCGCTTTTGCTTTGTTTATTCGCATATCAATATGTTTCGCACCGATTGGTCGCAGTCGCCAAGCGGCAATATGCCTCTCGAAGAAACGTATCATCTGATGAGCCTGTTCTCGAAAAACGCTGTGAATATGGTTTTTATGGGGCACGACCACGCATCCGCCAAAAACAGTTTCAACAATGTGCAATACATCACGCTGGATGCCATATCCGACAAGTGGGGTTCGCCCTCGTATGGTCTGCTGTCGTGTGGCGAGGCATTTGCGTTTCAATTCATTTATTTATAACAAGTTATGAAATATCTATTTGTAGTTCAAGGAGAGGGTAGGGGACATCTGACGCAAGCGATTACGCTGGCGAAGATGCTGCAAAAGCACAGTCACACAGTCACATCCGTGCTGGTTGGGAAAAGCAACCGGCGCGAACTGCCCGCGTTTTTTCACAGAGAAATGCCCGCACCGATTTATCGCTTCGACAGCCTGAATTTTCCCCCGCCGAGCAGCACAAACCGTGCCAAAATGGGCGAAACCATCCGCTACAATTTTTGGCGCATCCCGCAGTATATCAAAGGGTTAATCTTCCTAAGAAAGAAAATCAAGGAAG
>BNTT01000344.1 GCA_025996815.1 Bacteroidia bacterium
TTTGCATTACCTTTGCAGAAAATTAATAATATAAAATGTAAAATTATGGCAACAGCAGCAACGAAAGCAACAAAAGAAGCGAGCGCAGGGCAGAGCAGCTCCGCGCCGGTGAGGAAAGGGAGGCTTATGAAGAAGATTTCAACGTTTATTTTGCAGGCGAACAGGAGAAAGCAGGCAAGTTTAATGTTAAATTCCAAAGTCCGCTTGAACTCAAACAGATAGCAGCAGTTCCGCTGAAGAAAGTCAACACACAGACTGAGCTTGATGCTTTGGCAAAACAGATAATTGGTACCTATGTAACAATTAAGAGAAACACTACGCCGAAGTATGGTGAAGAACTCATCGGATACTCAGATGCTCTTACCAATAACATGTGGAAATATTTCAGCGGTAGTGCTGCTGCTAATTTCACCCTTAATGGTGCCGGATCAATCGCCTTGTGGCCTGAAGTTGTTTTAAAGTTTACTGGAACTGTTGGTCCGGACGGTAGCACTACTGCTGGTGACTACTCCTCTTATCCCACCTTGACAACAACATGGGGTCAAGAAGTGAAAGTGGACAGTGAATTTACTTACATTAAGGAGGATGGTGGAATATTATTCGTGGTTGAATAATATACCTGCTGGTGCTGCATCTGAATAATTGCAGAATCACACTCTCTATAGAAACACCCTCCCGCCGTTTGGCGCGGGGGGTGTTTTTTTTTGCGTGAGACTATCCGCATAAGGTTAGCCCGTAGGGCTTTCATATCAATAGAAAAACCGCCCCACCCACCCATTATTGCCCGTAGGGCATTCACGGTGAAAGCCCTACGGGCTATGGGGTTTTGGCAAATACGTTTTTTTTCTATTGATATGAAAGCCCTACGGGCTAACCTTATCCGGAACTTATGTTATTTAGTGGTATGATTGCGGATAATCATAAAAAAATTTGCCAAAAACGTTTGCCAATTCAAAAATTTGCATTACCTTTGCAGAAAATTAATAATATAAAATGTAAAATTATGGCAACAGCAGCAACGAAAGCAACAAAAGAAGCGAGCGCAGGGCAGAGCAGCTCCGCGCCGGTGAGGAAAGGGAGGCTTACGGATTTTTGGGAAAAATATCCCGAAGGAGTAGCAACAATCATAGATAGGAGAGCCGTTTTAAAATAATGATTTATGCGCTATCTAATTGACACAAACATATTTATATATATGATTGCAGATAAACCGTCCTTGTCAAGGGATGTTAATCACATCATAGATGACTGTTCCAATTTGCTTTACATCAGCTCCGAAAGTGTTAAAGAGATGATACATCTTTTCCAAACAGGGAAAGTGATTGTAAAGAAATGGAAAACAGCGCAGGATATTGTGGATTCCATTGAAAAGGAATGGAATATGGCGATTAAGTATGTCCAACGGGAGCATCTTGTTGCTTTTTCCGGTCTTGCCCGTGTAGAAAATCACAACGACCCGAGCGACCGCCTGATTATTGCCCAAGCCATTTGCGAAAAAATCCCCCTCATAAGCAGCGATGGCAAATTTGTGCACTACCGCAAGCAAGATTTGCAATTTGTTTTCAACAAAAAATAGCCCTCTCACACTCTGTGCCTACCTCAAGCGAGGTGCTTGTTTTGTGCGAAAAAATGCGTACCTTTGCAGGGTGAAACAAAGAAATGATATGGAAGCAATTA
>BNTT01000345.1 GCA_025996815.1 Bacteroidia bacterium
GAAAACATCAAAAATCAAAGTCCTTAAACCAACATAAGATGCTGTATTTAAGGACTTTAACAGAAAGTCGGGATGACACGATTCGAACGTGCGACCACACGCCCCCCAGACGTGTACTCTACCGGGCTGAGCTACATCCCGCCGATTTTCGGCTGCAAAGGTACAAAATATTTTTGTGTTGAACTATCATTTCAGATATTTTTTTGAAAAATTTTCATTTTTTTTCAAAAACACTTGCAGATTAAAAAAAAAGTCGTACCTTTGCACCCGCAATTGAGAGGAATCTTAGTTGAGAGTATAAAAATGGTTCGGTAGTTCAGTTGGTTAGAATGCCGCCCTGTCACGGCGGAGGTCGCGGGTTCGAGTCCCGTCCGGACCGCAAGAGGAAACGCTAATAGTCTATAAATAAGATTGTTAGCATTTTTCTTTTAAGATTTTTGGCGGTATTTTGGCGACTTATTTTGAAAATGCCGGTTGAATGGTGCCTAAAACCGCTGTGTTCAGGGTCAACGCATTAAAATGTTTGGTGTGGGTAAATGAAAACTTGCCACAGAATGGTTATTAAACCTCATTCCCATCTAATTTTATAAACAAAACAACCTCCGTAGCAAAATGTTATAAACCCGCCCCCCCAACCTCGTACCTCATTTTCTTAACAAAACAACCTCGTAATAGCCCTTAGTAGCCCTAGAATATTTATTACCCTCCCCCTCCCTTATTCCCTTATTTTTCTCATCATCAATAGAATAAGGGAATAAGGGGGAGGGAGGATGGGGACACGTTTTGGCTACTAAGGGGAAAAAAAATGAGGTAACGAGGTGGGGTGGCGGGTTTATAACATTTTGCTACGAGGTGGTTTTGTTTATAAAATTAGGTGAAAATGAGGTTTAAGAACTATCCTGTGGCAAGTTTTCATTTACTAACATCAAACGTTAGAGCCATTTTTAATGCGTTGACCCTGCTACAGACCGCCTCAACTTGTTCTCGCAAGTATTTTGGTTATCTTTTACCAACAAAATATAATCCGCCCCACAGTCTATAATCTTCTCGGCAATAGCACGTTGCATACCCTTTGAACCGCGAACGGTTTTACCGTCTATGGCGATGACTTTATCAAACACACCGGCTGATTTTTGTGTCTCTGACCATTCTATAAACAGTTTTTCAAACTTTTTGGGGTTCAACAGAGAAAACACCCGATTGATTGTGTCGTGCGAAGGTATTCCATGAGGTAACTTCAATATTTTTTTCAAAAACTCTATGTTTGTATTCCCATAGAGTTCGATAGAATCGTAGGATTCCGCCCCACTAAGCACAGCCAAAATGCTTAAAACGATGATGTCGAGTAACAAATGTTTCTTGTGGCGATTGATACGTGGGTCGCGCAACTTGCTGAATGTCTGATGTAATGTTGTCATAATCTTGTTGTGAATTGGATACAAAGATACAACATTTTGACGAGATTATCTAATTGATACACAAATAGTTATCAACATCATGCTATTTTTTCTGTTGATAATGTCCTTTTTATTTTTTTGGTTCTACTGGGAATTGTGTGGAAAGAGCATTAAATCACCGTTAAAGAAGAGAATAGCCGTTCTGAAATTAGCGGTATTTCTGTAACCTCTTCCGATTGTTTTTAACTCTTGTATTGCCCC
>BNTT01000346.1 GCA_025996815.1 Bacteroidia bacterium
GAAACAATCCGTCGAAATGTTCTTTTGATTGAGATATTGACATTAGAGTAGTAACCTCAATTATTTGCTTTTTAAGATGCTCTCGTCCAATTTCAGGGGTCAATGACTGATGCCATTTGTATTTCCAATTGCCTTTTTCTGTTTTTCCGGTGTTCTCTTTTATTTTTCTCAAAACACCCTTTGGCAATTGTTCATAGATATATTTTGCTGTCAATTTTCCAATAAAAGACGGCTTGTTTCTGATATATTTAGGAATAAAAGGAAGTCCCCAAATCCTGTAAACCTGCTTATAAAAATCATCCGTAAAAGTTAGTTGCCATTTAAGTATTTCATCGGAAATATATGCAGTAAGAATTTTTTGTAATTCAAAGCGCTCTCTATCATATTGATAACCGGTTGCCTCGTCAATCAAAGCAATAATCCCTATTCGTGCCAAACTGCGCATCAATATATCCGACTGTGTAATAACAGCTTTCTGCCTTGACCCTAATTCGATGTCATTTTCAATGGAATAATCCCTAACTTTCAGCATTATTTCGCATATTTCAGGTAGCACCATAGCCTCGTATCCATTTATCATTTGCTCTCCTTTTTTACAAATGATAGGAGAAAGTTTCGACGACATCAAATCGTCTGGTATAAAGCGACTTACAGCTCTCGATGATAGTATTTCTTCTAATCTTTTCGACGAGCGTTGTTCCGGCTCATTTCCAATCACACCTAGTGCTCTCTGCATGGCAGAAGTTGACAAAACCCGCGTCCCATCATCAAGAACATAACAAGAAATCACACTATCGCCTAATGTTATTTCCCCCTCGTGTGAAATTTGCCTTTTATCATCCATAACAATACTTTTTCAAAAATTAAATTAGTAATCGGAAGCAAAGGTACGAATTATTTTTGAAAAACAATATTTAAAACGCAAAAGCGCGGAATAGCGAGAAATTTCAACCGACCACTTATTGAGCATTTTTAATTTCCCCATTTGTGGTCGAGGAAGAATGCAAATGGAATGCAAATTTTAAATATGCAAAAACATAAATAACTAATTTACAGAACTATACAATTTCAACAAAACGTCTGGGGGGCGTGTGGTCGCACGTTCGAATCGTGTCATCCCGACTTTCTAAATAAAGCATAGTTTATGAAAAAACAAAATGCGATAATTTCGAAAGCAGAAGAATCAGAAGATTGGTTTAATAAAGGAAATGACCTTTATGACTTGGTGCAATTTGATGAAGCGATTGAATGTTACCAAAAAGCAATAGATTTAAAGTCAGACTATGCAGTCGCATATAACAATATGGGAAATGCTTATAATGGTAAACAAGAGTATGATAAGGCGATTGAATGTTACCAAAAAGCAATAGATTTAAAGTCTGACTATGCAGACGCATATAACAATATGGGAAATGCCTATAATCGTAAACAAGAGTATGATAAGGCGATTGAATGTTACCAAAAAGCAATAGATTTAAAGTCTGACTATGCAGTCGCATATAACAATATGGGAATTGTTTACCATATAAAAAATGGTTCTACTGGGAATTGTGTGGAAAGTAGTAATTTTGCGGCATGGAAAAATATACGGGAAGTCAGATATTAGAGAAGATACTTTTGCCTGTGGATACAGCATGGGAAGTATCGGGAGTTGTCAC
>BNTT01000347.1 GCA_025996815.1 Bacteroidia bacterium
ATAACAATCTGTATCCGTTGGAAACTGTCTGTAAAAATTGATTGAGTTCACTCCCATAAATTTTATCCTTTCTTCCATGCTACAAAGGTAGCAAATTATTGGGGCGACCTAAACGCCTATACCAATTCATTTTTAAAATAATTATTTGTAACTTTGCAGCGTTAAATTTGCAAAAATAAATCGACAATGAAAAAAACAGCACTCATTTTAAGCGTTCTTGCATTACTTGCAAGTGGTTGTAGGAACAAAAATGTTCCTTTTGACTACAGTACGTTACCTACCAATTGGACAGCATTGATGCCCACAGGAATAGATGGCGAATTTGCCGTCTGTGATGAAGCAAATACGGTGCGAATAGACGGAAATGAAATAACCTTTGATTATGTTGCTGCGGGTGAAAGATGGGTCCTTGAAATTTTAGACTCATATCTAATAAACGATACTATTGTACTTAATGCAAGACCGACATATCCATATCAAGAGTGGACGTTTGATTGGAAATTTGTGTGGTTAGATAGAGAAAGAGGAATTGCTGAATGGATTCTCGAACCCACTGTTGATACATTTGTTACAGATGAGAACTTGTCAAAGTTTCCAAAAGTAGACTGTTTCTACAACATAGAAGATGGAACAACAAGGCTTGCCAAATCAAAAAATCCTGAAGATTTGGTGAGTTCCACCGATTCTATTTTTGAAAAAATTGCAGGCGATTTGAATAATGACGGCGAAGACGATTGCGTAATAATCACAAAACAAACAAGAAAGAGTGCTTTTGTAACACACGAATCTTATGGCGAATTAGACCGTAACCGTCGTGGACTTGTAATCGCATTCAAAGAGGGCGAAGAATACAATACCGTTTTGGCAGTTCCTGATTGTTTTTCGTCCGAAAATGAAGATGGTGGTGCTTATATTGCGCCCGATTTATACATTACAATCAAGAGAGGCAATTTGCTAATTCATTACGGACACGGTAGATATGGTGAGTGGCACTACACTTTTCGTTATCGAAACAGCGATTTTGAGTTGATTGGCTATGACGAATCCAACAGCAACGGACCTGTTATAGACAGTAGTGTTAGTATCAATTTTCTAACGAAAAAGAAACAAAAGTTAGTCAATACCGATCCTGACGCAGACAGCGGATACGAAGTGTTTGAGGAAACTTGGAAAGACATTGACCTGACAAACGGTATTGTAAAATTAACTGACATAGATGATTTTGATAATTTCCCTCTTGACTGGTGCTATATCGAAAGATGAAAATCAAAACCCTCACCTGATTCAATAATTCCACAATTTGGGAATCACCGCCACAATGACTTTCACTTGTTTTCTGTAACATAATAAAATGTTTTATGTTGCACATTCTCACCCCTAAATACAGGGTCAACGCATTAAAATTGAATCAAATTTAGAAGGAATTCTTTGTTCCACCCGGCTTTTAGACGTTTAGAGATGAGACTTTCTTTGCCTTTGTCCTTTTTCAAGAGATTGCGCGCAATTTTTCTGATAAGCGCAAAATTTTCAGCGGCGTGCTTAGTCCGCTTGCGTTGTTCATCTTCTCTAAAGACCATGTCTAAGGTCCAGTGTAAAGAATTTTCAACCCCCCAGTGCTCCCTGAT
>BNTT01000348.1 GCA_025996815.1 Bacteroidia bacterium
GCACGTTGCTCCTCACGGCGAGTTCGTGGGTGGCAGGCACCCACTTGTTAAAGAATACCTCTGCCTCCTCCACCTCCAAGTAGGGGGGGCTCAGGGGTCTCCGGCATCTTCTCGTCCTCCTTGCAGGACGACGCTACTACGGCAGCACTCATCATGAAGACGGCTGCCAACGATTTGATAGAAAAATTGAATTTAAACATAATATAAAATTTAATTAATTACAAAAAAAGGAGATGCCGATTGATAGCAATCCGATTGCACCAAATACGCAAACAGCATTGGATATAATAGCAAACAAACGGCTGTTTTTAGAAAAATTGCTTTAAAATTGCGTTGCAACTTACTGATTATCAGTAAGTTGGGGGGGGGGGGGTAAATCCGACTCTCATTCCTGATATATGCCATTTTTGTCATCATCGGGTGCAAAGGTATGCAAAAAGTTTGACATACACAAGTTTTTTTGCAATTATTTTGGTTGCCCGTTCACTTTCAACTCTTTTATCACTCTATTTACATACTTACATTCCACCACTTTGTTGTAAGGGGCGTGGAGTTTGAAATGCACATCCCAATCTTTGGGCCAGGCAGGAAGGGTAAGCAGTTTGTCGCCGTCGGTTTGCAGGAGCATTTCCTGCAAGGCAATCATGCCGCTTCCGCCCCAGTTGTGGTCGGGCGTCCAGTCGTGTCCGGGACCCCAGAAGGCGGGGAATCTTCGTCCTGAATCTTGCAGTTTTTTGATGACCAATTCTTTTGCCTCTTCCGTTAATCCCAAGCGCGCCGCGAATATGGCGTTTTGATTCCAACTGATGTGATTGCGGAAACGAACCACATCCGGGTCGTAGCGAAAAGTGTTGATGGCTATGTCCAAGTCGGGTTTTCCGATGCCGTAAATGCCCCATGGATAGACCGGATAGAGTTGCGGACTTTCCATATTGCTTACACGTTCCCATAGCCAAGCCGGAGAGATAACAGAGTGTCCGTTTATTTTGCGGGTGTGAATATCGGGAATCCGGCTGAGAAATTGCTCGTAATATTTTCTTTTGGTGGTATCCAAATAGTGTTCCGGTAATTCCAGCAATCGGGAAGCGACGGTTTTCAAAGCCGCGATGGTGGACGAGGCATTATACGCCATTTTGTAGGTTTCGCAGGCAGAACCCGGGTAGAGAACCAATTTGCCGTCGCCGTCCAATGCTTGTACGCCCCGCTGTTTTGCCAAATATTGGTAGTGCTCGTCGAAGAATCGCAGGCTGCTTTCTATCAACGAAATGTATTCAGATATATCCGCGCCGGTGTAACGTTCCTTTTCCAAAGCCATGAAGCCAATTTCCAAAGCGGTGTCCCACAAATATTCGAGCCAGTCGTTGTATTCTAATCCTTTATCGAATTGGGGTTTTCCACTCAGATTGTATTCTGCATAGTCGAGCAATCCGAAATTCTCAATTTGTTCGGTGAAGCAGGCGCCGCCGTGTCCCCAATAGACTTTGCTGCGGGTTTCCGCCGTTTGGAGAATGCGTTTGTAAAAATCCAGTTGCGGCTTCATCCAGTCGAAGTCGCCGCTCCGCAGCATCGGAAAATAGACCAAACGTTGATTTTGT
>BNTT01000349.1 GCA_025996815.1 Bacteroidia bacterium
TACACATCCGACCAATTTACAGCATTAGTCACTTCAAATTTTTGCGGCTGCAATTTTGCTAAATCTTTCATATTTTATTTGTTTTTTAAGTTTCAGACTGCAAAGGTACGATGCACTTGTGCCAAACTGCGGCATAAGATGAAAAAATTTACTTTTGGATTATTTCACTGTAAATGTCTTTCAACATTGGCACCATACAAAATTTGTGTTTAGTTGAACATTTTTTTGCTCAAATGCTTGTTTATTCCAAAAATTGTTGTACCTTTGTGGCGTGTTAAGCATTTGATTGCCTAAAGGCGCGTCGGATTGGATCTTCGGCAAGCGGTTTAGGCAGTCATTCTTTTATTCCATTCATGATATTGGCACTGTCTGAAATGCTGTACAGTACAACATCTTTGTTTTTGTATTCGCGAACAATCAGCCATGACTTGTCACCGGCTATTTCTATTTCAAAAATATGGGATATAGCATCTTTATTGTTATGCGCCATTGTATTCCCTTTGTATTCCGATAGATAAATGACATTGTCAATGTTTTTTATCAATTCGTTTTTCTCGTTGAAGTGTTTATGGGGTTGGTTCAAATACTCTTTTACGCCGGAATTTGTGAACCGTATTTCTTTTTTGAATTTAGGATGCAACACCGTTTTATGCAAAATGTTTTCTTTTGCCCAATTTCGTAGATTTTTAATATTCACAGATAAATCTTCATAGTCGGATTTTTTGACAAATCTGTCCATCATCTCAATCTGCTCGCCATTAGAACAAGTTTTGGGTAGTTCAAATTTTTGCATACAGTCAATAAATTATTGAATTTTTGATGCAAAGATAGTCTAAATATTTTGTATGGCAACGAAAAATGCAAAAAAAGAATTAACCTTTTGTTTTTTTCTGTTTTCCAAGAAAACTTTGTTACATACTGTTTCATAATGCTATTTATTAAATTATTAAAAATTTCTGCAAAGGTACGATGCACTTGTGCCAAACTGCGGCATAAGTTGAAAAAACTTTCAAAAGGGCTGTTTTTATTTTTTTTGTTGGTGTCAAATAATATCGTACCTTTGCAGAAAAAGCGGAGATGAAATATAGAAGAATATATTTAGACAATTGTTGCTTTAATCGACCATTTGACAATCAAGAGCAGCTCAAAATAAGATTGGAAACAGAAGCCAAATTGTTTATACAACAATCTGTTTTGCTGGGAACGTATGAATTAGTTTGGTCGTATATACTGGAATTTGAAAACAATCAGAATCCTTATGCAGACAGGCGTAATGCTATTCGTGATTGGAAAGATATTGCCACTGTGTTCTGTGTTGAAAATGAATGTATTATTGAATTTGCAGAAAACTTGTCGTTGCGTGGAATAAAAGTTAAAGATGCCCTGCACATTGCTTGTGCGGTTGATGCCAATGCGGATTGCTTTATTACAACAGACAAAAAATTGTTGAACACTAACGTGAAAGAGATAAAAATCATCAATCCTCTGATGTTTATTAACGAATAAAAATATTGAATTATGTACACAGAAACTATTTTACGAGGCGAAGGAATGCGCATACTTATTAATCATTTGGGATGTGTG
>BNTT01000350.1 GCA_025996815.1 Bacteroidia bacterium
AAGCACTTCGCTTAGCCAACATACCGCATGTTTACGATGTGACGCATGCAATAGCCATCATGCTTGAAAAACTGTATAAAAATGATGAGATATTTAAGAAATTAACCAGCGATATGGGTAAAATGCGTTTGAAATTATGCTGTGGTCAATATGCACATATTATACCTCCCAATCAACGTTCAAAATCAAGGTTCTTAAATTTAGATATAATCTCTAAATGGGGAATGCGTGTAATTAATGTATTGGATAACAAACAAATAGAAAAAGAAGAGAGAGATTTATTGGCATGGATAGGTGAATTAAAACCGTTCATTTTAGAAATGCAAAGAATATCTGGATAATAACATGCAACAGAGGACGAGAAAAAAAGAAACTTTAATGTGTTGCGATGATATTATTGAAACCATTTTTGGAAGATACAAGAACGAACTAAATCAAAATCCGATGAACGGAATAACCGATATGGCACTGATAATACCGGCAATGACGTCCAACTTAGATGAAAAAGAAATTATGAAAGTAATAGACGGGAATACAACAAAACAGATAAAGCAATGGCAAAAAGATAACCTCTGTGACTCCTTATCTGTCAAAAGAAATAAGTTTTATAATATGGATATGGTTGGTTGTTTTTTTTCTAAATGAAGCGATTTACGCCACCCCACCTTGCAGGGCTAAGAGTGGTGTGATGATGCCTATACCGTAGGTTGCGCTTCGCTCCACCCACGGTTATGCACATTTAGCCTCTGCGAGGCTAAAAATAGCACCCAAAAAAAGAAGGTAAGTTCAATTAGTAACTGCGAAAAATCACTATTACGAGCAACCTAAATTTTGCTCGTAAATAGAAAGCAACGACCGAAGAATAAAACTTCAAAAGCGACAAAAGTAAAAAAACAGAGAGAAAAGTTCTCCCTGTCCGATTAATTTATTTACTTTTGTATTGATGAAATATAAACAACTAATCAAGGAACAAAGGTACCAAATATTTGCATTAGTGCAAACAGGTACCTCGAAAAAGAAGATTGCAGAGATTGTAAACGCCTCTGTCAGTACAGTTTACAGGGAAATTGCGCGCAATAAAAACAAGCGCAATTATACCCCTGCCCACGCCCAAATGTTGGCTGATGAACGCAAAGAACGTTACGCCCGCAAGCGCACGTTTTCGGCGGCGGTCGAGCGGCAAGTAAAAAAATGGCTCGAAGAAGACCAATGGTCGCCCGAACAGATTGTCGGCTATTGCAAATCCAAAGGCATTCCAATGGTTTCGCACGAGCGTATTTATCAATATGTTCGTGCCGACAAAGCTACAGGAGGCACACTTTGGATACATCTGCGCCACAGAGGCAAACATCGAAAACGACCCGTTGGCGGTGGAAAAAAGGTAGTTATCAAAAATAAAATTTCCATCGATGAACGCCCCGATATAATCAACAACAGAGAACGGTTCGGCGACTGGGAAATAGATACAATTATCGGAAAAGACGGCAAAGGGGCTATCCTTACCCTCACCGAAAGGCTCACGGGCTTCTTGATGATGGAAAAATTACCCGAAGGAAAATCTGCCCTCCCGCTGG
>BNTT01000351.1 GCA_025996815.1 Bacteroidia bacterium
ATTGCTACTCAAAAAGAGAATTTCATTAAATGGTATAATAACGTTTGTAAATAAAAAATAAATTTTTAAAATATGAAAAATCAGAGTACAAACATGGGTGTAGGATGTTTAAGAGGTGCAGTGTTTGCAATACCATTGCTAATTATATTACCCATAGCCGTGTGGGTTGAGTACAAATTTCTTTATGGTTTCCTTGCTTTTTTGGGCGGACTGATAACACTCATCATTGTTGTGAATAGTGCCAAAAATCTAACAGCAATTGACATTGTATTACCTTTTGTTATCTCGCTTATTTCATGCGTCATATTTTTTCCGGTTGGACTTTTTGCGGGAAATTTCTTTTCTTTTGTTACATGTCCTGCTGCCGGATTAATGTTGTCTGTGGGGTTAGCCCTATATAAAGCCGGTCGGCTTCCATCATTTTTTCTAATCGTTCCTACATTGGCTTTTATATATGAGATTTTACCGATTGATTTACCTACTGATATAGATAATATTATAGGACTCGGTGCTAATGGGGTGAATATATTCGTGAAGTCGATTTTCTTCCCTGCAACTAATAACAAAAAAATAGAAAAATATTGAAACTGCAAAAGAAAGAGCACAATCAGCAGTTTAATTTACAATAAAATATATATAAATCATGTACAGCGAAAAATTAGAAAAACTCATTACGCTTGCGCTTGCAGACGGCGAGTTGACAGAAAAAGAAAGACAAGTGCTACTGAAAAATGCAGAAGCGGAAGGCATTGACCCCGATGAGTTTGAAATGGTGCTTGATGGCAGATTGTATGAACGACAACAAAATGGCAATAAACAGGTATCTCAAGTACCTGTACTGAATGTTGTTGGGGAGAAAAAGTCCACATCTGAATTGGAAAAAATAGAGAACCCTGAAGTTCGTAAACACATTGATAAAGCTGAAAAATTTGTTGAAAAAGAGAAATATGACAAGGCAATTGCAGAGTTTAACGAAGCACTGAAAATAGAACCCAAAAATGTAGAAGCTCTTGGTGGTCGTGGTGTTGCATATATGGAGGGTAGTGAAAAATATGGAATAGCACGCGCTGACTTCGAGAAGTGTATAAGTTTGATAACATCCACAGCCGATTATGATAAAGATGATAAGGATACAAAGGAAGATTTGGCCTCCCTTTATGTTTGTCTTGGTAAAACGCACTATTATGTGAAGAACTGGGAAAAAGCAATTCAATTTTTTGAGCAAGCAATAGAAACAAACGATGAAGATGCGTATGCATATATGTGGCGTGGATTTGTACATCTCAAGCAAGATGACGAGGATGAGGCGGAAGAGGATTTTGAGCGCGCAATAGAATTAGACCCTGATTTAGAAGATACTATTGAAGAAATTAAAGGTCAAAACGGTTTCTCGTGGGACGATGAAACGGAGACTTTAACCGGACCATGTCCCGGTTGCGGTGAGCGTGTTGATTTTTCTTCAACAGGATGGGATGGTGATACAATAATAAATTTGGGTAAAAAAATGATGGATAGTTATATAAATCCAATCGCGGGTGCAACATTAATAGCAAAGGGTGTTCAGGCAA
>BNTT01000352.1 GCA_025996815.1 Bacteroidia bacterium
AGGCTTACGAACTGTATAAAACGGCACGCGACTTCGCCGGATTGACGGGCGATGAATTGGTGTACGACCTCTACACGGGCACGGGCACGATTGCCAATTTCGTGGCGCGGAGGTGCAAGCAAGTCATTGGAATAGAGTATGTTACGGAAGCCATCGAAGATGCCAAAGTCAATGCCTCCCTCAACGGCATCGACAACACGCTCTTTTTCGCCGGCGATATGAAAGACCTGCTCAACACCCAATTCATAGCCGAATACGGTCGCCCGGACGTAATCATCACCGACCCTCCCCGCGCCGGAATGCACGACGATGTGCTCGACACCATTCTGTTTGCCGAGCCGCAAAAAATCGTCTATGTGAGTTGCAATCCGGCGACTCAGGCACGCGATTTGAGCCGTTTGGACGTGAAATACAAAGTGACGCGCGTGCAGCCTGTCGATATGTTTCCGCACACGCAGCATGTGGAGAATGTTGTTTTATTGGAGTTAAAAGTATGAAAATGAGTAAATTAAAAATAAAAGTATGCGGAATGCGCAGTGGTTACAGCATCGTGGAAGTCAGCCAATTGCCGATTGACTTCATGGGCTTCATCTTTTACGAAAAATCGCCGCGCTACGACAAAGACCTCAATGTGTGGGCTGTTGCACAGATTCCAAAGAGCATCCAAAAAGTAGGCGTGTTCGTCAATGCCGCCAAAGACACGATTTTGGAAGCGGCAGAAAAATTCGATTTGCAGTTGGTGCAGCTGCACGGCAACGAATCGCCCGAATTTTGCAACGCATTAAACAAAGACATAATAAAAGCCTTCTCAATAGCATCGGAAGCCGATTTTGCGCGCTGTTCGGAATACGAATCTGTCTGCAAATACTTCCTCTTCGACACCAAAACGCCCCAATATGGCGGCTCCGGCAAGAAATTTGACTGGCAAATTCTGTCGGCATACGAGGGCAAAACGCCCTTCTTTTTGAGCGGCGGCATCGCGCCGGAGGATGCAGAAGCCATCAAGCAGTTGAATTTTCCGCAACTGTGTGCTGTTGATTTGAATAGCCGCTTTGAGACGGAGCCGGGGTTTAAAGATGTTGAGGCATTGAAAGGATTTATACAGGGGCTTGCAATCGAAAAATAAAAATGGCATATTAAAAGTCTGAAAAAAGTGGTACCTTTGCGTTTTGATAATAATGGATTGAAAAATGCTTTTTGTACAATTAATTAAATAGATAAATATGAGGTTACCCCATCCTGTTCCGTATCAAGGTAGTAAACGCAATTTGGCAGGCAAAATATTACAATATTTTCCGGCAGAATTTGACAGGTTGATAGAGCCATTCGTTGGCTCTGCTGCAATTTCCATTGCATCATCTTTTTATTTTAAGGCAAACAAGTTCATTATTAATGATATAAATGAACCATTGACAGAACTTTGGGATGCTATCATTAACTCTCCGCGTGAAGTTGTACAGAAATATTATGATATTTGGCATGGTCAGCATGGAAATGAGGAAGATTATTATTATGAAATCAGGGATAAATTCAATGAAACCCGGCAACCTGAAT
>BNTT01000353.1 GCA_025996815.1 Bacteroidia bacterium
GTCCATTCATCCGTTATTACATGAGCATCCTTGCGTATGTATGCATCAAAAAACGGTCTGAACTCATCACTTGAAGCGTGGTCTATTACTTGTGCATAAGCCCTTCCTACGCTCACTCTGTCAATGATTTCAAGTGCAATAACAACCAATCGTTTGTTACTATCGCGGCTACGTCCTTGCTTTCCTTCTTCATACTGCCCTATCAAAAACTCATCCACATGAACTTCGCCTGTTAATGGTTTTTGTCGGCTACTTGCCATTGCTTGTTGTATTTTCCACTTGAACTCCCAGCAGGTCTTTTGGCGCAACTCAAACTCTTGTGATAGTGCCAAAGAGGACATGCCTTTCTTTTTTGTGCTGATTTTAAAGACAATATGAAATGCGAGCAGCAATGAAAATTTCAGTTTGTCAAACATCGTTCCTGCCGTTGGACTCTCATCGTATTTGCATCTGTTACAACGGCGAGAATAAGGTTGTTTGCCCCTGCAAAATGTCGTGTTACCACATTTTTTGCACTGGTAGCCATCTTCCCACTTGATGGCAGACAAGTATTGATAACAATCTGTATCCGTTGGAAACTGTCTGTAAAAATTGATTGAGTTCACTCCCATAAATTTTATCCTTTCTTCCATGCTACAAAGGTAGCAAATTATTGGGGCGACCTAAACGCCTATACCAATTCATATTTTATGTTTTATAAATTGTCCGTATTTAAAAGCCGTTCTGAAATGAAAATCAAAAATGTTGTAATATTGTTTTTAATGGGACTATTTTATTCTTCTTATGCTTTTAGTGATGACACTTTTTATTATAAAGGTATGGAGCATAAAGGAATAAAAAAAATAACTGAAAAGACACATAACAAATGGAAGGTTGTTTCTTTTTTTGATGAGAATGGATATTTATTGCGAGAAATCAATTTCTACAAAAAAGAAATCAGGTCAGATAACAAATATGATTATGCTGTTACGGACACTTTGTTAGAAATAAGAAGAATATATGGTAAAGATTTGAATAAACAGAAGATGGTTGACAGATATTACTATACTTCTTTAGGTCAATGTTATAAACGCAGATTGTATTTTTCAGAGTCTGATACACCTTCTTATTATGAGGATAATTTTATGTTTGAAGATGGATTGCTTATCAGTTATACCCAAGGTAAAATTGGTGCAATAAAATTCGTTTATAAATACAACGAAAAAAAACAAAAAGTACAAAAATTGAACGTGTATAGCGAAACAGATACCACGTTTTATGCTTATGTATATAATCAATTAGGGCAATTAACTGATTACATACAGGAAAGCAATAATAATGAAGATGTATATACCGATGTTGTTGTTTGGAGTAACGAGAAAATGAATAAAGTTCATATTCAATTTTCTAATTTTGACAAACGCGGGAATTGGACAAGAAGTTATTTGGTTCTACTGGGAATTGTGTGGAAAGTAGTAATTTTGCGGCATGGAAAAATATACGGGAAGTCAGATATTAGAGAAGATACTTTTGCCTGTGGATACAGCATGGGAAGTATCGGGAGTTG
>BNTT01000354.1 GCA_025996815.1 Bacteroidia bacterium
GAGGTGAAGATGGGCGAAGGTGTAACCGCCATCGGCGGCTCTGCCTTTTTCGGATGCACCGGATTGGGGGAACTAACCATTCCCAACCGCGTGGCAACGATTGGAGAGAGTGCTTTTGCCGGTTGCAAAAACGCCACTTCGATAATTATCGGGGAGCGGGTCACTGCAATCGGAAATGCTGCCTTTGCCAATTGCCCGCGCCTGACCGAAATGAAACTCCCCGCCGGGGTAACTGCGATAGGAAATTATCTTTTTGCCGGTTGTACGGGGTTAAACTCGGTCGTGATGGGGGAGGTGAAGTCAATTGGCGACCGTGCCTTTGTCAATTGTAAATTGACGACGTTCACTATCACGGACAAACTGACATCGCTTGGCGATGCGGTCTTCGCAGGCACGCGCCTGAAAGAGCTCCACATCCGGCACGTTGTGCCCTTGGAGGTGGACGATGCGGTGTTTGACAGTATTGACCCCAAAACCTGTCGTCTGTATATTCCCAAAGATACCCATTCAACCTATTGGGTGTCGCCCATTTGGGGCAGGTTTGCCAATATCACCGAAGAATGACAGAGTGATAATAATAAGATAGCATAATAATAATGATATAAATTACACATCATGAAGCGCATTTACACTACTCTGCTACTCGTTAGCATCTCTCTTTTCGCGTTCACGCCTTGTGCACGTGCCGCTCAGTGGCACGATGCCCAGCCTGCCTTTGCCGGCTTGTATGCCGCATATCGCTTGGATGGGAAAGAAATCACGACGAAGGATTATCCTCAACACAAATCGCAATCGCAGGCAATCGCGGATGCGTTTGGGAAAGGCACCCTGTTCACAATCACTCACAGCGGCAACAAACTGCCGGTTTTGACACAGCACTTTTTTGTCTATCCCGACAAAGAGTATATTCTGACCGAGTTTACGGTGGAAAACACCTCCGGAAAAATCGCCTCAAACTACATGGCACCCGTCAATCTCGACAACTTAACGCTGCCTTTCGACACAAAAGCGGCTCAGGCGTTGTTCGTCCCTTACGACAACGATGCGTGGGTGCGCTACCGGTCACACGCACTGCCGTTCGACGCACAGCCGTTGGACACATTGGTGAGTTATGAAGTTACGACCATATTCGACAATGCCGGTCGCAAAGGCATCGTAATCGGTTCGGTGGAGCACGACAGTTGGAAAACCGGAGTTGAACTGACGAAAGCCGGTGCCAAAGGCATCGGAAAACTCGTCTGCTACGGCGGCATCGCAACCAACTTAACCCGCGACTCCAAGCCCCACGGGGCATTATCGGGCAAGACAATCAAATCGCCGAAAGTGCTGTTAGGCGTGTTTGCCGACTGGCGCACGGGATTGGAAGCCTACGGCGAAGCCAATGCCACAGTTGCCCCACCCAAAGCATGGAACAAAGCCATCCCCTGGGGTTGGAACTCTTGGGGCGTGTTGCAATTCAACCTGACGTATCCAAAAGCGATGGAAGTGTCGGACTTTTTCGCTAAAAACCTGCAAAACAACCATTTCGTC
>BNTT01000355.1 GCA_025996815.1 Bacteroidia bacterium
AGCCACGGTCGCCGTCAAGGTGAATGTGTCACCAATGAATACCGCCGCAGGGGGCGCAGAAACCGTTACGGAGCTTACCGCTACCGGGATGACGGCAGGGGGGGTGACAGGGGGGGTGACAGTACCAGTACCAGTACCAGTACCAGTATCTGTATCTGTATCAGTATCTGTATCAGTATCAGTATCTGTATCTGTATCAGTATCTGTATCAGTATCTGTATCAGTATCTGTATCGGTACCAGTATCGGTACCAGTATCGGTATCGGTATCGGTACCAGTATCAGTTTCTTCTCCTTTGCAACAGCACGTAGGGTCTGCGCCGCTGATGTAACCTAAATAAAACTCAAACAGTTTGCCGCGCGATGCCGCCACGGCGGAGTATTTGGGAGAGGCAATTTCCGGATGCGCCGACGGCTGCATAGCGTCTTGACCCAAAGCGTAGGTATAACTCTCAAACATCTTTTCGACATCAAGAAATTTGCCGAATTTGGCGATTTGTTGGGCAGAATCCGCTTTTGAATATGTGCCCGCACACGGAAAATACACGGTGGAGATGTTTTTAGATGTGTAAACACCCTCGCTGAAAAATACCCTGTCCTCGCAGAAACCACCGGCATAATTAGAACGCAGGTAGGTCTCTATCTCGTGAAGCAGCAATGTGGGTGCTTTTTTCGGGTTGGAACCGTCGAGCACAAGCGTTTCTGCCACGCTGCCTGAGAACAAAAGTTGGTTCACTTGCAGATAAGTGAGATAGTCGTTGCGAAATTTGTCAATTTCCTGATAACGTGTCTTGTAGCCTGCCAAGCGTGCTTGTGCGCCGGCTGCGGACTTCCATTGGGTGATGTCCCTAAAGGTGTTGTCGGCGGCGGTGCCGCCTGTGGCGTGCTGCCAGCCTGTGGTGAGGGAGTTGTTCCAATAGCGGTCAACTGCCAACTTGACACCGGCGGCTTCATGGGCAGAGTTCATTTTCCACGTCTTATCCAACGTGTCGAACCACCACCAGTCATAGACCTCTTTCACGCCATCCGTTTCGTAGTCCTTAGTCAAATCCCCGGCTTTGCGATAGACGTAGGGGAGCGGCTCAATGCCCACTTTCAGAGCATAACGTTGGAGTCACACGCAGAAAGCGCGAGCGCGAAGCTCAGCGCGAACACTCTATAACCCGTTGCTTTGCAGCGAGTTAGTGTAGAAAAAGAAGATAACTTGAACATAAATTGTTTATAAAATGTTATTAATTCGGTGCAAAGGCACGACATTTTTTTTGATTGTGCAAATATTTTTGCATTTATTTTTTGATTGCGGAGGTAAAGGGTATTTTGACATTTAATGATTTTTTTAATGATTATCAGCGAGAAAAAATCTTATTTTATCCAAAAATCCAGCAATTTTCTGTCGCCGAGATAGCCTTCCAGATGGTCGTTGATGTGCAGGGTGCCCACTCCGACGGGTGTGCCCGTATAAATGAGGTCGCCGATTTTCAGGGTGAAAAATTGGCTGATGTATTC
>BNTT01000356.1 GCA_025996815.1 Bacteroidia bacterium
ACTGTAATCCTTAAATACTACTTTTGCCATAATGCTTATATCTTTGATTTGCAGATGCAAAGGTACGAAAAATAGGGGAATATTAAATATATATAAAAATGAGGCTGTCCTTTTGAGACAGCCTCATCTTTAATTTGTTGGGCAGATTTTCCAAACAACTCCAACGAGATTTTTTCCTTGATGTCTCTGAAAGTTTTGACCGTGTCAAATTCTTTTTCTTTTGTTTTTGTTCAATTTTCATATTCTAATAGTTCTTTAGGCGAACGAATTTCTAATGAATTATAATTCATTCGCAAATTAATTGAGTTGTAACCTCTTATTCTGTAAACGTTTACAATGTGTTTAAAATTCCAACTTGCCAAAATATCAACTTTGTTTATAGTTGCTGCTGCAATATGCAAACAATCGTCAAAACTTGTCTGTCCAACCACTTTTTCTTCAATATAACGCGAAGCCAGCGCAATTATCTCATCATTTACAACCACGCGCTCCATATTTTCTTTCAGAATAGACACAAACGAGAGTTCCCGATTTTACACGCGCAAAAAGGGGCAAAGTTGCATCTTCAAATTCCGAGTCATAAACACCACCAAAAACCGATGTATCAAAATAAAAACGCTGCTTCATCTAAATTTCATATTAACCACCCTGCAAAGGTACGAAAAAATCTTGAACTATGGATGATTGTCTGAACCATGATTTTAATAAGATTCTTGGGATTAACAAGATAAAAGGATTAGCAGGATTCCAAAAAAATCCTGCCAATCCTCCATCCTGCAAATCTTGAAAATCTTACTAAAATCGTGGTTCAGACTACTTCTTCACCACCGTCAAAGTCTCATCCCCTACGCGCAGCAGATAAACACCGCTCGGCTCGCCCGACAAATCAACGCGGCTCTCGCGGGTGCGGTGCAGCAACGCGCCGCTTAGATTATACACTTTTATCTCTGCCCCGTCGGCATTATCCACATACACCACGCCAGTGGTGGGATTGGGATAAACATGCAGTCTATCGGCATCAACTGTTTCTATGGCGGTGCCGCTTGCTGCTGTTACCGTCACCTCACAAATTGCCGTAAAGCCTCCGTCAACAGTTGTAACGGTGATGGTGGCTGTGCCTGAAGCAACTGCCGTCACTAAACCTTGCTCACTTACCTTTACAACACTTGCATCACTGCTGCTCCATATAACGGCTGTGTTAGAGGCATCGGTGGGCAAAAAGATTGCCGTGAGTTGCTCTGTACCACCCACTGATAGCGCGGCAGTGGTTGTGTTAAGTGAAACGCTCGTAGCGGGTACTGCGATGGCAAGTATTCTGTCAAATGCACTCTTCCAACTGCTATTGTTTTTATAGGCATCCAATGCACTTGCAGGCACATACAGCGTATCGCCCGTAGCAGTAAAATTACCACCAACGTACAGTGTTGGCGGCGTAGCAGCAAGGCAATTTGTGAGGTGACGGTAACAGCAGCAAGCGGCACCGCCATAGAAACAGTTGATGCCG
>BNTT01000357.1 GCA_025996815.1 Bacteroidia bacterium
TCCGCTTTCGACAAAACGCCCATACGTGAGTTGCTTACCGAACAACGTCAATGCAATCAAAATGTCAAAGAACAACTAAATTTATTTGAATGTTAATTCTTGTTAAATATTAACGCAACAGCAGTATGTCAAAAACAGAAATTTCATACTGCGCCGAAAAATGAGCAGCCAAGTTTTTTCCAACAAAGCCGCCGCCTCCAATCAAATACAGTGTTTCACGGTCTGTGAATGGGGGGGGGGACTAATTTTTCGTATAAATCATTTATATATGATTTTTTCATTGCCTTTATTATTTTCGTGCCGCAAAGGTAAGTATTTTTTTCTAATTGCACAATAAAAAGCGTTTTTTTCTGTTTACACATATTATAATGGTGAAACAAAAAATCATCGGTTTGCTTGTGGTGCTGTGCGCGGTGCTATGGGGGTGTTCGTCGTCTAAAAATACGGCGGGGACGCGCTGGTATCATGGGTTTAATGTGCGCTACAATGTTTTTTTTAATGGGCAGTCGGCGTTCAATGAGGCACTCAAAAATCAGCAGAAAACTTTTCAGGGCAATGATTCGGCGATGATTATGTTTCCGGTGGATGCGCTGCCGAGAGAGAAACCCACCAAGGGGGGACCCTTTGACAAGGTTATCGAAAAAAGCGCGAAAGCCATTCAGCAACATTCCATTTCGGCAAAGCCCAAACGAGAGGAGGGGCGGCGCAACGACCCCTTGTATAAGGAATGGATGGCACGCACGGAATACAATCCGGTTTTGCACCGAGCGTGGATGCTGATGGCGAAAGCACAGTTTCACAACGGCGATTTTTTGGAGGCTGCCGGCACGTTTGCCTACGTTGTTCGCATCTATCGCACGCAGCCGGAGATTTATACCGACGCATTGATTTGGCAGGCAATGAGTTACACCAATATGGGATGGTTCGTGGAAGCGGAAGAACTGCTTGCCAAAGCCAAACGGGGAGGATTGCCCAACAAGCAAATGGAGGATTGGCATGCAACGGCTTATGCCGATTTGCTGATTCAACAAAAAAAATACAAAGAGGCTATCCCGTATCTGAACACGGCACTCAAAGCAGAGAAAAACGGCTGGCAAAAAAAACACGACCGCCAACTTTTGGCACAACTCCAAAACGCGAAGGTCGATAACACCTCCAAAACAGACACCGACACCCTGTACATCCCTTCCGACGACAATAAGCTGGCTACCTATCAACGCCTGAAAATGCTCCCCGTGATAGAGGATTCGCTCTATGGAGATGCTTTTGAAGCCTATTTGCAAGGCTACAGCCAATTGAAGCGCGATGCCTCTTTGTATTTTTTTTGTTGAATCAGCAAATCGGCATAAGCCGTTGCATGCCAATCCTCCATTTGATTGGAGGCGGCGGCTTTGTTGGAAAAAACTTGGCTGCTCATTTTTCGGCGCAGTATGAAATTTCTGTTTTTGACATACTGCTGTTGCGTTAATATTTAACAAGAATTAACATTCAAATAAA
>BNTT01000358.1 GCA_025996815.1 Bacteroidia bacterium
GGGTAGGTGAATCGGCACCAACCTATACCGTAACCTACACCGCCAACGGCGGAAGCGGCACGTCGCCAACAGCACAAACAGCCGTTTCCGGCGTAAGTGTGTATATTGCCGGACAGGGCGATTTGTCTTATACGGGGAAAATCTTTAACGGGTGGAATACCAATGCTGACGGTTCGGGGACAACTTATGCCGCAGGAGCATCTCTGACCCTTATCGCCAATACTACGCTGTATGCGCCGTGGAAACTCCTTCCGACTGATGTTGCGGTAACCGGGGTAAGCCTAAGCAAGACGGCATTAAGCCTTACCGTTGGGCAAGCGAAATCCTGACGGCAACCATAGCACCTTCAGACGCTACCAATAAAGATGTAAACTGGTCCAGCAGTAACAATGCTATTGCCACGGTATCAGACGGGATAGTGACGGGTGTAGCCGGAGGAAACGCAATCATTACCGTAAGCACCGTTGACGGGGCAAAGACCGCGTACGCGGCAATTACGGTGAATCAACCTATTGTTCCAGAGCCTGCACCAAAGGCGGTTGGTGTCGCGGCATCACCTTCCGGACCGAAAGTATTAGATTCCTATAAATTAGGAGATACTAATTATTACTTGATAGATGTCGGCAAGATTAGCAATACTTATATTTCGACAATTGCAGAGGCGTATTTTGACGGCTTACATACGGTAACAAAATCGAAAACAACTGTTAACGAAATAACCATAGGCAAAGCAATCACCGAGACCGCTTCAAAGAGCATAACAGCGTCCAACACTCAAAACCATACTGCGGGGCTTGAGGCAGCATGGAAAAAGAAATTCCCGATAGCGGGAGAATTTTCCGTTAAGCTAAAATATGAGTGGAAAGGGTCTTGGACTAATTCAGAAACAAGCACGAATACAATAGAAACGTCAAATTCAGAGATACAACGTGCTTTGGAGGAGGTTAAAACTTCGATTACATTTGGCGAAAACGGCGGACCCATAGGAAATTACCGTTACGCCCTGTACGGTGTTTCCAAGGTGTATTTCATGATTGCAACAAACTCAGACAACTCAGAATTATTAAGATGGGAAACGGTAGTTTCTGCGAGCGACACCCGCCCGCACATGGATTATTCACCGAATGGCGTATTTGATAATTCACCGGAGAATGGGAACACAATTGATATTTCCGAGGATTTCTTTAAGCACTTACCTTTACCATCTGCCAACTTCATACCGCTTCCGCTGGATGTTTATGGTGGAAAACTATCGTATTCTTACAAAGTAATCACCGCAGGAACCATATCTTACTCCTTAACAGGAGGCGGCGCAGGTGGAGCCGGAGGGGCTGCACTAAGGGATGCATCCTGGTTTTATTGGTGGGACACCAAATCCGAATTAGACGTGAGATGGTCCCTTGATGGAGGTCCTACAAACTTGCTTTTAAATGGAACAAAGAAAAATAGTGCTAACGGAGGTGGAGGTGTAGATGGACCTTATCACATTGCAAATAG
>BNTT01000359.1 GCA_025996815.1 Bacteroidia bacterium
AAGGAGTTTTATAAAAAAGATTATATTCGTCCTGCAAAACAAGTGGCAGCTTAAAAAAAGTTAAATTAATGAATTTTTTTATGATTTTATTTGGAAGTTAACATAGAATTCGGCACACACAAAAGAGATTTCCTAACAAATTAAGATGCGTTTGCCCTGCCGAAAGCTTGCCTCTCTCTGGCGGTTAGCCTTTCATAAACATATCAAGAAAATCCATTGGGGAAATCACCGACAATTCGAGAGCCGTTCCGCACGGGCTGTATCTAAATCAACTTCCGGCGGCAGCATACCAATAAGCGCACGGGCGGCAGCAACCTTTTCTGCTTTGGAATAATCGTTCTGCTCCACCAATGCCGGATTGGTATAAGGGAAAATAGTTACTTCAACTTTAATGTTTTGCATCCACGCAGGAATGTCCATTATGGGCATCAACCGCTCTACATCCATTATTTCTCTGATTGCTTCCATGATTGTATTTTTTCTTTTTCAGTGCAAAGGTATGAATTATTTTGCAATGCAGCAGATTTATTTTGAATAATGGTATCGCAAAGCCAAAACATAAACGTCATCGTACTCGTTGCGAACGATGTAAATAACGCGATGTTCTGCGGTGATTCTTCTTGACCACTTGCCGGAAAGGTCCCATTTTAATCGTTCCGGTTTACCTATTCCGGTATAAGGATGCTCGGCAATGTCTTTCAATAGACGTTTAATTCTGTCAACAATTGCGGCATTACTCCTCCAATAGTTAAAATCCTCCTCCGCTTCCGGTGAAAAAACAATATCCATCAGAGAGCGTTTAAATCAATTTTTACCCCTTTGCCGGCTCTCATGTTTTGCTCAGCACGATACAAGCGTTCCATCATTGCCGGTGATGAACGGATATGTTCGGTTTCTGCAATTGCGTTGTACTCGTCCAGAGAAATCACAACCACGCTGCCGGCACTCGAACGATGCACAATAAGGGGTTCACTATCATCTACGACCGTATCAAGATAACTTTCCAGGTTGTTTTTTAATTCTAAATAATTTGCTGTTTTCATAATTTTCACTCTTATATTGTGGTGCAAAGTTACAAAAAATTTCCAATCACAATGAAAGAAATGCAACCACCCGAACGCTTGCGCTCTCAGGCGGTTAGCCTTTCGCGTTCACCGCTCATGGCAAATCACCATCCCAACCACCCCATGCTATCCAATTCCTCGTTGTAGTAACGATTGTCGTCATTATCAACCACTCGGTTTTTCTTCTTCGGAACAACCTTTTTTGCCGGCTGCACAATGCCATGATTACGATTATAGCATTCTATTTCTGCCCTAATTTCCTGTAATGTACTTCCCATGTGCTTAATTTTTTTATTGGTATAGGCGCTTAGGTCGCCCTTGTTAATGTATTATATTTCAATCTTATAGGCTCATGAAAGACCATTCTTTTAATGGTCAAATCAAAGATTGACCCCATAAAAGCCCTTCTATTGTAC
>BNTT01000360.1 GCA_025996815.1 Bacteroidia bacterium
AATCAAGTACACCACCATGCTTGAATCCAAGCAACAAATCGCGCTCAAAAGTTATTCCGAAGGCATCAAGTTTACCCGTCAGGCATTCCTGAACGATGATTTGAACGCTCTGTCAATCATCCCTTCGCGTTTCGTGAGACACTGGGACGAATGGCGCGGCAACATCGTTTGGAAATTGATTACCGACAATGTGGTGATGTCCGATGGCAAGGCTTTGTTTTCAGCCGACCACAATAACCTGCTCACCGGTGCCGCCAATGCACTGGGCGAAACTTCTTTGGCAAACGCGCTTGTGCTCTTCAAACGACAAACAGGCATAGACGGCAAAACGCCTATCCGTGTGGTCCCGAAGTTTCTGATTGTGCCGCCCGAACTGGAAGTGAGAGCTCGCAAATTGCTAACCGCTATCACGGCAAGCAACACCACCGATGTAAACGTGTTCAGCAATGCGTTTGACATCATCGTTGAGCAACGGCTGTCTGATACCACCGCATGGTACCTTTCCGCCGAACCTAACGCGGTCGATTCGCTCTACTACGCTTACCTTGACGGTCAGGAAAGCCTGCGCGTGGACAGCGAAGATGACTTCAACACCGATTCGATGAAATACGCCGTCCGCGGCGATTTCGGAGCGGCGGCGATTGACTTCCGCGGGCTGGTAAAATCCACCGGCAAAGCGTAAATCCATAGTTAAACATTTAATTTACAAATAGATATGAAAAATTTAGTCGAAGATGGTAAGACCATCAAATATACCGTAGCAGGTGCCGATGTTAAAAGCGGCGACCCGGTGGTTATCGGAAGCCTTGTCGGCGTGGCAGTCACCGACGGTGCCGTGGGCGATACTATCGCCGTGGCGTTGGAAGGGGTGTATTCCCTGCCGAAAGATTCGGCGGCAATCACCAAGGGCGCAAAAGCGTATGTGAAAGTGACCGAAGGCGTAGCCGCCGTTACGGCAACTGCAACCGGTGCCACGCTTGCCGGATATGCTTTTGAAGCTGCCGCCGCAGGAGATTCTTTTGTTTTCGTAAAATTGTCATTTTAATTATCCAAAACAATGAATGAGTTTGACTTACTTGCCGGACATGTATTTTCAACCGTTACTGACCTGATGGGTGAAAATGCTGTTTGGCATAAGTCAAACAAAATTCAGGTGGAGGGCAAAGTGCTTTTCAAAAATCCGACAGAGCCGCTCGAAATCGGCGACACGGAACGCTGGAACTACCGCCCCACAACGGCAACGCTCGAATATTACGAAGGCACTTTTGATGGATTAAAACAGGTTGTTGACAAAAAGCGGACGGCATTTTTAACCGTAAGAGGTCAAAAATACACCGTTGCCGAAGTTACAACGAAATTTGACGGAAAAACATTTATCGCCCACATTGAACCCTATAAAAAAGACGAAATAGAATGAAATACGAGAATTTTGAAAAGGCTATTGCTTACCGCTTGAGTCAGATTCCGAAAGT
>BNTT01000361.1 GCA_025996815.1 Bacteroidia bacterium
TCGGTACAATAGAAGGGCTTTTATGGGGTCAATCTTTGATTTGACCATTAAAAGAATGGTCTTTCATGAGCCTATAAGATTGAAATATAATACATTAACAAGGGCGACCTAAGCGCCTATACCAAAACAAATAATTCCTTACGCGGCACATTGGGAAGCGCAGAAACGCGGAGCGGAATATATCGCACAGTCGAAGCCGCTAACTCGGCAGGAATCGTTCGCCCAATACTTGAGGCTGACGAACTCGAAGAATTGGAATCAAGAGGGATAAATCCCTACTATGACAAAAAAGACTTCAGCAGGGAATTAGAGAAACAAGCCAAAGCAAATGGAGTTTGGCTTGATAATTCGTATTTAGACGGCAAAGAATTACTACACGACCAAAAAGCGAAAGGCACTTCTGAAAACGACATATACAGAAATGAAGACGGAACGTTCACAAAATTAAACAATCTTTCTTATGTACGTGGAACAGAACGTCACAACAATCTTGCGGCATCTATTGACAGAATAGAAACTCACAATGAATTATTTCCAAATGTTGCATACACAGTAGAGGGATTTATGCAGAACAAAAACGGCGTTCCGTCTTTGGTTTTGGCACAACCCGAAATTATAGCAGAGCGCAACGCCACACAGGAGGAAATATCGGATTGTCTTAAAAAAATAGGTTTTAATTTAGACGGAGTGCGTAAATGGAGCAATGGACACGAAGTTTGGAGCAATGGAAAGTATGAAATAGCAGATGCCCGGCCCGCTAATGTTCTAAAAGGAAAGAACGGCGAACTGTATTTTATTGACACAATACCACATTCTGTTGAATATATGACAGGGCAAACGCATCTTAATTAGTTAGGACTTTCAATAAATAATCATTATTCCAACCGGCATCAAGCCTTTTGCCTCTCACACTTCGCTTTTTAGACTGGTCATGTTTAAGGAGATTAAGGGCTATTCTATTGAGCATGGAAAAATTTTGCGCCGCATAGCCTGCCCTTTTTCGGCTATCATCCTCATTGAAAGACACATCTAATTGCCAATGCAGATTGTTTTCGATACCCCAGTGCGAGCGAACGCCGGTGCCGATTATTTTGGCATCGCCGCCGGAACTGGTGATATAGAGTCGGGTTTCTTTTTCCTCTTTGCCACTGGATTTGAAGTAGCGTGTGGATTCTATCCTGACTATCGCACGCAAGTCTTTCCATGCCGCAGCGTTGTCTATAAGCGACAGATTGTTGTAGAGTGTGCATTTCCGTCGCTCAATGCGACCGTGTCCAACATCATCTTCTATCCATTCTGATTCCGGCTTGGTGAAGCGAACCGTTCGTTCTGCATCTTCTTCCAAACAACCCTGATTGCCTTTGACGGCTAAAATGTAATCGGCTCCTTTTTCCCTTATCTTGGCGGCAATTTCCCGCTGACAGCCCATCGCATCCAGGGTGACCAGGCAGCCACGTAGAGCCAAAAC
>BNTT01000362.1 GCA_025996815.1 Bacteroidia bacterium
GCGGGCACTCAACGCTATGCCACCATCTGGTCGGGCGACCAAACCGGCGGGCTGTGGGAATACATCCGCTTCCACATCCCCACATACATCGGCTCCGGCTTGTCGGGGCAGCCCAACATCACATCCGTATGAAACAACTGCACCAATCCCTTTTCTTCCGAACCAAAGGCATACCGTCCTTTTTTGAACGTATGCCACATCACGGCATAGCCGTTGGTTGACCAGTAAAAGGGTGTGGGCGAAGCCACGCCGCCGTCCGTCCAACTATTCTGATTTTCAATCTCAATCGTCTTGCCCTTGTGCGAAAAACGCCCGTTCTGCACGCCACCGCCGTAGAAATACTCATCCGGATGTTCTTTGAACGTGAGCGTCACCTTGCCCTTTTCAAACACTATGGGTTTGACCTCCTCAAAAGCAATTTTCCCCGTCTTCCGATTCATAACGCGCAGCAGCGAAGTGGCTTTATCTATCTGAATAGCAATCTTTTCCGTAGAAATAGAAATCACCCCATTTTGGTCGTTCACATCCAATGCAGAAACTCGTTGGCGGGGATTATCCACCAAAATCTGCGCCTCCGGCTCGGCTTCCGGCGCACGCAAAATACCGCCCGAATTGTCCTGAAACAGGCGCACAATATTGTCGCCATAAAAATCAAACGTCATCCGCCGATTGCCATCCAGCAGCACCTCCACCGTAGTAGGATTAATTTTTTGAGCACCTGCAACGGCTTGAGGCTGCGCTTGCAAGCACACCACCGATAAAAACACTAACGCAAGAGAAAAAATGTTTTTCATGTTTAAAAAATTTTCCGCAAAGTTACATATAATTTTTGAATTTTTTGGGGGGAGGTTATTTTATTGCGCGCATAATTAGCATTATGTTGAATAGAACACCGAATTTATGCGGATTGCTTGCTGTGTTTGCAACAAATTTGGCAATATCAGGCGTTGTGTTTTTTTGGGCAAATTGAAACTAAATCTTTTTGTGGTGCAATTTTAGCCTCGCAGAGGCTAAAAAATAGCATCTCAAAAAAAGATTTATCCCTCCTAATGCAATTTTAACACTATTTATTGCTGTTTATTGGGAAAAAATTAGTACCTTTGCCGTAAGTTTGTTGCAGGATGCTGTGTTTTGTTCGCTCAAACGAGCAGAAAGGGCATTTTTCTATTCAACATAATGCTAATTATGCGCGGAAAAGAAAAATGCAGGAATAAAAAAATATATAAAGATGTTAAATTTTAAAATATTTTGAGTATGAGAAAAAGAACAAAAAAACTGGTTCAGGGCGTGCTTTTTAGCGTTGTTCTGTGTCTTGGGGGAGGTGGTGCACTTCGGGCGGAAGTTCCCCAAGAGGCTAAAATCGCCGTAACAGGCGTGGTGTCCGATGTGGAAGGTCCCATCATCGGAGCCAGTGTGACGGAGGCAGGCAATTCGGGCAACGTGTATTTGCCCGTCACATC
>BNTT01000363.1 GCA_025996815.1 Bacteroidia bacterium
GCCACAATTCAGACAAATATTGAATATAGCGTCTTTAGGAATGCCGGCTTAGTCGACGGCAAAGGCACTTCCAAAACGTGGTCAGGCTTGATATGCTCAAGAATCTTGTAGGCATGCTCAAAGCCCGCTTGTACAACTCGTGCATCCTGTATGCCATCGTAGTAGCCGGACAGATGCAAAATGTCGTAAGCGAGATTAAGTTCTTTGAGCATGCCTACAAGATTCTTGAGCATATCAAGCCTGACCACGTTTTGGAAGTGCCTTTGCCGTCGACTAAGCCGGCATTCCTAAAGACGCTATATTCAATATTTGTCTGAATTGTGGCACAATTAGCCCCGTTTGAATGTTTTTTTAATACATCACCCCCCATAATTTAACATAAATTATAGAGGATTGTCGATTTTATTGCGTACATTTGCATCAAAAATGTGGACTATATGAAAACAATTTCTCGTTCGATGTTTGCAATTTTATTGCTCATTGTTGCCGGCGTTCAGATGTCGGCGAATGCTCAGGCGCAGTCGTATGTGTCTGTATATCGGCAGATTCCGATTGCTCCGGACATTATGCTTAGTGTGCATGAACCTGTTGTTGTGGCTCCGTCGTCCAACTATGTGTGGATTGATGGCTATTGGTCGTGGGACAACTACCGCCACGCGATGTTCAGGATGGTGGTCGTAGGCATAAGCATAGCCATAATAGTGGTCGGAATGGGGACGATGATAATAGACCGGACGCCCGTAATAGTCGTAGCGACCGTCGTAATAGCCAAAACTGAAATATTGACTGCGCGGCAACCAGTGCGCATCAATCCAGCGATAGCCGCTCTGATAGGCCTGCCAATAGCCCGGAATCCAATACGCATTGGCATAGGGAGCTATCTCCCAATAGCCCTGCAGCCACATATATGCGTGGCGGGGTATAACAGTTCGCCGAGTTTCAATCGTCAGCCCGCTCGGGAGCGGTCGGCAATCAATCGGAAGTCTAACAATCCGCAGCCGGCACGCACGGAAAGCCACTCTGCGCGCCCTGCCGCCGCTCCGCGTGAAAGAGCGACGACCTCCACCACCACATCCGGTCGTAGTTCGGGAAGATACACCACGACACCGCCGACATCCACTTCGCCGCGAAGCAGCAGCACGACAACATCGACCCGCTCGTCCTCCGGTGCCGGTACAACGCCTGCAACAGCGACGACCACGACAACAACGACGCGCAGCAGCAGTTCGCCCCGTGAAAATGCCAACGCATCCCCGCGCAGCAGTTCGGAAACACGCAGCGGCAACACCACCACCACACCCACACGCGGCAGATAAATATAAAAAAAATGGGCAATGGCGTTCAGGGCTTCAGGTTCGCAGGCAACTTGCTCACTCTTAGCAATATAGGTGAGATTATCAACAATGTCGTTGATACTGATGCGGCTGAAATCGTAGATTTGGCAGCGCGACAAAA
>BNTT01000364.1 GCA_025996815.1 Bacteroidia bacterium
GGGCTTCGTAATCTTGTTTGAGAGTCGATACCCGAACTAATAATACTACCTTTTTCATTTGCTTTACATTGAATTTTGGTGCAAAGGTAGTAATAATTTTTATATATTAAAATTAGTCTGCGATGTCACGGCGTGAACTTAACTTATTTGTATTATCGGGTTACGCTAAATACCTTAAGGAGCGGATATATTAAGTATCACGCTTTTTTTGTGTGCAAAAAATTAGGGATTATTTTAAAATATATAAAACAATAAAAAACAACATTTATGAGAAAGAAAAACTTTTTTGGTTTTTGTGTTGCAGCGGCGATGTTGCTGGGCACGGGTGCTGCTAATGCAGCAGAAACAATTGGCTCGTGGACTTCAGGGAGTACCACGTTAGAGTTAACCGATGATGGTGTGCTCACCGTTAGCGGGACGGGGGCGATGGAGGATTATGCTACACCGCCCTGGTATGATTCCCGTGCTGCTATTAAAACGTTGGTCATCAACGAGGGCGTGACAAGCATTGGAGATTATGCTTTTTCCGGTTGCAGCGGTCTTACCTCCGTGACCATTCCTGACGGCGTGACAAGCATTGGAGTTTTTGCTTTTGACGGTTGCAGCGGTCTTACCTCCGTCAGCATTGGTAGCGGCGTGACAAGCATTGGAATGGGTGCTTTTGCCGGTTGCAGCGGTCTTACCTCCGTAGTTTGCCTTGCTACTACACCGCCAACATTCGGTAATACTTTTACTGGCGGTAATAATTTTTCTGCTGATAGTCCCGATACGCTGTATGTGCCTGCAAGTGCATTGGATGCCTATAAAAGCGATAGAGATTGGAAGTGGGTATTTAACATAATACTTCCCATCGAATCCGCTACAAGCGTAAAAGCAATTGATGGCGATAAACTGCACGTTTATCCCAATCCCACCGCCGGCGTGGTGTATGTGGATAATGCCGACGGCGCAGAGATAAAAGTGTATAATCTAAGCGGCGCGTTGCTGCACCGTACCCGTGAGAGCCGCGTTGATTTGTCGGGCGAGCCGAGTGGTGTTTATCTGCTGCGCGTGGGGGGTGAGGCTTTTAAGGTGGTGAAGAAGTAGTCTGAACCACGATTTTAATAAGATTTTCAGGATTAGCAGGATGGCGGATTGGCGGGATTTTTTTGTAATCCTGCTAATCCTAAAAATCTTAAATGATTACCGGATATGATACCTATACTTGGCTGGAAGCCAAAATTTTCATAACCGTGGGTTACGCTTCGCTCCACCCACGGTTATGCACATTCTGCCCCTGCGGGTGGGGTGGCGTAAATCAAGTATCATTTTCTTTGTTTGGTTCTACTGGGAATTGTGTGGAAAGAGCATTAAATCACCGTTAAAGAAGAGAATAGCCGTTCTGAAATTAGCGGTATTTCTGTAACCTCTTCCGATTGTTTTTAGCTCTTGTATTGCCCCGTTTA
>BNTT01000365.1 GCA_025996815.1 Bacteroidia bacterium
CAAGCGCGGTGGCACATACCGTGTAGTTAAAACAGTCGGTAGCAGTTCCAATGCTGCCGAGATAGAGAAGTTGTATCAGCAAGGCAAAACATGGCTTGCCGATTATCATGGACAACGCGATATGTTTGCAGCACATACACGTGAACAGGAAGAAAAGCAGATTACCGCGCATTTACTGGGCAATATCGAAAACATACTGCTCAATGGCACTCAATTGATATTAAACCGGGTATTTCATTTGATTGGCTTTGACAGGATAGAGGATGATATTTTGAAGCATTTGGTTGTTTCTCGGATTTGTCAGCCACGCAGCAAGGTAGCCACCGTTGATTATTTGAAATCGTATTTTGATGAAGATGTTGAGTTGTATCGGATTTATCGCTATTTGGACAGGTTGCATGATAGAGAAAAGGAGCGGGTTCAACAAATCAGCGTTGAACACACGAAGAAGATTTTGGGCGGGCAAATTGGACTTGTGTTTTATGATGTAACCACCCTGTATTTTGAATCGGATTACAGCGATGAGCTTCGCGAGCGGGGTTTTTCCAAAGACGGCAAACACGCTCAGCCGCAAGTTGTTTTGGGTCTTTTGGTAAGCAGGGATGGTTATCCGCTCTCTTATTCGCTGTTCAACGGCTCTCAGTATGAGGGACGAACAATGCTTCCGATAGTGGAAGATTTTGTAAAACGCTTTGATTTGGACGATTTTGTGGTTGTTGCCGATGCGGGGTTGATGAACAAAATCAATATTGCACTTTACTGCTGTTGCGTTAATTTTAAATATTTTATTGTAATCTATTGATATACAAACACATATAAGTGTTCTTTTATTTTTCGATTTGAATTGACGTACTTTTGCTCAAAAAAGCAAAAAGTATGCATTCGGGTAAATATGTTTTCTCACAAATTTTGGAATTTGTGAACAATTATGAGTTCAACAAATGCGTCAAACGCTATTTTGGCAATTATCATGTGCGCGATTTGGACTGTTGGAATCAGTTTGTACAACTGTTTTTCGGACAGCTGACCTCGTTAAATTCATTGCACGATATTTGTCTGTGTCTAAAGGCTCATAAAGGCAAACTTTATCATTTGGGCATTAAGCAAAATGTAGTGGTTTCTACCTTGTCGCGTGCCAACGAGAAACATGACTGGCGGATTTTTGCCGATTATGGCAATTATCTGATTTCCAAAGTTCGTCCGCTGTATGCCGACAGCCCAATTCCCAAACTTGATATTGACAACTACTGCTGTTGCGTTAATTTTAAATATTTTATTGTAATCTATTGATATACAAACACATATAAGCGTTCTTTGATTTTTCGATTTGAATTGACGTACTTTTGCTCAAAAAAGCAAAAAGTATGCATTCGGGTAAATATGTTTTCTCACAAATTTTGGAATTTGTGAACAATTATGAGTTCAACAAATGCGTCAAACGCTA
>BNTT01000366.1 GCA_025996815.1 Bacteroidia bacterium
ACTCTATGGTGAAGTGCCATTGATTTTGAGTTCTGACAATGCAACTATTGCAACGCAGAGCCCAACGCGCCGATCTATTGAGGACGTTTACGCTCAAATCGTGAGCGACTTGACGGCTGCCATCTCCGGTTTGCCTGAGTGGGATGCCAACAAGTCTAACCCTTCGCAATTGGCTGCAAAAACCATTTTGGCTAAGGTTTACCTCACTTGGGGACAAAAGCCGCTGACACAAGCAGAAGTTGAAGCTATCGAAACTGCCACAACTGACCCTGCAAAACCAGCGGTGGATAATGCTAAATTGACACAAGCCATTACTTATGCCGATGAAGTAATCAACAGTGGAAAATATCAGTTGCTGTCTAATTTCAACAAAATCTGGGGCGTACCTAATGAAAACAACAAAGAGGTGATTTTCTCTATCCACCACGAAGGTGACGGTATTGATGCACAAGGTAACCACCAAACACACTGCGGATTTACTACTCCAACAGACGAACGTGCAGAGCCTCACATCCAATTTGCCGATATTACACTTGAAGCAGCTATTCCGGCGCATGATGCCCGTAAATTATATTCTTATCTTACAGATGTAACATACGATAATGGAGAACGGGATACTTTGACATGGCCGCTTAGCGTTGTACGTCCGGGCAAATGGGTTCACAGAAAAGAGGATGGTGTCAATCATGCAGACGGTGTTAGCACTCAGCTGAATGACATCGACCACATCGACTTCCGCTTGGCAGAAGTGTATCTCATCAAAGCAGAAGCTCAGTTCTATACAAACGCCGGCGACAAGGGCTTGGATGCTGTTAATGCACTCCGCACACGCGCACATATCGAACCATTGACGACTATCAGCGAAGATGCCATCCAAAAAGAATGGGGTTATGAATTTGCTTTTGAGCAAAAACATTGGATAAACTTGGTGCGTTGGAGAACGTTGATTTCTTCTGTTCTCACGAAAGTGCCTACTTATGAATATTACAAGGAGGTGTACAACAATCAAACACAGTTTAACGCCTATTCATACAATAATATTCCATCAGACCCAACAAGATTTGAATTTTATAAAAGAATTTACAAACACTTGCACTCAAAAACAACGAATATTAACGGTCACCAATACCGTTTCCCGATTCCTTTGAGCGAAGCCAACAATAGCTTAGGCATCAACGGGCAAAATCCGGGCTATTAAAAAAACAATCAAAAGAGGCTGTCTCAAAAGGGCAGCCTCATTTTTTAAGATTTAAGCAGCCATATTTATCTGTTGCGGATAAAAATCAAGAATTGATTTTAGCACAGCCAATTTTGGGCGAATAATCCGCTTGGGAGCGGTATTATTGGTATTATTGGCTTTTTTGTGCATTTTACCCAAGTTGAAAGCTATAGCGAAGATGGCAAAGTCCATTTTTACCTTGTCGCCTCCAAAATGTC
>BNTT01000367.1 GCA_025996815.1 Bacteroidia bacterium
GAAATTGCTACAATCCAAATGAAGTTTTTGAACATCTTTTGTCCGATACACCCGGAAACTGTTGGACACGTCTTTCACTTTCACGCCCAATACGATGCTATCCGCACCGGTTTTCAAAGGGCAACAAAGGAGTCTTTGCTGGTGATGGATGCCGACGGCAGCCATTCGCCGGACGATTTTCACAAAATGTTTGAGGATTGTG
The DNA here is from genome assembly GCA_025996815.1 of Bacteroidia bacterium. Classification (GTDB taxonomy): domain Bacteria; phylum Bacteroidota; class Bacteroidia; order Bacteroidales; family Azobacteroidaceae; genus Azobacteroides. The sequence goes on from BNTT01000367.1 coordinate 203, forward strand.
CGGATTATGACCTGACCATTGGCTCGCGCTATGTGAAAGGCGGCAAAACGGATAATCCGGTGATTTTGATTTTCATGTCGCAGGTGGTCAATGTGTGTTATCGCATCGTATTGGGCGTGAAAGTGAAAGACGTGTCCAACAGTTTCCGGGTGTATCGGACAAAAGATGTTCAAAAACTTCATTTGGATTGTAGCAATTTCGATATTGTGGAGGAAATCTTAATCAAGTTATCCGTGAATAACAAGAATTATCGCATTCGAGAAGTGCCGATAAGTTTCAATAAGCGGATGTATGGCGAGAGCAAGCGAGATTTGGTGAAGTTTGCATTTTCTTATATCGGCAGTTTGAGTAAGTTGGTGAAAATTAAATAAGTGCGATTTTTATTTTATTGTTAATCAGAAACTTATGAAAAATATGTTGTAAAACATAAAAAATAAGTGCGTTTTTATTTGGTGATTGATAACAAAAGTATTATCTTTGCACCGTCATTCAGAAAAGAGCTCTATATGATTGATGATGAAGAGCTAAAGGCTCGGGTAGATGAATTGATGGAAAACCTCAATTACTACCTCCGAAACTACAATCGGTTAATTACTATCGGTTATAGAAAGTCGGTGTTAGACCCGGAAATTGAATCGCTTGAAAGGGAACTGAAAGCGTTAAGTAGAAGGCTATAGCAGAAAGAAAGGCCGCCGCTCACGGGTGGCGGCTCTTTCTTTTAATAACATAAAAATAAAAAATTATGAACACAAAAAGTAAGTTTTTCTCTTTGAAAGAGGAATGGAAAAAGGCTAAAGGCGCGGAACGCGAAGCCGTAGAGCAGAAAATGGATGCTTTTTTTGCTTCGCTTTCGGATGCTGAAAAAGAAGAAGTGCAGAATGCAGTGAGTGATGATTTTGCCTCCATGCACGGCGAAATTGCAGAAATCAACGAGGTTTTGGATGTGCGGGAAAAATTGGCACCGGTGTTGCCAATCATATCCATATCGTACATATCCAAAAATTTCTTTGGAAAGTCCACCTCGTGGTTTTATCAGCGCTTGAATGGGAATATTGTGCATGGCAAGCAGGCAAAATTTACGAACGACGAAATCAAAAAACTTGATTTTGCACTGCACGACATCAGCCGAAAAATCGACTCAGTGGCTATTGGAAGAAAATGTATTGGTATAGGCGTTTAGGTCGCCCCAATAATTTGCTACCTTTGTAGCATGGAAGAAAGGATAAAATTTATGG
>BNTT01000368.1 GCA_025996815.1 Bacteroidia bacterium
AGCTGATGACCTGCCGGCTCCGTCTGCTGCCGAAACGGGACGTCCGGGCAAATCGGCTGCGTTTGCTCTGAAATCACGGGCGGCGTTGTATGCCGGTAGTATTGCCCAGTATGGCAAAGTGCAATTGGACGGTGCTGTGGGAATCCCTGCCGAAAAAGCCGGTAGTTATTACCAAATTGCGTATGACGCCGCCGACCGGATAATCAAAAGTGGATGGCATCAACTTTATAATCAGGATGCGGATAAAGTAACCAATTTCAAAAACATTTTCCTGAACGAAAACAACAGCGAAGTGATTTTTTCAAAGCCGCATAACAATTTAAACGGTTTGGATGGAAATGGATTGGGTTGGTGCGTGGACTTTTACTGTGGACCACGTCCTAACGGTTGGAGCAGGGGTAATCTGTTGGCACCTTACCTGGAAATGGCGGAAGAATTTGAATATATAGACGGCAGACAGGGAACCTTAGACCGCACAGCCATTCAACAGGGACTCTGGTCAACCGATGAGTTGTGGAAAGACAAAGACCCGCGTTTTTTTGCGACCCTCTTCACGCAGAATACGCCCTGGCAGGGAATCAAGTGCGAGTTTTACAATGGTCTGCTCAAACCGGACGGAACCATTCAGACGAGCGACTCCTACAATGACGTATTGGCAATCGGAGACCAAGATATGACTTCTACCTGTTTCGGTGTAATGAAATATTTGGATGAAAATCATGATAACATGGCAGGAACCGATGGTGCATGGGCAACGTCGGGAACAGACTGGCAAATATTCCGCTATGCCGAAATCCTGTTGAATTACGCCGAAGCGGCATTTGAACTTGAGAAAACGAGCGATGCCCTGGACGCTATCAACCAAATCCGGAATCGTGCAGAGATTGCACCGTTGACTTCCATCGACAGGGCTAAAATCCGTCATGAAAGAAAGGTGGAACTTGCATACGAAGGCCATCGCTATTGGGATTTGCGTCGCTGGAGAACAGCCGTAACCGACCTGTCGCGCGACTTTTCGGGGTTACGCTACATTTTGGATTATAACAGCTATGTGGCCGGTACGCCCAAATATAAATTGATGATACTCGACAAAATAGATGGTTCGGTGACATCGCCGCTGTTTCGCGAAGAAAACTACTATTTCCCGATTACCCAAAGCCGGACATCCAATAATCCCAAATTAATAGAAAATCCCGGATATAAATAATTTAAAAATAAAATAATTGACACAAATGAAAAGAATTTTTTATTACATAATCCTTACATTAGGATTGGTTTCGTGTAAAACGGACAACGCCCGTTCGATACGTGATGCAAAAATAACAGTAGCCTGTTATTACTTTCCCAACTATCATACGGACGACCCTCACAACGTTCTGCAGAAAGGTGAAGGATGGTCTGAATGGGAATTGGTAAAAGCCGCCCA
>BNTT01000369.1 GCA_025996815.1 Bacteroidia bacterium
CTACATAGTTATCCATCAAAACGATTGTCTTTTTAGCCCGTTTTATCAAACCTGCAACAAATTTATACGCATCAAATATCTGCCCATCGAAAAATACTCCTTCAACCGGTGGCAAAGCCGTTTTTACGAAAAAGTCTATTTTCTTTTCTGTTTCTGCCACTCGATATTCCAAATGCTCGAAACGCTGACCGATGGCATAACCTTTTAATATATAGTTTCTTAATGTTTTCGTTGCCCAAATGCGAAATTCTGTGCCTCGTTGTGATTTTACGCGATAGCCAACGGAGATTATTACATCCAAACTATAAAGGGTGACAGGTCTGTCCGAATTTGCAATATGCAAAATTTGCATATTGCTTTTTTCATCCAATTCTTTTTCTTTAAATATATTGTTAATATGGCGAGAAATAACCGACTGATCTCTCCCAAAAAGCACAATCATTTGCGCCTGAGTTAGCCAGACCGTCTCACTTTCAAGCCTAACCTCCAAACTTATGGAATTGTCGGGCTGATAAAGTACTATTTCATTTTTGTCAATCATAACTTTCCTGCAAAACTACACATTTTTTATCAATTCCACTAATTCCGTGAGCGAGAGTTTGGCTGACATGTCGCTGCCTTCGAGCAGGGTGTCGGCGAGGTCGCGCTTGGTGGCGTGGAGTTGTATGATTTTTTCCTCGATGGTGTTTTCCGACACGAGCCGATAGATGGTTACCGGTCGCTGCTGCCCTATGCGGTGGGCGCGGTCGGAGGCTTGGTCTTCCACTGCCGGATTCCACCATGGGTCGAGGTGAATCACAAAGTCGGCGGCGGTGAGGTTTAGCCCCAATCCACCGGCTTTGAGGCTGATAAGGAACAGTTCGCCTTCGCCATTTTGAAATTTTCTGACATTCTCTTCGCGCCGGTGTTGCGGCGTGGAACCATCGAGGTATTGATATTTAATTCCCTGTTTATCAAGCTCTTTGCGGACAAGTGCGAGGTGTGTCACAAATTGGCTGAACACCAAGGCGCGGTGTTTGTTTTCGCGCAGTTCGCTCACAATGTCGAGAAACGTTGCCATTTTGGACGACGAAATGCCTATTGTGCTGTCGATGAGCGCGGGATTGCAGCTTGCTTGCCTCAGTTTGGTGATTTCTGCCAACACTTGCAAATGTTTTGCGCCACCGCTGCCGTCCGAACTGTTCAAATTTTCGAGTGCTTGGCGGCGCAGGGCTTCGTAAAACGCCATTTCATCGTCCGAAAGGGTGATTTTCTTCACAATTTCGGTCTTTGGTGGCAGTTCGTCAAGCACGGCGGTTTTGGTGCGGCGCAGGATAAACAGGGAATTAAATATCAATACCTCGATGGTTCCACGCCGCAACACCGGCGCGAAGAGAATGTCAGAAAATTTCAAAATGGCGAAGGCGAACTGTTCCTTATCAGCCT
>BNTT01000370.1 GCA_025996815.1 Bacteroidia bacterium
AAAGTCGGTTTTTGATGATTATTGCAGTTGGTTGTTTAAAGTATTGGGTGAAGTAGAAAAGAGGGTGAACATCTCGTCTTACAACCCTTATCAGGCAAGAATTTATGCCTTTATGGCAGAAAGACTTCTGCCGATATATATTGAGCGAAACAAATTAAGGGCAAAAGCCGTTCCAATAATATTCAATGATGAAAATAAGAGACCCGGACAACAAAATTTCTTATCCAAAATGAAAAAAAATCTGTGCTTTTATGCTATTCATTCACATTTTTAAAAATAATTTTGTAATTCTTTGTTCATAATTCAAAAATTATTCTTACCTTTGTAGCCGGAAATGAAAATCGAGGTGTAGCGCAGTCCGGTTAGCGCACCTGCTTTGGGAGCAGGGGGTCCCAGGTTCGAATCCTGGTACCTCGACGAGTGGTAAAAAGTAAAACTATATATCATGGCAAGTTATGCGGCTTTTCAGGAGCATCTCGCAAGGGAGATTGACGAAATAAAGAGTGCCGGACTTTACAAGGCGGAGCGCATCATCGCGTCGCCTCAGTCGGCAAAAATTTACCTGCAAGATGGGCAGGAAGTGTTAAATTTCTGTGCCAACAACTATCTGGGCTTGTCGAACAACCCCGGAGTGATTGAGGCGGCAACTCGAGCGATGCAAAATCGCGGCTACGGGATGTCGTCGGTGCGTTTTATCTGCGGCACGCAGGATTTGCACAAGGAGTTGGAAGCCACCATCGCCCGCTTTTTCGGCACGGACGACACCATATTATATGCCGCCTGCTTCGATGCCAATGGCGGGGTGTTTGAACCCCTTCTGACAGAGGAAGATGCCATCATTTCCGACGCGCTCAACCACGCCTCCATCATCGACGGCGTGAGGCTCTGCAAAGCGGTGCGCTACCGCTACGCCAATGCCAATATGGAAGACTTGGAAACGCAACTCAAAACGGCTCAGGCTCAACGGTTTAGACTGATTGTTACCGACGGCGTTTTCTCTATGGACGGCAATGTGGCACCGTTAGACAAAATCTGCGAACTGGCAAAAAAATACAACGCGATGGTGATGGTCGACGAATCGCATTCGGCGGGCGTGGTCGGCAAAACGGGTCACGGCATCACCGAGCAGTTCAATCTACGCGGCGAGCCGGAAATCATCACGGGGACGCTTGGGAAGGCATTTGGCGGTGCCATCGGCGGTTTCACGACGGGCAAAAAAGAGATTATCGAACTGCTGCGTCAGCGGTCGCGCCCCTATCTGTTTTCCAATTCCATCCCCCCTGCGGTGGTCGGAGCGGGCATCTACACGTTCCAATTGCTGGAAAAAGACACGACTTTGCAGGATAAACTGCACGCCAACACAGAGTATTTCATCGGCAAAATGAAAGCCGCAGGCTTCGACATAAAACCCACGCAATCAGC
>BNTT01000371.1 GCA_025996815.1 Bacteroidia bacterium
ATAAATTGTTAGACGAGGCATTGGCGCAAATCCATAAATGCCGCTATTCTGAGCGATATGCAGGCGAAAACAAGCGCATCGCGCTCTTGGGCGTGGCTTTTGCCGGAAAAGAGATTGCTTGTCGGATGGAGGAATTAGTTGAACCTTTGCACCATCGTACACAATAAAAATGGATAAAGAAACTCTGCTTAAGCGTTTGTCAGATGTTGAATGGGACGATTTTGAAGTCAAGGCGGCATCTGTGGAACTTCCTAAGGATGTTTGGGAAACGGTCAGTGCGTTTTCCAACTCTTCGGGAGGCTGGCTTGTGTTGGGTGTTGCCCAGCACGGGAAAATGTTTGAAGTGACGGGCGTGAATAATCCGGAAAAGATAGAGCAGGACTTTATGACTACTTTGCGTTCTAAAAACAAATTTAATGTAGTAATCAAGCCTGATTGTAAGAAATATGATATTGACGGGAAAACGGTTTTGGGTTTTTATATTCCATCGGCGGAGGTAAAACCCATCTATTTCAATTCGCTGCAAAACACGTTTATTCGCGCTGCCAGCGGTGACCAACGGGCAACTGAATACGAAATCAATGCGCTATATCGCGACCAATCGTTTGGCATGATGTCGTCCAAGCTTGTTGAGGGTACATCGGTGGACTCATTCAATAAAGCATCCTACACTAATTTTCGCGATTATCTGAGGCGGATGTTACCGGAATTGACTTATAATGCGCTGGATGACAATACTTTCAATCATAAATTGCAATTAGTCAAAAATGATAAATTGACTTACGGCGGCTTGCTGTTTTTAGGCGACAATGATGAAATACAAGACCGCTTTCCGGATTTCAGAATTGATTATTTGGAAATACCCGGCTTGTCATACGCAGATGCCGAACCTCGTTACACTTACCGCGTTCAGGAGCAGGAAAATCTTTGGGAATACTACTTTGTGCTTGTTCAACGCCTACGCATTTATGCCGATAATCCGCTGTATATCGGCGATTTGGGTATTGGTCGCGAAGACAATAAGCAGTTGGACGCTTTGCGCGAAGCCCTAATCAATTTGCTGATTCACGCGGATTATTTCAGCCCGATGAAGCCGCGCATCCGCGTTTTCACCAATCGAATTGAGTTTGAAAACCCCGGAACGTTGCCACGCCCGATTGTCGAACTGATGAAAGAGGATGTTTCTGTCCCGCGCAATCCGGTATTGGCAAAACTGTTCCGCACCGCCAAACTATGCGAAAATGCCGGCTATGGCTTCGACAAAATGCTCGTCTGGAAGCAAGAAACCCAACAAGAAGTACTATTTGAAACCACAATTGACAAAACAAAAATCACGTTTATGCTGAAAGACGAGCATTTTGTCGAAGCCATAGCCGGCATTTTCGCATAGTTTGGCGGTGCGGAACAGTTTTGCC
>BNTT01000372.1 GCA_025996815.1 Bacteroidia bacterium
AGTCTATTTTCAGCACGGCTTTTTTGTCCAAGTGGGCAATCACCAACTCCGGATTTAAGACATCAAAGCCTGCCAATTGTTTGCCAATCAGTTCAGCCTTAAACTCTTCCGTTCCAGACACCTTGATAGACACCGTTTCGCCATCAGTCTCTTTCGACGTCTGCTTAAACCGCACCTGTTTGAGTTTGAGGATGATGTTTGTTACATCTTCCAACACCCCCGGCACGGCTGCAAATTCGTGGTCTACGCCATCTATCTTGATGCTCGTAATCGCAAATCCTTCCAGTGAAGACAAAAGGATACGGCGAAGAGAATTGCCGATTGTCTGCCCGAAGCCGGGCTCCAAGGGACGAAATTCAAACTTTCCGAACTTATTGCTCGCTTCCGACATTATTACCTGATCGGGTTTCTGAAATGCTAATATTGCCATTATGATACCTGTTTATTTAGAATATAATTCTACAATTAATTGCTCTTTGATGTTCTCGGGAATATCCGCACGCTCCGGAATGTGCAAATAATTTGCACTCAGGGACGACTTTTCGTAAGCTATCCACGGATATTTACTGTGATTCACGCCGGCAACACTCGCCTGAATCACTTCAAGAGATTTCGCTTTTTCACGCACACCCACAATCTGTCCGGGTTTCACGGAATAGGAGGGGATGTTCACCACCTTGCCGTCCACCACGATGTGGCGGTGAGAAACCAACTGACGGGCACCTGCGCGCGTCTTCGCCAACCCCATACGGTAAACGATGTTGTCCAAACGGCTTTCCAGCAACTGCAAAAGCACCTCACCGGTAATTCCTTTACTGCGGGAAGCCTTTTCAAACAGGTTGCGGAATTGCTTTTCCAGCACACCGTAGGTGTATTTCGCCTTTTGCTTTTCGCGCAACTGAATGCCGTATTCCGACGTTTTCTTTTTGCGACCATTGCCATGCTGTCCGGGAGGATAGTTCTTTTTGCTAAGAACTTTATCCGGTCCGAAAATTGGCTCACCGAATTTGCGCGCAATTCGTGTCTTGGGTCCTGTATATCTTGCCATTGTTCTTTAATTTTTAAAATTTATACTCTTCTTCTCTTTGGAGGACGACATCCGTTGTGTGGCAGCGGTGTCACGTCGATGATTTCGAGCACCTCGATGCCGGCACCGTGCACCGTGCGAATAGCCGATTCACGACCGTTGCCCGGACCTTTCACGTAGGCTTTCACCCGTCTCAACCCCAGGTCGTATGCGATTTTTGCACAATCCTGTGCTGCCATTTGGGCGGCATACGGGGTGTTCTTTTTGGAACTTCTGAACCCACATTTTCCGGCGGACGACCAGGAAATCACCTGTCCATCGCTGTTGGTGAGTGTCACAATGATGTTGTTGAAAGAAGAGTGAACATGCAACTGACCGTTGG
>BNTT01000373.1 GCA_025996815.1 Bacteroidia bacterium
CCGTTTTTCTTGGTCGTTTTCGACCCGCAATAAATGCAAATTTTTTACTCATTTCTCTAAATGCTTGCAAAGTTATGTATTTCAATTAGTTATCACTACTTTCAGCCTGAATTTTGTCCATTAGCCCGATTTTCAGGATTAACAGGATGGAGGATTGGCGGGATTTTTTTGTAATCCTGCTAATCCTTTTATCTTGTAAAAATCATGGTTCAGAACTTTGCCCGTTAGGGCATTCATATCAATAGAAAAAACGTATTTGCCCCCCCCATAGCCCATAGGGCTTTCACCGTGAATGCCCTACGGGCAATAATGGGTGGGGGGCGGTTTTTCTATTGATATGAAAGCCCTACGGGCTAACCTTATCCGGAACTCAGGTTATTTATTTGTAATTTTGCTGCCGACGGCTGAGATTGCGGTTTTTCTTTGCCAGAAATTCCTGCGAGGCGGTTAGTTTGTGCGATTCTTCGTTCAGGTTGATGCGACCGCCGGAGAGTTCGGTCAGGTCTTTGAAGATTTTTTGGTCGTCCACCATTTCTTTGTTCCACGTTAGAAACGAGCGTTTCATCTGGTTGGCGAGCATACCGATTAGCGCGTCTTTTGCCTCGCCGTCTTCCACCGTGGTGGCTTTTTGAATCATCTTTTCCAGGAAGCGACCGTAGTGTTTATACGCCATCCGCTGCTGCGGATAGGGCAATTTGGTGGGTTTGGCGTAGAGTTCTTCGCGCTTCACCACCTCGTAGGGGTAGTCGATGTCGAGCGCAAAATCTGCCATAATTGCTAAATGGTCCCAAAGGATGTGCTTGAAATCGTTCACATCGCGCAAGTGGGGAAACATATTTCCCATAATGTCGATGATGCTGTCGGCACAATGCGTCCGTTCGTCGCGGTCTTGAAGAGCCACGCAATGGTCCACCATATTCTGAATATTCCTTCCATATTCCGGCAGGAGCAATCGCTTCATCTGCGTATTGTATCTCATATCTTTCATAAATTCACTGTTTTTTCGGCTGCAAAGGTACGAAATATTTATGAAATACACGTTTTTTTCGTAACTTTGTGCCTCAAAAAAACGATAATATGAAATTAAATACGATAGAAGAGGCAATCGAGGATTTTCGCGAGGGAAAATTCCTGATTGTGGTGGACGATGAAGACCGCGAAAATGAGGGCGATTTCATCATTGCGGCGGAAAAAATCACGCCCGAGAAGGTCAATTTTATGCTCACCTATGGTCGCGGGTTGCTCTGCGCACCCGTCGCGGAGGAGCGTTGTGCGGAATTGGAGTTGGATATGCAGGCGGCAAGAAACACGTCGATTTACGACACGCCGTTCACCATCACGGTCGATAAGTTGGGGGGCGGATGGTTTCCGCACGGTCAAACATCGACACGCCCGTGGTGCATCCGCC
>BNTT01000374.1 GCA_025996815.1 Bacteroidia bacterium
CCCCAACAATTTTCCGCACGTCAAAATCGTGCAACTGTCCAATTTCATCCGGAACTCGCCGCGCTTGTTTGCCACGATGCTGGAAGTTGATGGGATAAACAATTTTCGGGCGTTGTTTGATACCGACGTGAGCGAATATTGGCAGACGCACTACCATTTCAGGAGCGAGAGCGAGCTTCGGGATAAAAAACTCGGACAAACCGCCGTGGACATCCTGATTATCAACACGGTAATACCGATTCTGTTTGCCTACGGGCTATCCACCGACAGCGCGTTTTACAAGGGGAAGGCATACACCATGCTAAACGAGCTGCCGCCCGAACGCAATGCGGTTACGCATCTTTTTGAGCACGCAGGCATCAAAAACACCTGCGCAGGCGACAGTCAAGCCCTTATCCAACTCAAAAGAGAGTATTGTGAGCAAAAAAAGTGCATTTTTTGTCGCATTGGGCATCGCGTACTCAACAAATAAATTGTGGCGCGTTGTTTTTAATTCCGCAAAAAGCAAAGATAATACTTTTTGATTTTTTTGGAAAGCAGTTGGATGTTGAGCATGTCGGAGGCTTCGGCGATGTTTTTGGTGGTGCCGTTTTTGTACAGGATGTCGATGCTGTCGTCTGCCTCGCTGTACATATTGGATGTGATTTCGTCGGATACGACAAAATAATTGACTTCTTCGGGCGACAGGTGGTGCTTTTCTGCCAATTGTTGGCGTTTTTCGGCGATGTATTGGGGCGCGAATGGTTGCAATTCCACCTCTATCTTGAACAGGCGGCGGTTGAGCAAGCCTGAACTCAACATTGACAGCACTTTATCTTCGTGCCGCGACCATACTTTCAGTGCCGACCAAATGTCGTTGTCGTCCAAATTGGCAAAATTTTCCAATGCCTGCGGGTCGCTCAAAAAGGTGTGCTTGTCCACCTTATTATGCAAAAAATAGTGCAATGCGGGGGATGCAAATAGGGTGGGGGGACGGTTGTCAAGCCCGCAATGACAAGTCAATTCTTGGGCGCGCTTCAGCACGTTTATCAGCATCTTTTCTGCCGCGAGGGCGGTTTTGTGGAGATACACCTGCCAATACATCAGGCGGCGTGCCATGAGGAAATTTTCGATGGAATAAATGCCTTTGGCTTCCACCACGAGGCGGTCGTTGTGGATGTTGAGCATCTTGATGATGCGTGCCGAGCCGATGTTGCCTTCGGTTACGCCGGTGAAAAAACTGTCGCGGCGCAGATAGTCGAGCCTGTCTACGTCCAATTGCCCGCTCACTAATTGGTGCAGAAAGCGTTTGGGGTATTCATTTTTGAATATCGCGATGGCGGTGGAGAGTTGTCCGCCCATTTCGTTATTCATCTTTTCCATCAGTAGCAGCGAGATTTCTTCGTGCGAAATTTCCGTC
>BNTT01000375.1 GCA_025996815.1 Bacteroidia bacterium
TGCATACTTTTTGCTTTTTTGAGCAAAAGTACGTCAATTCAAATCGAAAAATAAAAGAACACTTATATGTGTTTGTATATCAATAGATTACAATAAAATATTTAAAATTAACGCAACAGCAGTAAAAACTCATATTTTTTATATCTTCTTCTGAATATTTTCTAACTATATTTATAGATGGCAGTCTGTCTTTATTGCTGTCAGAACTACGAGGAAGAACTAAGCGGAAGCCAAAAAGGCTATTGCAATAGGTGGGATGTAAGTTGCCACCACTAATTAACACACGACAATACGAAGTGCTTTCGTCGCCATAGCTACCGCCCCGATTACTATAATACAGAATAGGTTTGTAACTGCGTAATTCAAAAGTGCCGCCGAACTCACCATCAGCACACCATTCGCGCACATTGCCACTCATATCATAAATTCCCAATGCATTGGGCTTTTTCTGTCCCACAGGGTGGGTCGTTCCATCCGAATTGGCAAAGTACCAAGCCACTTTGCCTATGTTATTACTACCAGCATATTCATAACGGCTATTTTTACGACCCTCTCTTGCTGCAAAAACCCATTCTTTTTCTGTTGGTAATCGGTAATTTCTACCTGTCATAGCGTTTAATTTGTCAACAAACACGTTTACATCATTCCAACTCACATTTTCAACAGGAAGTATAGCTCCCTTAAAATATGATGGATTACTGCCCATCACGGATTCCCATTGAATTTGTGTTACTTCATACTTTCCGATATAGAAACCGGTTATACTATCCGAACTAGCTACATATACCATATCAATTCCATTAGGATTGTACTCTTGACCGTTTTTCATAAAATCTTTGTTTTATCATTTAATTTTTATATTTCTATGTTTAGAAATCAGGAGTTCTACTCATAAAAATAACTTGTGCTTCTGCAAAAGTTATATTATTTCCAATAATTCTATTTTTTAGTAGAATTATTGAGGAGCAACAGATGCCATTTACAAATGTAACAGGCATAAGAATGATTGCAGGAATAACGAATAATATACATCCATTTGACAAAGATTTGCATATCAAGCATATCAAACAATCTATCGATGTCAAAATCATAAATGGCAACTCTAATACCGTTAATAAATAATAAATTACATTTCTCATCCTCAATCAATTTAAAACTCAATATAAGTGGGACAATCTTCAATTCGCTCATTATCAATCTGTACAGAATACTCCACACAGCGATTTTTATTTGTTATTTTGAGATTTTTTACTTTATATTCATCACTGTAACCACTCTTTTTATTTGCCACATCTTCAATGTGGTGTAAACTATCATAAGAAAAATATTGAGGCGTTTTTTCATTACTTTCATCCCAATGTTTTTCCATCCGTTTACACAAAATTCTGTATTCTTCT
>BNTT01000376.1 GCA_025996815.1 Bacteroidia bacterium
TTGGTGGATTCCTCGCTTGATTTTTGGCTCACTGCCGGTCCTTGGGCGCATCGGTTTGAGACGCGCTTTGCCGAGTGGCTGGGCGTGAAGTATTGCTCGGCGGTCAATTCCGGGTCTTCGGCTAACTTGCTGGCTTTTATGGCGTTGACTTCGCCGCTTTTGGGCGAACGCCGCGTGAAACGGGGCGATGAGGTGATTACTGTAGCTTGCGGTTTCCCGACCACCGTCACGCCGATTATTCAATATGGTGCTGCGTCCAACTGTGCGATATCAATATTATATTGGGGGATGGTGACATCAACAAAGACGGGCACCGTTGGGCATATCGGCACTTCTTCGTTTTATCCGCCGCACCATATCACGATGGGCGAGGGTGGGGCTGTTTATACGGACGATGCCTTGCTGCACAAGATTGTGAACTCGTTTCGCGATTGGGGGCGCGACTGCTGGTGCGCGAGCGGGGTGGACAACACCTGCAAATATCGGTTCAGCAAGCAGTTTGGCGAATTGCCCGTGGGCTACGACCATAAATATGTGTATTCGCATTTCGGCTACAATCTGAAAGTGACGGATATGCAGGCGGCGATTGGCTGTGCGCAATTGGAAAAAATTGATGCGATTACGGCAGCGCGGCGCAGAAATTTTGATACCTTAAAGGCTGGTCTGACAGGTCTGAAAGGGCTTATCTTGCCGGAAGCAAGCAAAAATTCCAACCCAAGTTGGTTTGGCTTCCTCTTTTCCGTTGAGCCGGATGCGGGATTTACGCGCAATGAATTGTCGGAATATCTGGAAAACAACAGGATACAGACACGCAACTTGTTTGCAGGCAATCTGTTAAGGCATCCCGCTTTTGATGAGATGCGAAAAACGGGCGAGGGCTATCGCGTTGTCGGAAAGTTGGAAACGACGGATTTTGTGATGAACAGCACGCTCTGGATAGGGGTATATCCGGGCAGGACGGCAGAGATGCTGGACTACACGATAAAAACGATTAAAACATTTGTAAACAGATGAAAGCAGTGATTTTGGCAGGCGGGCTTGGCTCGCGTTTGAGCGAAGAAACAACAAACATTCCAAAACCTATGGTTGAGATAGGTGGAAAGCCCATTTTGTGGCATATCATGAAGATTTACAGCCACTATGGCATCAAGGAATTTATCGTTTGCTGCGGCTATAAGCAGTATATAATCAAGGAATATTTCGCCAACTATTTTCGGCACAACAGCGACATGACCGTCGATTTGGCGGACAACAGCATCACAATTCACGACAACCATTCCGAAGATTGGAAAGTGACGATGGTGGACACGGGCTTGAATACGATGACCGGCGGGCGTATCAAGCGGATTCAAAAATATGTGGGCAACGAACGTTTTTT
>BNTT01000377.1 GCA_025996815.1 Bacteroidia bacterium
GAAAAGCGTCCGTAAGCCAGAGCGATTCCGTGATAATTGAAGATGTAATCGTTTACATGGTCGTGTCCGACAAAAGTGCCCATCACATCGCCTTGTTCGAGCATGGCGGCAAACATGCCGCTGTTGATTTGCGCGGCACAGACAGTTTCCAATTGGTCGCCGATTTTTTGATGACCCTGTTCGGTGTAAACTGCCTGGTATTCCTGAAGGGGGATATGGAAAAAAGCCAGCGCAGGCAGCGGTGTGCCGTGGTTGGATTTCGTATAACGGTCGCTCGCATTCCGATACCAGGCAATCTGGTCGAAAGCAAACCAGGCATAGCCGTCAAGCAAGGGGCTGTAGGCACCTGAATCCATGCAATACAGCACGGCTTGCGTTTTCTTGCCTTCCCGGTCTTTCACTTCAATAACGTAATTCCCATAACCGGACACGTTTTTCAATTTCTTCATTTTGCCTGCGTTGCCGGGATAGGATTGAACTAAATCCGCCATTTGTTCATAATTCAAATCCTGTTCGTAGTCGTGATTGCCGAATAGCAACGCCCAGGGAATCTCGCGGCTGACGACCGGTTTGAGTATCAAATCAAGTCCGCCTTTATAGGTTTTACCGGTTACTACATCGCCGGTGAAGATGACCAGGTCGGGTTTCTCGGCATCCAGCACGCGGTTCAACATTTCCACCGTTTGCAGGGAATGTTCCGACTCAATTTTGATATGGCTGTCCGTAACTTGCATGACTTTAAATTTCCCGTTGGAATTGAATTTAAACTTGCCGGAAGCCTGTGCCGTGAGCGGCAGGCAAAGAGATAGTGCTAAAAATAACTTACACACATTTTTACTTGTCTTTTTCATTTTCATTTTGAATTTTAATTTTATGATATTAATATCAGCGACAAAGTTACGACAATAAAAAATGATAATCATTGTAAAAAAACGACTTTCTTTTGTAAGAAATCGACTTTTTAAAAGTTTTATGCAAACATTATTTGGTCTGTTCAAAATAATTTGCTTACCTTTGTCGCTTGAATAGAAAATGATGATACGAAATGATACATATCAGATAGGTGCTCATTAAAAAAAACATATAAGTTTATGAAAAGAATTGTAGTTAGTTTATTTGTGATTCTATTGAGTTGCCGGTTGTCGGCACAAACAGACATTTGGGTTTCCTCCAACGGTAGCGGAACAGCGTTTAGCGAAAGCAGTCCGGGCAGTATAACAGGCAGTGACTTGAAAGATAAAATCACGTCGCTGAGAAGTAGCGGGGAGAAAGACATCCGTGTCTTGCTGAAAGAAGGAGTGTATCCGTTGGAAACACCCGTAAAGGTAAGGGTTTCTGCAGCATCACCTGCCATCGCGTTGTCCACGGTAATGGG
>BNTT01000378.1 GCA_025996815.1 Bacteroidia bacterium
CGGCGTTTCGCCCAAGCCCAGCATCAGACCTGTTTTGGCGGGGATGCCCGCTTCCGCAATCTGCTTGAGAACAGCCAAACTTGTGTCGTATCGCGCCACGCTGCGAATGTCGGGGGTCAGGCGGCGCACGGTTTCCAAGTTGTGCGAAATGATGTCGGGACGTGCGCCAATCACCTGTGTGATAAGCGATTGGATGCCTCGAAAGTCGGGGATGAGCACCTCGATGGTCACGCCGGGGTTTTCGCGTTGAATTTCACGGATAGTGGCTGCCCAATGTGCTGCACCGCCGTCGGGCAGGTCGTCGCGGTCAACGGAGGTAACAACGGCGTGCTTCAATCCCAGCCGGCGAACAGACTCGGCAACCTTGCGCGGCTCGTCGGCATCCAACGGCAACGGTCGCCCCGATTTGGTGTTGCAAAACCGGCACGAGCGCGTACAAATGTCGCCCGCAATCATAAATGTTGCCGTCCGATGGTTCCAACATTCGCCGCGATTGGGACAGCGTCCGCTCTCGCAAATCGTGTGGAGGGCACGCCCCCTGACGATGTTTCCGGTGGCGGAAAAGTCAGCGGTGTTGCCAAGATTTATTTTGAGCCATTCGGGTTTGCGCAGCATAATTATTTCAGCATAAGTGACGATGTATTATTTGTTTTCAAATCGCGTTTGATACTTTTTACAACTTTATCTGCCTGTTTAAAAGCCAAATATTTTTGGTACTCCCGATTAGACATTTCAATAATTATTTTTTCCATGACGTTTATTATTAAATGATTTTACGCTGCAAAGGTAGCAAAAAAAGAATTAACCACAAAAAGAGCAGTAGCAAAACGCCCGAAAGATTGCGCTTTCGGGCGGTTCTTGCTGCTCGTATGCTGAGATGATTATTTAAACCAAAAACTTGTGCCTAAGCGGATTCCAACGCGACTCTCCATCTCAACTTCTTCCGGCAAAAAGCCTTGCGTTTTGGCAACGATTCCCACATTGATTGAAATGCCGGTGCAGTTGCCTTTGGAACGGATGGGGAAGCGATATTTGCACAGCAAGTCGATGCCGCCGCCGAGTTTGCCCTTTGTTTGTGTAAAAGACAAATCTTCCGGCTGCGACCAACCATGCAGAGCAACCGTAGAAGACCAACGATTGGCTATTGGGATGTCGGAAAAATCAACGCCAAAAGCAGGAAACCATGTGTCTTTATTTTCATATTGGCGAAAATAAAAATGGGTTTTCAGCGACCGAGTGCGCAACCAAAAATGCTCGTCAATAAAATCGCCGAACGGTGCCATGGAATAACCTAAACTAAAGTTCGCGTGAAATTTATCCTTGATGTTGAACCCTTTATGGAAAAACAAAGTGGGGTCAACCAAATTCA
>BNTT01000379.1 GCA_025996815.1 Bacteroidia bacterium
CACTGCCTATTCGATGGTGTTTTGGGTGCAAAACTGGGGCATAATGCTCGTCCCGATGCTGATTGGCTACGTCCTGGACAAATATTGCCAAGCAGGCACCGCCGTCCAACAAATCGGCGACACCGAGCGCACCGTGACCCTCTACAACTACCAAATCCCCATGCTGATATTCGCCTGCTTCGGCGCACTCTCCATCCTCTTCGCCTTCTGGCTCAAAAAAGAAGATGCGAAGATGGGGTATGGGTTGGAAAAACCGAATGTGACAGAATAACTACAAATAATAATGCTATGGAAACAAACAAATTTATCACCGTTTTAACATTCACCTACCTCCACGAAGCCGCAATCGTGCGCGGGCGGCTCGAATCGGAAGGCATCGAGTGCAATGTGCAAGACGAATTAACGGCACAAGTCGTTCCTCTTTCCTCCACGGCGAGTAGCGGAGGAATAAAACTTCAGGTAAAGGAATGCGACTTGAAACAGGCAGCAGCAATTTTGACGGAAGCCGGCTACCTGAAAAAAGAGGATTTGCAGCCTCCAAAAGAGATGGTGGCGCTGGGCAAAATTTTATCCAAAATTCCAATAGTGAGGCATTGGGTTGCATAATACCATGAATAAAGAGAAATGACCAACCCTGTCTAATTCAGGATAGATAGCTCAGTAAAATACAAATGAAATCAAAAAAGTATTTGTGAATACGAAAATGAAAGTATATCTTGATAATTGCGCCTATAACAGACCGTTTGATTACACCAAATGGCAGCGAGAATATTATGCCGATTTTTCGGTCGGTGAATTAAATAAAAAAGCGGTAGAATATGCAAAAAACAATCCTGTGTATTCTACTGCGTAAATAATATGTGAAAAAAATCATTTTTCTTTGAATCAGAAAAAAAAATCATTTTTTATAGTAAAAAAATCATTTTTCACAATTTTTGTTCTAAAAACTTATCGTACATTTGCGAAATGAAATGAATGAGTTTTTTTAATTTTAATTTGGTTTTTATGAAACAAACATTTAGAAACTTTGCACGAACTTTGCTATTAAGTGGCGTGTTCCTTGCAGGGGGGGGGGCTACCTCCCTAAGAGCCGAGGCTCCCCAAGAGGCAAAAATCGTTATTTCGGGTACGGTGAATGACGACACGGGGGAAGCGATGCCCGGTGTTAGCATTACCGTAGAGGGAACGTCTTTGGGGACGACCTCCGACATTAACGGGGAATTTACACTGACGGTGCCGGATGCGGCAAGTATGGTGCAATTCGCGTTTATTGGTTACAAGACAGAAAAAGTAAAGGTGGGGAGCAAGCGCATCTTCAACATTGCTTTATCTGAGAGTGAGACAATGCTTGCCGAAAGCGACCAC
>BNTT01000380.1 GCA_025996815.1 Bacteroidia bacterium
ATTGAAATATAATACATTAACAAGGGCGACCTAAGCCTTATAGGCTCATGAAAGACCATTCTTTTAATGGTCAAATCAAAGATTGACCATTAAAAGAATGGTCTTTCATGAGCCTATAAGATTGAAATATAATACATTAACAAGGGCGACCTAAGCGCCTATACCAAAAAAATTATTACCTTTGCAGTCGAATTAAAAAAGTAAAATACAATGAAAATAATGAAATTTACTTCATTCCTTTGCCTGCTACTCACGTTGGGCACGGCAAGCGCGGTGTTTACCTCTTGCAGCGAAGACGACCCTGTTTCTGTTCCCACATTCTTGGTGGACAAACCGACTATAGAGGCAACCGCTGCGGCAGAGACTCATTCTATTACCGTAACAAGCAGCACAACGTGGAAGGTAGAGGTCACTTCCGGTGATGATTGGTGTAGCCTCACTAATGATGCTGTAGGCACCGCCGTAGTTGTGGTACATGTGAAGGAAAATACAACAATAAATATCCGAACAGCAACCATAACTTTTACGGCAGGAACGGCAACAATACGGGTTCCCGTTACGCAAGAGGCAGGAGAAGCGACTTTGTTGGTGGACAAACCAGATATTATGGTCGCCGCTACCGCCGGTAGGGATTCCTTTGTTGTTACAAGCAATACTGCGTGGACGGCAGAGGTAAGTTCAGACACTGAGTGGTGCACGGTAAGCCCAACTTCTAACACAGGCGATGGCATAATTACCGTAAATGTGGAGGAAAATTTCGACAAGAGCATTCGCTCGGCAACGATAACCATCACAGCAGGAATACTCACGAAGCAGGTAACCGTTACACAGCAAGGACCGACAGAATTTGTAGATTCTCCGAACTTCACCGAAACCGGCGGAGGTTTGAATTTTGATATGATAGGCGTAGTGGGCGGCACTTTCACCATGGGAGCCACGGCTGAACAGGGCGATGATTATTACACTGACGAACTTCCTACACACAGCGTTACTTTAAGCAGCTATGCTATCGGCAAGTATGAGGTAACACAAAAGTTGTGGATGGATGTGATGGGCAGCCAGCCTGTAGTAATTATGCGCACCAAAGACACCTATCCGATATATTGCGTCAACGACAAAGACACAAAATCCTTTTTAGAGAAACTCAATCAGCTAACAGGCAAGCAATATCGCCTGCCCACCGAGGCTGAGTGGGAATATGCAGCACGTGGCGGCAACAAAAGTAGGGGCTATAAATATGGTTCTACTGGGAATTGTGTGGAAAGAGCATTAAATCACCGTTAAAGAAGAGAATAGCCGTTCTGAAATTAGCGGTATTTCTGTAACCTCTTCCGATTGTTTTTAACTCTTGTATTGCCCCGTT
>BNTT01000381.1 GCA_025996815.1 Bacteroidia bacterium
TGTCTTGCCTTCCGAGGTGAACACATCCACGAAGTTCTCCCGCAATGTCGAACTCAATATCCCCCTCGTGTCTGCGGCGATGGACACCGTTACTGAGGCCAGAATGGCTATCGCGATGGCCCGCGAAGGTGGCATGGGTATCCTGCATCGCAATATGTCCATTGAAGACCAGGCCCACCAAGTTGATCAGGTCAAGCGCTCAGAAGCCGGTATGGTCACCGAGCCGATTACCATTACTGCTGACCGCACAATTCGTGAAGTGGACGAGATGGCCGGGACTTACCGCATCTCTGGTGTCCCTGTTGTAGACGAGCAAGGTCACCTCATTGGCATTGTGACGAACAGAGACATGCGCTTCGAGGACAACCCCGACAGGCTTGTGCGCGACGTTATGACACCCATGCCCTTTGCGGCCATGACGGAATCTAAGCGTGACCGAAGATACTCAATCAACCGTGGATCATGCTCAAAATCCAAAGCCGATGGAGACCTGCCGCTGGCAGCTTGTGTTGTGCTCACTTTGCCGCCTTCCCAAAGTCAAACGAGGACGAGTTCTGCCCTCTGGAAACTCTTCACGTCGGTATATCCGGCGGAGGCCAGGGTTCGGCGCAGCGCTTCGACCAGGTTCATGGAGCCGTCGGCGACGGAACTGGGGCCGACGAGAATCTCTTCCAGGGTGCCGATGGGGGCGAAATGAGTTCGAATCCCGCGGGACAGAGTTGGGTGCCAAGCCTCTGGGCCCCAGTGATATCCCTTGCCAGGAGCCTCAGTCGAGCGTGCTAGGGGTACACCGACCATGGCTGCATCCGCACCACATGCCAGAGCTTTGGCCACGTCACCGGAACCGCCGAGCGAACCATCGGCGATGACTGCGACATAGCGTCCACCGGATTCGTCCAGGTAGTCACGCCTGGCTGCTGCGACATCGGAGATCGCCGTAGCCATGGGCACCTCAATACCTAAAACATTGCGGGTTGCTCTGGCTGCCCCGCCGCCGAAACCAACGAGTACACCTGCCGCACCCGCTCTCATCAGATGCAGAGCCGTGTGGTAATTCGCACACCCCCCCACAATGACAGGTGCATCCAGAGTGTAGATGAACTGCTTAAGGTCCAGCGGGGTCGCCGAAGAGGAGACATGCTGTGCGGAGACTGTTGTACCTCGAATGACGAGGAAGTCCACTCCAGATTTCACGATGACATCGGCCAAATCGCGAGCGTTCCTGGGGCTCACGGACGCAGAAAAAGGAACTCCTGCCGCACGAATCTGGTCCAATCTCGCAGCAACCAGTTCGAGTTTAATGGACTCGGCATACACCTCCTGCAGCCTCTTGGTCGCCGCCAAGGAGTCGTCAATGGCCGC
>BNTT01000382.1 GCA_025996815.1 Bacteroidia bacterium
AAGTGCTGTTACACTGCTTATAGATATTCACACGAATTATCACACAAACCTGTTAGGTCTTAAAGACCTAACAGGTTTACAATACACGACTTTAAAGTCTTCGCACATAGCCGATTATCAAAATTTATTCCGTCGCGTGGAACTCTCTTTGGGCAAGTCGGCTCACGACAAGCTCCCCACCGACCAACGCCTCAAGCAGGTGAAAGCGGGCACACCCGATGCCGGCTTGGATGCGCTGTTTTTCCACTACGGTCGCTATCTCTTAATCGCCTCTTCGCGCGAAAATTCGCCGCTGCCTGCTGCCTTGCAAGCCTTTTGGAACGACAATTTGGCGTGCAACATGGGGTGGACTAATGACTATCATTTGGACATCAACACGCAGCAGAACTATTGGCTGGCTAATGTGGGCAATCTCGCGGAGTGTAATGCGCCGCTGTTTGCCTACACACGCGACTTGGCGAGTTACGGCGCGAAAACCGCCCAAACAGTCTATGGCTGTCGCGGCTGGGCTGCTCACACGGTCGCCAATGTTTGGGGCTATTCCGCACCTTCGCAAAGCATCGCCTGGGGATTGTTCCCCTTGGCAAGCTCGTGGCTGGTGTCGCATGTGTGGAAGCACTACCTCTATACGCAGGATAAGGCGTTTTTGGCAAACGAGGGCTATCCTTTGTTGAAAGGCAACGCTACTTTTCTGCTCGATTTCTTGGTTGCAGACCCGAATAGCGGCTATTTGGTGACGGGTCCGTGCATCTCGCCCGAAAACTGGTTTATCTACAACGGGCAACATATAGGCGCATCCATGATGCCAACCGGCGACAGGGAATTGGCTTACGAGATATTGAGTTCGACCGCCCGGGCTGCGGAGATATTGGGCGTTGATAAGACTTTTGCAGATAGCCTGACTGCCGCATTGGCGAAATTGCCGCCATTGAAAATTGGCAAAGACGGCAGCCTGCAAGAGTGGTTGGAAGACTACGAAGAAGCCTCGCCCAACCATCGCCACACGATGCACCTGCTGGGCGTGTATCCGTTCAATCAAATCAATCCGGAGCGCACGCCCGAGTTGGCAATGGCAGCCGCCAAGGTGATTGAAAACAAATTGGCATTAACGAATTGGGAAGACACCGAATGGAGCCGCGCCAATATGCTCTGCTCCTATGCCCGCCTGAAAAATGCAAAAGGCGCGTACGACAATCTGCAAGGCTTGTTTGTGCAATTCGCCGCCCCCAACCTGTTTACATGCGCCCCCAGCGGGGTAGCCGGAGCCGATTCGGAGATATTTGAGTTTGATGCCAACGAAGCCGGTCCCGCCGGCATCGCCGAGATGCTACTGCAAAGTCAGGAAGGCTACATAGAGTTCC
>BNTT01000383.1 GCA_025996815.1 Bacteroidia bacterium
TAATTCCGGCAATGTACATAGCCATCCATCTATCATTTTTTCCAAATCAGAATGTAATGCACGCGCTATCTCATCAAAAGTATGAACATCTTTGTGAGGTAATGGATTTTCAAGTCCCTTATGTAGATGATAACAAGAATTAATCAAATTTACATGAAGATGAAAGTCATAGATAATTCTATCTATTAGTTCTTTCGATGTTTTCCTTTTTCTCCAATATGGGAGTTTGACAGTGAAAAAATACACAATAGCCCCTGCAACATAACTATAAGACAGATTCTGCCATACGACATCTAAATCAACTCGGGATATAGTCCAAATTGAGAGGAGTAAAAAGAAACCAATCAGCCAATCACTTTTTTTCATACTTTTTTAATTCACTTCAATAATATAAACAAACTTCTTTACACTCTCTGTCTGCTGTGACAGCGATTTCGCTCCCAGTGTATTTGTTTTTTGCAAAGCAGGAGGCGTATCTAATAAACTAACCAAATCAAGCAGATAATTTGCCTTAATCGCATACGAAGCATTTTCTGCATCCCTATGTTTTGCATTAACTATTCCAACAATATCACCTTTTCCGTTAAAAAGAGGTCCTCCGCTATTTCCATGTTGTATGGGTGCCGATATTTGGTAAGAGGTAACATCACCCTGAAATCCTGTTTTGGAACTTACAATACCATTCGTGAGTTTTACTTCATCGCCCATCGTTGCAGGTAGAGGATAGCCCAATACAAATATATCAGTTCCAACATTGACTATGCCTGACTTAATCACATAAGGCAGCGTTCCGAAATCGGTATTAATTTTTATAATAGCCAAATCGTTTTTCTTATCTGTTAATAAAACTGTTGCGGAATAAAATTGGTCAAAACGCCCATTGACACCCCTTACTTTGATTTTATTTGCACCTTCTACCACGTGATAGTTGGTAGCAATTAAACCATTTGAGGCTATTGCAAACCCTGTACCTGAGCCTGATGCTCCATTAGGAGTTGAAGCAATATTGTCGCCTACTGCGGGATACATTTTTATGTATAATTCTTTGGTTTTGTCGGGAGAAATTACATTCATTACCCCTTGCTCAAAAGAAATGTAAAAATCATTATTTTCTGTTTTGGCTGCCATTATCCAATTGGCTTTATAAAAATTCGGTGTTGCGGTGGGCGTGAGCGTTGCTTTCACTTCGCCTTCATCCCAGTCTGTAGGATTATCTGCACCTGACAAATAGAGGAGCCTTAATGTGCTACCCATATATTTCACGGCAACATTATATTTTGTACTATTACCCGAATTTTCATAAATACCCTCTATCGGGTTTAATCCATTTTCTTTGAAATCATTTATGATTAAATTCT
>BNTT01000384.1 GCA_025996815.1 Bacteroidia bacterium
TTCCCCAACAATGCAACTCTGTTAATGCCACATTTTGGCGCACATCTAAGGCTGTAAGTTGATTGTTTTTACAATCCAACTTCGTTAATGCCACATTTTGGCGCACATCTAAGGCTGTCAGTTGATTTTCCGAACAATACAACTCTGTTAATGCCACATTTTGGCTCACATCTAAGGTTGTCAGTTGATTGATATAACAACCTAACTCCGTTAATGCCACATTTTTGTTCACATCTAAGGCTGTCAGTTGATTTCCCCAACAATACAGCCCTGTTAATGCCGCATTTTGACTCACATCTAAGGCGGTCAGTTGATTTTCCGAACAATCCAACCCTGTTAGTGCCACATTTTGGCGTACATCTAAGGTTGTCAGTTGATTTTTCGAACAATCCAACTTTGTTAATGCCACATTTTGGCGTACATCTAAGGCTGTCAGTTGATTTCCCCAACAATGCAACTCTGTTAATGCCACATTTTGGTGCACATCCAAGGTTGTCAGTTGATTTCCCCAACAATGCAACTCTGTTAATGCCACATTTTGGCGCACATCTAAGGCTGTAAGTTGATTGTTTTTACAATCCAACTTCGTTAATGCCACATTTTGGCGCACATCTAAGGCTGTCAGTTGATTGTCAGCACAAACCAACTTTGTTAGTGCCATATTTTTGCTCACATCTAAGGCTGTCAGTTGATTGTCTTCACAATGCAACTTTGTTAATGCCACATTTTGGCGCACATCCAAGGCGGTCAGTTGATTGAGATAACAAATTAACTCCGTCAACATTGCGTTGTTGGTCACATTCAATGTAGATAATTGATTGCTGCCACAATGCAACTTTGTTAATGCCACATTTTGGCGTACATCTAAAGCGGTCAGTTGATTTCTCCAACAATACAACTCTGTTAATGCCACATTTTGGCGCACATCTAAGGCTGTCAGTTGATTGTCCGAACAATCCAACCCTGTTAATGCCACATTTTTGTTCACATCTAAGGCTGTCAGTTGATTTTCCCAACAATACAACCCTGCTAATGCCACATTTTGGCGCACATCCAAGGCTGTCAGTTGATTACGCCAACAATAC
This sequence comes from Bacteroidia bacterium, assembly GCA_025996815.1. Classification (GTDB taxonomy): domain Bacteria; phylum Bacteroidota; class Bacteroidia; order Bacteroidales; family Azobacteroidaceae; genus Azobacteroides. The sequence goes on from BNTT01000384.1 coordinate 1,086, forward strand.
AACTCTGTTAATGCCACATTTTGGCGCACACCTAAGGCTGTCAGTTGATTTTCCGAACAATCCAACTTTGTTAATGCCACATTTTGGGTCACATCTAAGGCTGTCAGTTGATTTTCCGAACAATACAATTTTGTTAATGCCTCATTTTGGGTCACATCTAAGGCTGTCAGTTGATTAATATGACAACCTAACTCCGTTAATGCCACATTTTGACTTACACCTAAGGCGGTCAGTTGATTTTCCGAACAATACAACCTTGTTAA
>BNTT01000385.1 GCA_025996815.1 Bacteroidia bacterium
CACCGAAAAGATGTACGAGATGCTCGAAGTGGTCAATGCCATCCTGCCGCGCGACAAACCGCGCTATCTGATGGGTGTGGGCACGCCCGCCAACCTTTTGGAGGCGATAGAACGCGGTGTCGATATGTTCGACTGCATTATGCCAACGCGCAACGGGCGCAATGGGCAACTCTTTACAAAAGAGGGAGTTATCAACATTATCAACAAGCAATGGGAGATGGATTTTTCGCCCATCGAGGCAGACGGCGCGGCGACCATCGACACCATCCACACGCGGGCTTATCTGCACCATTTGTTTAAGGTGAACGAGATTTTGGGATTGCAACTGGCGAGCATCCACAACCTGGCATTTTATCTGTGGCTGGTTAAAGAAGCACGCAGACACATCATTTCAGGCGATTTTTCGGCTTGGAAAACGGCACAAATTTCTAAATTAACAAACAGATTATGAAATTTTTAAAGACAATAGACTGGTACATTATCAAGAAGTTTCTCGGGACGTATTTTTTATCTATCCTGTTGATTATCGCGATAGTAGTGATGATTGACTTCAACGAGAAGGTGGCGAAATTCATCGACCACAATGCGCCTGCGCACGCGATTATTTTTGATTACTATGTGAATTTTATTCCCTATTTCGTCAATCTTTTCAGTCCGCTGTTTGTGTTTATCGCGGTGATTTTTTTCACGTCGAAGTTGGCAGACAATTCCGAAATCATCGCGATGCTGGCGAGTGGCATGAGTTTCAGGCGGTTGATGCGTCCCTACATAATTTGCGCGGCGGTGATTGCGGGGATGAATTTCTACCTGAACAGTTACGTTATTCCGCCGGCGAATGTCCACCGCATTGCGTTTCATAATCAGTATGTTAAAAATTGGCGGGTATCCTATTCCAGCCATATACAGTTGGAGGTGGATTCGGGTGTGGTTGCCTATTTCGACCATTTTGACGCTGATTTGAAGTCGGGCAGCCGCTTTTCGCTGGAGAAATTTGAGGGCAAAGAGTTGAAATCCCGCCTGACGGCGCAAAAAGTCCTCTGGGACACCCTCTACCATTGGACGGTCAAGGACTATATGATTCGCAATTTTTCGGGCATGAAAGAAACCATCACGTCAGGTGCCTCGCTCGACACGATGCTGGTGATTACGCCGAGCGACTTCCTGATTTCCGTGGACGACTGCGAGCAGATGCGCACGCCGGCACTGCGACGGTTCATCGACCGGCAAAAACAGCGGGGCGTTGGCAGCGTGCAATTCTTTGAAATAGAGTATCATAAGCGATTTGCCATGACCTTTGCCGCGTTCATCCTCACCATCATCGGCGCGACGAAAGCGACGCGCCGA
>BNTT01000386.1 GCA_025996815.1 Bacteroidia bacterium
ATATTAAACTGATACAGAAGAAGATAAATAGCCGTCCAAGAGAAAAACTCGGCTTTAAGTCTCCAACTGAAGTTTTTTATCTATCTTTGTAGAACTTTTTGTCGCACTTAGAAGTTGAATCCACCGATGTTAATAATTGGAATTTGAAAATTGAAAATGAAGCAGATGCACAACAATAAAAGGGGATTACATCCATGCTGCATACTCAACTATTTGAATATCAATTAAAAAAAATAAAAATAATATGCAACATACAGAAAACACATTATTTGACAACAGATATCGCCTGATACGGCTGTTGGGGCGCGGAGGCTTCTCGGAGGTCTGGCTGGTGGACGACACTAAGAGCAATGCACAGGCGGCATTGAAAATCTATGCGCCGGGCACGGGTTTAGACACGAGTGGGACAAAACTGTTTAGTCAGGAATTTGCATTGGTGTTTGACCTCAACCACACTAATTTGCTGCGCCCAACGTATTTCGATGTCTATGACAATCAGCCCTATTTGCTGATGCCATATTGCGAAAAAGGCTCGGCAAAACAGTTTGTGGGCAGCATCACGGAGGCGCAAGCATGGCATTTTTTGCACGATGTGGCAGCCGGATTGGAGTATCTTCATTCGCAAGAGCCGCCCATAATTCACCAGGACATTAAGCCCGACAATATCTTGCTAAACAGCAAAGGCGTATTTTTAATTACCGATTTCGGCATTAGCACCAAAGCGCGGAGCACGTTGCGCCGAAGTGTCACCAACGCCAATGCCGGAACGCTGGCGTATATGGCTCCAGAGCGTTTTAGTAAAGATAACCTCCCTATCAAAGCCAGCGATATATGGTCGTTAGGAGCATCTGTGTTTGAACTCATAACAGGAGATACCCCATTTGGCGAGCATGGCGGATTGATTCAGAAAGGCGGTGCGGAAATTCCCAATATTCAAGGGTCATACTCGGAACCGTTAAAAGAGCTAATTTACAAATGTTTATCTAAAGAAACTTGAGATAGACCTACTGCGCGTATTGTAGGGCTTACGGAAAAATATTTTAGAGGGGAAGTACCTATACCAGCCACCCCTCAGCCTGTACCATATCCTCCAAAGCCTATACCAGTTCCTCCAAAGCAAGCACCGGTTCCTCCGAAACAAGCAAGGCCCCCGAAGCCAAAACCACCGATATATTATGTTAAATTAATAGGGGAAATATTATTGCGAATAGGCGGCTATTTATCTTCTTCTGTATCAGTTTAATATAATCGTATGAGTAGTTATCAAAATCCGTTCCTTTTGGGATATATTGGCGGATTAAGCCGTTAGTATTTTCGTTTTGTCCGCGCTCATAAGA
>BNTT01000387.1 GCA_025996815.1 Bacteroidia bacterium
CACCCATCCGCAGATGTTATTCAAAAGAGTATATTTCTTCATTTGCATTTCGTAAAAATTCAAATTTTGGCGCAAAGGTACAAAAAATTTTTGGTTTGAAACTATATTTTCAATATTATTTTTTTGTATTCACCAATTTGGAACTCGCCGAGCGCGATTTCAAGCAAACACCGCCGCCACTTTTCTGAGAGCGGCGAATGGATTTTTTGATTGAGGCTTGCGCGATGCCATAATGCTGTCATAACGAGCCTGCCCGCTCAGCAATTCTTCGGCATCCCAACCTAAATTCAATGCTTCAAGCATTTTTGCAAGCACCGGTGTTATGGGCTGTTTCGCATTCAAAATGGCGTGAAAATCACTGTAAGGCATACCTATTTGCTGCGCAAGTTCGCGTTGAGACAGGTTCAAGTATTCGACCTCTCTCAAAAGAAGCCGCCCCGGATGCGTTGGCTTATGCGGGGTTAGATTGTTTGCAATCATTTGGGGAGCAACCCCTTCCATTTTAATCATAATGTCTTTATTTATAATGGTTTGACAATTCACGGCTGAAAACGGTGCTTCTTATCATTTGTTTCCCCTGTTTCGTACAATTCTTTCAAGTACGGTTTTGAAAATGTAACTACCATTTTGTTTTGTTTTTATGCGGCAAAGGTACTCATAATTTTTTTATCTACCAATTTTTTCATACCTTTGCGGTCAAAAAAAACGCAATTATGGCTATCGAAAGTGAAAAAAGCCTCAATTTTATTGAGACGTATGTGAAAGAGGACTTGGAAGCGGGCAAAAACAGCAATCGCGTGCAGACGCGCTTCCCGCCCGAACCCAACGGTTACCTCCATATCGGGCACGCCAAAGCCATCTGTATGGATTTTGGTATCGCCCAAAAATACAGCGGCGTGTGCAATCTGCGCTTCGACGACACCAACCCGTCGAAAGAGGACGTGGAGTATGTGGATGCCATCAAGGAGGACATCCAATGGCTGGGTTTCAGTTGGAAAAACATCTATTTTGCGTCCGATTATTTCCAAAAATTGTGGGATTTTGCCGTTGCCCTCATCAAAGAGGGCAAAGCCTACGTGGACGAGCAATCGTCTGAAGACATTGCCAAGCAAAAGGGCACGCCCACGCAAGCGGGCACGGATTCGCCCTACCGAAACCGCCCTGTGGACGAGAATTTGAGGCTGTTCGCGCAGATGAACAGCGGCGAAATCCCCGAAGGCGCGATGGTGCTACGCGCCAAAATTGATATGGCGAACCCCAATATGCACTTTCGCGACCCGATTATCTACCGCATCATCCACCACCCGCACCACCGCACGGGCACGACGTGAC
>BNTT01000388.1 GCA_025996815.1 Bacteroidia bacterium
CAAAATATCCAAAGAAGACTTTCTTGAAGAGTTGAAATTCAAAAAACCGACACACCAAATCGCTTTTTGTACGCTGAAATCGCTGCAAATGATTGAACAGACAACCACCGAATCCGACAGCGTTTTTTACCATATAGATGACTATGTTGTTAAGCAATTGATTACCGACTGCGGCATGACAGAACCCGTTGCCACCGACCTCTATTATGCTTCAAAAATCTATACGTGCTTGATTGACGAATCCACAGGCTTGCACCTCAAATCAAATGCAGACATTTACAAACTTCTTTTGCAAGAATTGAACCTGAAAAAATGAATGAGGTAATGAGGCTGAATCGCCGTAATTATTTCCCCAACGTAAATAAAAATTCCAATCCGCCGCCAGCTCTGTTTTTGGCTACAATCGTTCCCTTGTGAAAGGCAATGGCATTTTTTACGATGGATAGACCTAAGCCTGAGCCGCCTGTGTCCCTTGTTCTGCCTTCGTTGATGCGGTAAAAACGCTCGAATAAGCGGCTCAGATGTTGTTCTTCGGGGATGCCTGTTCCGGTGTCGGAATAGGAGAAATAGTAGAAATCTTTGTCTTCATTGTATTTTTTGATGGAGATGGTTACATTTGTTCCGGCATAGCGGATGGCATTGTCGGTCAGGTTACGGAAAATGGAATAAAGCAGATTTCGGTTGCCGTTTACGATGACGTTTTCGGGCAGGTTCCATTCCATTTGGATGTTTTTTTCTTGGAGCGAAATTTCCACGTCGTTTTTTAAGTTTTCGAGCAAATTTTCCATGTCCACCGCTTCCAATTTGAAGGATTGCGGGGCTGCTTCTATCTTGGTAATCAGGCTCATATCCTGTATCAGTTCGGAAAGCACCAATACCTGATTGTAGGCACTTTCTATAAAATATTGCTTTTTTTCGGGGCTTAACGGATGTTCCAAAATGGTTTCCAGACAACCGCGAATGCCGGTTACAGGTGTGCGCAGTTCGTGGGTGATATTTCCCGTCATCTCCTGCTTTATGCGGCGCGTTTTTTCCTGTTTGGTAATATCGTTGATGATGATTTCAAAACTGTTGTCATCAAAAACATTTACTCTGATAACAAAATTTTGCCCTTGTTTACTGATTTGTGTTTCAAAATAGGGATTCGCTTTCCCTTGATTGGCAATGAAATCGGTGATTTTTTTAAATAAAATATCCGTCAATACATTCTGAGGATTGCTATTCGCTTCGTCGGTCATGGAGTTCAGGTATTGGATAAACAATCCATTATAAAATTCAACGGATTTGTCGGCAGCGAAAAAACACAAACCCTCTTCCGAACTG
>BNTT01000389.1 GCA_025996815.1 Bacteroidia bacterium
CGAAGAAGATGTATGCTGTCTTTATAGCAAAGAATTAGAAAAAGACAAAAACGACCATGAAAATCTCGAATTGTTTTATATTTTCATTCGCAATCAATTAAAACTGGCATACCTGTACGAAAGACGCAAACAACCGGAATTTGCCTATCAACTCTATGGTGAAATAGTAAAGCTATTGATTGAATATCAAGTCCCTGACACTGAAATATGGAAAATGGACACTAAACTTACTCCGGAAACACAACGGATAATGTTCAAAAACATGACATTCGAAAGTTTGCAATTGATTTATTTGCCTTTGCTTGCCAAGTTGCAGATTTTGGAAAAACGATATTCAGTTGGTATTCTCGAACGGGATATTAAGTTGATACAAGATGAGTTTGATTTTCTTATTTGCTCAATTAAACATGCAGATATAAAGATTCTTACAGCCGATTTTTATTCCAAAATAGGTGATATTTTGTATTACAAAAATAAAGTTTTCTCGTCTGACACTGAAAGTTCTAAAACAGGGATTTCTTCATACGCTTGTTATTATTACAAAAAAGCATTTATTGGATTGATACTAAATGATAATGAGAAGGAAGAAGAATATTGGAATCAATCGGTAATACAGATACTGAAAGAAAAAGATGAATATTTGGCAACCCAAACAAATGCAAAATACTGCGTAGCAATGGCACGAATATTGTCTAATTTGGGAGATGTGTATTTTCAAGCAACACAAAATCAATGCCAACCCTGTAAGTTTTACGAAAAAAATTGTCAGCAATTAATAATAGCGGCAAAAAACACAATGGGCGATGAAAATTTTTTGCGCTCTTTTTTGAAATTTATTGACTCTGAAATTAATCAGGAAGAGTTTTTACTATCTATAAATCCATACAATGATTCTGTCCCATTAGACAATATAGACCTTACCATATTCGTATATTCGCTGTCTATGAATTTTTATAAGCGAGCTAATCAATACAAACCTTCAGCCGTTCAAATTACGAAAATTTTGACTTGTTTCAACTATTGTGTGCGAAATAAAATACACTTATCTAGTATTAAGTCATTATTGAATAAAGGTAAAACGGGAGAAAAAGGTATAGATATCATAACAAAAAATGCAATACGAAATCTTTATATTGCATACGACAGTTTGAACATTTGAAATATACAAGCGGAAGGAAGATTTTGACCTGTTCAATAAGACCGGTGATAAAAGGAAAGTGCCTCTTCGATATATACAAACAGATAGTGAAGTAAATCGTATCCGATTTATTACAACTGAGTTAAAGTTGCGTTTGACTGACGACAATG
>BNTT01000390.1 GCA_025996815.1 Bacteroidia bacterium
TTTTTTCTTTCATGTGTCCCACCACCTTGAAGTCGTTCCAAAGCCCCACAAGGAGGTCGATGAGTTTTTTGACTGTTTTGTTTGTTCTGAAAAGCCACAGCAAAACGACTGCTGAAGCCATCACAGCCACTATTCCGAGATAAAAGAGGGGCGAGGTGAGAAAGGCGGGCATCTCAAACTTGTGCATATTTTTGAGAAAAACGGGAACGTTGCTCACAAAAGCCAGCAGGATGAACAGCACGACCACCACCGCGTCGAACAGCCGGTCGATAATCAGCGTGCCGAACAACTTTTTGAACGGGATTTTTTCCTTGCTCGAAATCACCCCGCACCGCCAAATCTCGCCGGCACGCGGCAGAGCCAGATTCACGGCATAATTTCCCCACACGGCATAAATCAGATTAGCCCGCTTCGGGTGGTATCCCAATGGCTGAATCAGCAACTGCCAGCGCAGTCCGCGCAGGGCGTTGGCAGCCATCCCAAACGGCAGCGAGCAGAGCAGGATAGCCCAATTGGCATCTTTAATCTCCGTCCACAGCGCACCCAAATCCTGCCCTCTGTATAAAAAATACAGAATAGCGACCCCCAACGCCAGCGGGAGCGTCACTTTTAAGACTTTTTTCAGTTGTCCTCTCATTGTTTTTGTGTTCAAACTTTAACTTCTACAATTAGATATTTGGTCAAACTCCAAAACTTATCGGCATTCGTGATTTGCAGGTTGGCTTTGCCGTCGGTGCCCTTCACGAAATTATAACTGCCGGCAGGGTGTTTGGAAACGAGTTTGCCCTGCACCGCGAAGAGCGGCACCGCCTTCAACTGCGTTTTGTCTGCGAGAATGAAATAGTTGGGGTCAAAATCCGGACCCAATTGTCCGTTCACTATAATTTTCTGCTCCTTCAACTCTTTGGATGTGCCGAAGCAGTAATACACCTTGTTCATTTCGGCTATCTGACGCTTTATTTCGGCATCTTTTGCTTTCGTTTGCTCTTCGAGCGACTGCACATTGGCTTGAAGGTCTTTTTTGTCGGTGTTTAGCCCTTCTATCTGCTTGTTCTTTTTCGCTATTTCGCTCTTTAAGGCGGCTAATTCGGAATCCTTGGTTTCCAATTGGGCTTTCAAGCGTTCTATCATCTTCTTCATTTCGGGGTTGTTGCCGCTGCCCTTTCGAGCATTTCGCAGCTTTCGTTCCAGTTCCGCGATGCGTTCCCGCTGCTTTTGAAGCGTTTCGGCAATGAATCGCATATCTTCACGGACGCGCTCCTGAGCCGTTTTCGACATCCGGTCTTCCCCC
>BNTT01000391.1 GCA_025996815.1 Bacteroidia bacterium
ATGCATACTTTTTGCTTTTTTGAACAAAAGTACGTCAATTCAAATCGAAAAATCAAAGAACGCTTATATGTGTTTGTATATCAATAGATTACAATAAAATATTTAAAATTAACGCAACAGCAGTATTTCATAATATAGATTCATTTAACAATATAATTTCACCATTTTTATAGATAAACCACCATTCATGGTCTATATATGATTCAAGATATGGAAGAATACGTCCCTTATATTTTGTCCCGATGATTATTTTTGCTCTAAACTGTTTTTTATTATTTGTCACACAAAAGACATCCTCAATTATTTCTCCTTCTATTTTAAAAAAAATTCCATCCTCTATGTAAAAACCTATATCATCTGCTCTTGGCTCCAATTTTAATATTTCACTAATGGTGATACGATATTTTTCTTTGTCTTTTTTAGAAATAAATAATGAATATTTTTTTTTCTTATTTGGAGCAATCAAAGTATCCCCTATGTCTATCGTTAAGTCATTTAATTTTTTGATAAACATACTATCTTTTAATTCAATCTCTTTCAGATCAAATTTTATGTCTTTTGTTATTAACTCTCTCTTTTGAGTAGAATCATTTTTATCACAAAAAGTTGATGACCATTGATATATAAATTCATTATTGACATATTTATAATACCAATAGGAATAAGAATCATCTTGTATTGCATCAATATCAAATGTCCATCTTTTTGATTTTTTATCATAACCTGTTTTTGATTTTGAAAAAATAGCATGTTTTTTCTTCTCTGTTTTACTAAATAAACGAGTATCTAATGAATTACCATCAACCACAAATAAATGATTTTTATATTCAAAGCACCCTAAATTATCGCTTGCCTTTAATATTCTATTTCCAATAGTTCCAATTAATATATAATTATTGTGCTGTAATTTAATATTAAATATTAATTGAGGAGTATAATATTCACAGTGTGATTCATGAATAACAATATTATCAAGTATAGAAATAAGAATCTCATTGACGACACAAAGGCTATCTGAAACGTTTTTGCCGTTTTTACCGTCTGCATCGACTGGGAAAAGCAAGATTCCAAAAAACAGGACAAATATCAATCTTATAATAATTTTACCTTTCATAATATGCTTCATTTAACAATATAATTTCACCATTTTTATAGATAAACTACTGCTGTTGCGTTAATATTTAACAAGAATTAATATTCAAATAAATTTAATTGTTCTTTGACATTTTGATTGCATTGACGTTGTTCGGTAAGCAACTCACGTATGGGCGTTTTGTCGAAAGCGGAA
>BNTT01000392.1 GCA_025996815.1 Bacteroidia bacterium
TATCCCAAGTTGTATCTTTGCACTCCGGTTCTGCATAGGCTCCGGAGCCTGTTGCACAACTGAAAAAAAGTTTGGGTTGAATAGAATTTTGCCTAACTTTGTCCCCGATTTTGAACAGAGTTTAAATGGACTTCGGCTCTGTTGTAAAATCAAAATGTAAATTTGGTATTTTTAGAAGTTCACATAAAAAAAATTAAAATTAGAAATAGATGAAAAATTGCATCTATATTCACGGTTTGGAATCCGGTGGCAATTCTCGAACTGCCTCCATTTTGCGCAAAGAGTTTGCGGGCGTACTGAACATCATCGAGCCGAAGATTGATTACACGAATATGCAGTCTGTTGTGGCAACTATCAAGGAGGCGATGACTACCCATCCTGCCTGTTTCCTTATCGGCTCGTCGATGGGTGGATTTGTGGCATTACAATTCCCCGATACACCGAAAATACTAATCAATCCTGCTTTACACCCGACTGAAATTGACATTGTCAAACGACATCCACATTTACAGTCGCAACTCCCGGTGTTTTTGGAAATGGAAAAATTTGTTGTTGAACGAGAAAAACTGAATGCGGACAATGGCGACAGGGAAGATGCTGAATTTACATACGGATTGTTCGGATTAAACGATGAATTGTTTAGTTTTCGTGCAGAGTTTGAACAAAATTTCAGCTATACGCTTATGAGCAGCAACATCTTTACGTGTTCTGACGGTCATCGCTTATCGGAGGAAACTGTACGTAAAGAGTTGAAAGCACTAATCGAATATTATTTGATTGAATCGGCACTATTTGAGGCAACATATCCCTACATTGATATGGATGATACCGAAGCGTGGCGAGAAGGTGGATTCGAGCCACCACGAAAGGAACTGTTTGCGCAATTAATCGCCGAAAAAGAAAAAATCCTTGCAAAATTAAAATAATTTTCACAGAACGTCATACACTCAGGCTATCAAAAGGTTTATTTATTTTATCATATTTTTCAGCAACTTCTCTCTTAATTATGTCAATTATTTTTTTGGTATAGGCGTTTAGGTCGCCCCAATAATTTGCTACCCTTGTAGCATGGAAGAAAGGATAAAATTTATGGGAGTGAACTCAATCAATTTTTACAGGAGTTTCCAACGGATACAGATTGTTATCAATACTTGTCTGCACTCAAGTGGGAAGATGGCTACCAGTGCAAAAAATGTGGTAACACGACATTTTGCAGGGGCAAACGACCTTATTCTCGCCGCTGTAACAGATGTAAATACGATGAGAGTCCAACGGCAGGAACGATGTT
>BNTT01000393.1 GCA_025996815.1 Bacteroidia bacterium
AGTGTTTCGGCTCGTGTTTATGCACTTAGAATGAAAGAAATTCTTAACTGGGAAGCACTTATGTTAATGAAAGAAGATGTAGGTTGTGGTAGCGATGATCGCATTTATAAGCAGCAAATTTGGAAGATAATTCAAATATATCCACCTGACGGTTTATCAACTCAATATGATAAATATACCAAGAGTAAGATACATGCGATTTTTAATAGCAAAATAAAAGTTACTGATTGCGAAAATTACTTTATCACAATTTTGGAAATGTTGATAGCTGATTCGATATTTTGTCTTGACGAGATATTACGCTTAATCAAAACAGCAGGAGATTCCTATCTTTTTAATCACGGATTCTTTGCTAATATATACAACTATTTAACAGCCTGGGTTAGTATATATGGAGCTTTACCCGAAAAAAGAAAAATAAATGATTATTTACAAAAGTTTTTGGGAAAAGACTTTAAAGAAAGACTGGCACGCACGTATTACAGCCAACAAGCACTTTCACATTATTATCAATCCATTGATACCCACACAGGAGGACGTGCTTATCTAAATATGGTAGAACAAATGTATTTTATCAAAGGCGATTATGATGATGTGTCAAGCCACTTCCAAGTTGCGATGGAAAGGGTTCTCATAAATCATCCTGATAATATCTATGAAAAGAATATCAAGAAACTAAAAGAACAGAGTAAACAATCTTCATTGTATGATGTAAATAATTATTTTGAACCGCAAAAATAATGTAATCCCTGACATCGAAGACGGCATTTTAACAGCAGAGGAAATCTCTCAATTGAACTTATCCAAAACAAAGTTAGTTGTTCTCTCGGCTTGCGAAACAGGCTTGGGCGAAGTCAAAAACAGCGAGGGCGTATTTGGCTTGCAACGCGCATTCAAATTAGCCGGAGTCGAAACCTTGGTGATGATGGATTGAATTTGCAGAAAATTGGAACGAATTTATGCAAAATTCGTTCCAAAAAAATATTGTTTATTTCAAAAAAAGCAGTACCTTTGCAACATTAATTTCAAGCGAAAATATTGCGTATATTTTCGCCAAAAATGAAAGAAAATGAATATGCAAAGTATTGAAAATAAAATACTTATCAATATAAAAAAATGCGGAAGGGGCAAAGAGTTTTTTGCCTCCGATTTTTCGACTTATGGTGAAGCAAAAGCCGTATCAAAAGCGTTGTCGAATTTGGTAAAGAAGCAGGTACTTATAAAGTTGGCAACAGGCATTTACTATTATCCCAAAATTGATAAAAAACTGGGACTGG
>BNTT01000394.1 GCA_025996815.1 Bacteroidia bacterium
ACCCAATAAATACAGTTTGCTGAAAAAATACGATGCCACGAAGTTTGCGCCCGAAGAAATGGTGGAATTGGAAAAATTGGTGCCACTGGGCTGGAAACCGCTGCTTCGCCCGATAAACAAATACCTGGTTATTCCTGTATTTGACTGGCTCACAAGCTGGTGCAACAATATTGGGCTGGCGATTTTGCTGCTGACCGTGATTATCCGCCTCGTGCTGTTCCCGCTGACGTATAAATCGCTGATGTCGTCGGCGAAAATGCGCGTCCTAAAACCACAGGTGCAGGTGATTTCGGACAAATATCCCGGGCAGGACAATGCCCTCACGCGCCAACAGAAGACGATGGAACTCTATAAGCAGGTGGGCGCAAGTCCGATGGCGGGGTGCCTGCCGATGCTGGTGCAGATGCCGTTCCTCATTGCGCTGTTTATGTTTTTCCCGACCGCTATCGAGCTGCGTCACAAGGCTTTTTGGTTTGCCGATGATATGGCGACCTACGATTCGATTGTGTCGTTTGGCACCCATATCCCGTTGCTGGGCGACCACATCAGTGTGTTCTGCCTGCTGATGACCGTTCTGATGCTTCTGAATACGAAATTCACGATGGGGCAACAGGCAACGGGGCAGGAGCAGATGCCCGGAATGAACCTGATGATGTATATGATGCCGGTGGTGATGTTTTTCGTGCTCAACGACTATCCTGCGGGGCTTAACTGGTATTATTCGGTGTCGTCGCTGATTACGTTGGCTCAAACGGTGGGTTTCCGCTTCCTGATTGACGAAAACAGGCTGCTGGCAAAACTCGAAGCGAACAAGAAAAAAGCCAAACCGGCGAAGAAAAAATCGGGCTTTATGGCACGTCTGGAAGAGGCGCAAAGGCAGCAACAGGCACTGCTCAAACAGCGTCAAAACGAACAAAACAAGAAAAATAGACGTTGATACAGAAGTATCCATCGGTTTTGTTGGAAAATGCGGTCAATGAATTTGCCAAATTGCCCGGCATTGGTCGCAAAACCGCCCTGCGCTTGGTGCTCCACTCGCTGAAACGCACGCCGGAGGAGGTCGATACATTCGGAAACGCGATGATTGAACTGCGCCGCGAGGTCAATTATTGCCGCGTGTGCCACAACATCTGCGACGACGAAGTGTGCCAAATCTGCGGCGACCTGTCGCGCGATGCCTCCCTGATTTGCGTGGTCGAAAACATCAAGGAAGTGATGGCGATTGAAAACACAGGGCAGTTCCGCGGGCTTTATCACGTGCTTGGCGGCATCATC
>BNTT01000395.1 GCA_025996815.1 Bacteroidia bacterium
CTGTAATCCTTAAATACTACTTTTGCCATAATGCTTATATCTTTGATTTGCAGATGCAAAGGTACGAAAAATAGGGGAATATTAAATATATATAAAAATGAGGCTGTCCTTTTGAGACAGCCTCTTTAGGAAGAATTTCCGCAGGCAAAACTGCTCGTGGTGTCGCTAGACAAATATCGCCGCACACTGGGCGATGTCGAAATTTATCCGGCAACGGAATTTTTAAAGGAACTCTGGGCTGATAAAATCATATAGGTGATGGCAGCCTTGCGGTTAGGCGACTTATTTTTTGTATTGGCACATCGTGTCCGCCTTCCATTACTCGCTGTGCCACCCTTGCGGCATTTATTTCAGGGCTATCTGTTCCAATAAAAAACAAACGAATGAAATAACCTTTTTGCTTAGCTCTTTGGATAAATTCTACTTTGTCGGGCTACTATCAGAAGTTTTGGCTTTTCCATTGGCTACAAATTAGGAAACCTTGCACGAGCATTATCATATTCTCGTTTAAGATTTTCTTTAATAATATTTTTCCTTTCAAAACTTTTTTGACGCACATCCGCCTCAACTTCTTTCATAATCGTAAGAAGTTGCTGCTCTGTCGGCTCTGTATCGCTAATAAAACGGTATGAATTTATATCTGTACTCATATCTATATATTATTTTTGCTACAAAGTTACACTTTATTTTTTAATATTCAGGGTTGCCCTGCAAGTTTTTTTGAAAAAAAATCAGATTTTTATCCCCAAATGAATATTTTTTACTACTTTTGCAGTCGCAAAAGTTGCATTTGTAACTTGAATATACGTTAATTAATTAATAATATAAAATTATGAACAACATTAAATTTTTTCTTGGCGAAGAGATTCCGCTCGAACTGCACAAAGTGCGTGTGATTCAAAAACTTAACCTTGTGCCCATTGAGCGTCGGCTGCGTGCGCTCGAAGAAAGCGGCTACAATACTTTTGGGTTGAGTACCAAAGACGTGTATCTTGATATGCTCACCGACAGCGGCACCAACGCGATGAGCGACAATCAGATAGCGGCTATGTTTCAAGCCGACGATGCGTATGCCGGCTCGCAAAGTTTTGAGCGGCTCAAAACTGCCGTTGAAGATGTGCTGGGCAAAAAATTCTTGCTGCCTGTGCACCAAGGACGTGCCGCCGAAAACGTAATTTGTCGCGCGTTTGTGAAGCCGGGCGATGTGATTCCGATGAACTATCACTTCACCACATTTTTGGCACATGTGCTCGAAAACAAAGCCACTATTGC
>BNTT01000396.1 GCA_025996815.1 Bacteroidia bacterium
ATCGGTACAATAGAAGGGCTTTTATGGGGTCAATCTTTGATTTGACCATTAAAAGAATGGTCTTTCATGAGCCTATAAGATTGAAATATAATGCATTAACAAGGGCGACCTAAGCGCCTATACCAATCTTTTTTTAACATCTCGTAGATTTCTTGCCACGATTTTTCGTAATACTCTGTATTTTCGTCTATCAGACTAACTCGCCTTTGGACAAGTCTATTTTATCAATTTCGATATAGCTTCCGTGATAAACTTTCATCTTGCAACACCACCATTTTCGTAACAAATATCATACATATCTCTAACCGCATACATCGGATTGTCGGTATGCAAAGCCCACCAATTTTCAAGCAGAAAATCAAGTCCGCCATAAGTTTTCAGATAGCGGTATGCAACTTGTTTATTCATTTTATAAGCGCGTGCAAATTCGGGAATAATAAAAGAAACAAACCTAATTTTATTCCTTTTCTCTTCGTCTTTTATTATGTCTATAGTCATATATCAATATTTCTTTCTGCATTTGATTTTTTACGCTGTCCGCAATAACACCGCAAAGTTACAAATAATTATTTAATTAGCAATGCTCCGCCCGATTTTATTTATGCTATTTGTTTAGTAACCAATCTATTGCATTTACTTGTTTCACTCCGTTGTGGCTGTCGTTTTCGTAGTCCATTGTAATTAAAAGCCGCTCGTTATAATCGGGAATTTTGTCAAACGGGGCGAGTTCGCGTGTGAGTGTTATCGGGTCTTTTACAGAATATGAAACCTGAATATATTGCGTGTAGCCGTTTTTGTCGCGAACAACAAAATCAACTTCGAGATGGTCTGTTTTACCAATCCAAATTTGATAATTACGTCGCTGCAATTCGAGATAAATAATATTTTCAAGCAAATGTCCTCTGTCGGCGGAAACCTCTTTGCCAAGTAAAGCATTTCGCAATCCTAAATCCACCAAATAGTATTTTTCCTGTGTCGCCAAATGCTGTTTCCCCTTTATGTCATAGCGATTTACTTTGTAAAAAAGATAAGATTCGACGAGCGTATCAATATATTTTGAAACGGTTTTGTTGTCGATTTTTTTGCCGTTTGCTGTGAGAACACCTGCGATATTTCGTGCCGAACTACTTGAACCGATATTGTCAATTACTGCTGTTGCGTTAATATTTAACAAGAATTAACATTCAAATAAATTTAGTTGTTCTTTGACATTTTGATTGCATTGACGTTGTTCGGTAAGCAACTCACGTATGGGCGTTTTGTCGAAAGCG
>BNTT01000397.1 GCA_025996815.1 Bacteroidia bacterium
GAGCGTGTTGATTTTTCTTCAACAGGATGGGATGGTGATACAATAATAAATTTGGGTAAAAAAATGATGGATAGTTATATAAATCCAATCGCGGGTGCAACATTAATAGCAAAGGGTGTTCAGGCAAATTTTGCATCAACAACTCTGTCGGGGCTTCGGGACGGCGTTCCCACACCGCTGTAATTTCCGAGCCTCGACACTTTAAGTTGCTGTGAATGTTTTTGATACTAAAATCGCAACCTTGCGAATTATTATACCAACAAAATTCATAATCGCTCAACAAAGCCTCTGTATTTAAGCGGAAAACAGGTATTTGTCTTTCGCTTAAATAGTCTATTATGTATGTTGGATGTATATCTTCCTTGTTGGTAACTATCAGTATCACTTACTTGACACTTTTGGAATCATCCATTTCATTTTTTGCATCATGGCTCGTGCTGCCACCCGCCAGTTTTTTAGCAGTGGATTTTCGGCATTTAGTGCCAACAGTTCGCATATCAATGTTGTGCGTTTGTAAAACAAAGTCATAAACAAGGATTTCGTTGTTGTCACTCATTCGAATGGGTGTAACCGGAGTATAACCCATCAACAAAGGCATCAAAATGCCATCTTTTGTCTGTTTTTTTGTCTGTGTTGTCATAATTCTAAATATTTAAATATTAATAGTTTAATTCATCAATTTTAATTTAACTTACAGCACTTGCACTGTGAAACTCCCCGCTTTCGCACTTTGCCCATAATTGGCTTTCAGCCAACCTTCCATCGTTTCTTTGCGCCTGCCACCCGTGAACAGTTGCTTTTGCGTTTCGTCCATGTCCACTATTCTGTCGAATAGTCTTGCGCCCGCGCTTATGTAAACTGTGCCTTTTAATCTGACTTGATACGTCTTCGGGCTGTTGCCGGAAGATGCGGGCGAATCGCCGAATAATAAATTTAGTAGTCCCATACAATCATTCTTTATTTTTGCTTCATCCAATTTCTCCACAATCTGTTCCACAATTTTTGCAAATTGCATTCCCTTTCTTGTTAGTATATTTAACAACAGCATCACAATTTGCACAAATTAAATATTTTCCCTCGCAGATTGGACACTTTACGAAAGGTGCAGATTCAGTATCATCTCCACCAAATATTGCCTGAACACCCTTTGCTATTAATGTTGCACCCGCGATTGGATTTATATAACTATCCATCATTTTTTTACCCAAATTTATTATTGTATCACCATCCCATCCTGTTGAAGAAAAATCAACACGCTC
>BNTT01000398.1 GCA_025996815.1 Bacteroidia bacterium
TAATGTGGTGATTTTGAAAACAACCCTCACGATTCCCTATACCTCCACTTTCTTTGAATTGGATTGCAACTATTGGAATAGCGAGAAAGAAGAAGCCTTGCAAAAACGGTGCAGATAGTCACATTATTTTTTGCTATTTGTTTCTTCTAACGGTTGAATGGTGAAATTCACCGTTTGCCGAATATCTGCCGAGGAGGCACCTACTTGTGCTTCATACACGCCCGGATTGACTGCAAAGTGATTTTCGCTGTTCCAATACGACAGGGCTTCCCGGTCTATTTGGAAAGATACCGTTTGTGTTTCGCCCTTTTTCACATGAATGCGTTTAAAACCTTTCAATTGATGAATGGGGCGAATTTCTTTGGCGTTTGTTTCTTTGAGGTACAACTGAACCACTTCATCGCCGTCGAAACGTCCGGTATTGCGCACGTCCACCGTCACCGTAAGCAGTTCGCCGATAGTTGCTTCCGCTTTGTCTATCCGGATATTGCTGTATTCAAATTTCGTGTAACTCAATCCGTAACCGAAAGGATAGAGCGGCTTCTTGTCAAAAAACATATACGTCCGCCCGTTGGTCACTTGATAATCATCGAAAGCAGGTAAATCGTCCAACGAATCGTAGTAAGTCAAAGGCAAACGTCCCGCAGGATTGTAGTTGCCAAACAAGACCTCGGCAATTGCCGTGCCGCCCGATTCGCCCGGATACCACGCATTGAGGATAGCCGGAAGGTGGTCTTGCTCCCAACGGATAGCCAATTGACTGCCTGCCACCAACACCAGAATGGTTTTCGGATTGGCTTTGTAAATCTCTTTGATAAACTGTTGCTGGTCTTCCGGCAAGTAAATATCCTTGCGGTCGCGACCTTCCATTTCGATACTTTTATTGATACCCAGCACCACAATGGCTACATCGCTCTTTTTTGCCAGGGCTTTTTCTGCTGCGAACAATCCTTTCGCCTGTTGGTGGGGCGATTTCCACAACAGGGCACTATACACCATTTCGGGTTGTCCTTCGCCATTGCCGGTCCAACTGAAAGCACGTTTGAACGAATATTCCACTGCAACATCGTAGGTTTTGCCGGCTTCAAAGTCAATGGTTCGCATATACACGCCGCGTTCGTTGTTGTTGTGGTCGAATATTTTTTCGCCGTTGATGAACAGGCGCATCAGACCATATTTGATGATTCCTATTTCATATTGACCCGAAACAGTCGGTTGGAGCACGCCCGACCAGCGCACCGACATCGG
>BNTT01000399.1 GCA_025996815.1 Bacteroidia bacterium
TTTCAATATTCAAAGTATTATGTAAATTAAAATCATTCAGCGAATACATTTTTGTATTACCTTCCATTTTTACTACCCACACAACAAAACTGTTGAATCAGCAGGAATTAGTTCGCCCCGATGAAATTTGGTTAGCTGAAAAAATGGAAGGTAATACAAAAATGTATTCGCTGAATGATTTTAATTTACATAATACTTTGAATATTGAAAACGGTTATTTGGACGGTCGCTATGGTGCTGTGCCTGTAATTGCCGAAATTAGCGTTGAAGTATGAGAAATTACACAAAATCCAATCCCGAAAAACCCGTCATAGAGTCGAAACAACAAAAAAGAGAAATTGTTACGGTTGTTTCAGCAAAACCAATTAAAGATGCGGGTGCAAATTACAGGAAAGAGGAAGGAATTAAATCACCTAAATCTTTCTTTGTGATTGTTTCGGGTGGAGAAGTAAGAGAGAAAGATTATTTTGTAAAAATATTAAAAGAAGCCCGATTTAATAGGATAAAATTAGATTTTATTGCAGAACCAAGACAACCTGCAAATTATTTAGATACAGCAATATATAAACAAAAATATTATGCAACTAGTCAAGAGGATGAACCAGACCAAATATATATTGTTTCAGATGTTGATGACTATATGGATGACCTCTTAAGCATAAAACCCAAATGTGAACAATTAGGTATTCATTTAATTATCAGTAATCCTTGCTTTGAAATTTGGTTATATTATGGAAAATTTAGTGTTAGTCCTATTGATTTTAATGTTCCACAAAATAGGAGTAAAATAAGTCAAGCATTTAAAACATATCTTGGGGACAAAGAAAGAGGAGGAGTAAATCCCCAAAGGGCGATTTTTGACATAAACAATGCTATTATAAATGCACAATTCGTTTATCAAGAAGACGCAAACGGTATTCCCAATTTGTTTTCAACAAATATGTTCCGTTTAGCGGAAGACATTTTGCCTTTTATTGATTTGGAAATAAAGCAATTGATAGACGAAAAAATTCACAAGGAAACAGAATTAAAAAAAGCAAACGAATCAGAAAATAAAACTGCGAAGGCAGCGGTGTCTAACACGGCGAATTTGAAGAAAGTCTATCTGGAACAAATCATTCCGACGCTCACGAAAGAGTTTAGTTACACCTCTAAGATGCAGGTTCCTGTGTTGCAGAAGATTGTGATAAACCAAGGGCTGGGCGCGGCAGTGGCGGACAAGAAAATCGTGGATGTGGCAC
>BNTT01000400.1 GCA_025996815.1 Bacteroidia bacterium
GGTGTAATGGACAAAATTCAGGCTAAAAAAGAGCCGTTTGTTTCAAGTGGACAAAATTCAGGCTAAATATTTTTTAGGATGAATAAATACTGCCCAACTATTCATATCTTTGCATGGTCAAATGAAACGGAAACAAGCTCTGCTGGGGAGCAACTTGTCAGGGATAGTTTGACAGGCTGACGAAAAAGTCAGAGAAGGGATTATCACAATAGATAATTCCTTCGACTTTTTAGAAGCCTTTTATACCTTGAAAAACCCATCAATATACTTCATTTTACGTTCTTTAGATAAGCCATTGTGGTTTCTGAGTTTGTTTTTCAAGTCAGAAAAACAGCCGTCCAAAGCGTTTGTTGTGTTAGGCATACAGAGTTCGGGATAATCTTCAAAGGTAAAAAGCACCGGCAAATTCCTTTTCAGGCTTAAATACGCACTCCTGAGTTTTTTATGTGTATAAAACGTCTTTCCTGTTTTGGCAGACACACTCCGTTCGTTCAGAAAATAAGACCATTTTAAGTGCCAATCATTCAATGCTTTAGTAAAGTCTGCTTTCGATAATTTTACCAATTTCAAGGCTAATTTTCTTAGTTCTTTAGCAGCGTCCGTCTGTGGTCGGCGGGTCAAATAACGGGTTACTATCTGCACTTGATGAAACTGGCACATCTGCATCGGCACACCATCAAAAAGCCCACTAAACAACCCTTTACGACCATCACAGATGATAGACTGAACACAAATGCCTCTACGACCGATTTCTGCTATTCCTGCCAAATACAACGCATTCGTCTCGGTTTTTACATACTGTTTGTACAAAAAACATCCGCTCAGGCTATCCCTAAACACCATAACACCAAAATCGCGACCAAAATAGGTCGTATCCATCAGCACATTGGCTACCCTGTTAAACTCTTGTAGCCTATCAACCTTTACGCTATCCAATTGGCGTTGAATAGTTTTTGTAGAGCATCCGTGATGCTCGGCTAACTGTTTGTAGGTCTGCTTCCCCCGAGCGTACTCTTCCCAAATTTCGACCGCATTGTGCCTGCGCGTTTCTAAAAATTGACGCTTGCAAACATAACATTTGTACTGCTGTTTTCCTAATTTCCAGCCGTTTTTCTTGGTCGTTTTCGACCCGCAATAAATGCAAATTTTTTACTCATTTCTCTAAATGCTTGCAAAGTTATGTATTTCAATTAGTTATCACTACTTTCAGCCTGAATTTTGTCCATTAGCCC
>BNTT01000401.1 GCA_025996815.1 Bacteroidia bacterium
AAGGCTCTGCCGCGGCTGTGCGAAATGTTTCGCGAGGGACAGGTCAAAAAGACGTATTGGGCGATTGTGAAAAACCCGCCGCCGCAGGAAGTGGGCGAATTGGTGCACTATCTGGTGCGCAACGAAAAGCAAAACAAGTCTTACGCCCACGACAGGGAGGTGCCAAACTCAAAAAAAGCCGTCCTGGACTACCGCCTCATCGCCCGCTCCGACAACTATTATCTGCTGGAAATCGATTTAAAAACCGGTCGCCACCACCAAATCCGCTGTCAATTGGCAAAAATGGGTTGCCCCATCAAGGGCGACCTGAAATACGGCTTCGCCCGCTCCAATCCCGACGGCGGCATCAGCCTCCATTCGCGCCAAGTGCAGTTTGTGCATCCGGTGTCCAAGGAAAACATAGATATTGTTGCGCCCACGCCGCAGGATAAGTTGTGGGCGGCGTTGTGTTAATTTATTTTTGCAAACTCATCGATGTTTTCGATACCATGTCCATTGCCACTTCAACGCCTTGCAATTGAAGTAGGTGTAAAGCGTGCGCCGCCCCTTGTTCGACGTCACGGCAATATCATTCATAGTGGTGTTTTCGATACCTATTTTTGCAAACAGTTGCCTCGCCACCTCTATCAATGTATCTTTCGTACCTTTTACTTCAATATTGTTCATATTCAGCCTGAAATCAGGGTGCAAATTTACGACAAAAATTGTTTGTGGCAAAATAAATATCGAAAAAAGTGCGTAAAAGTTTGTTTATATGAAAAAAAGTAGTACCTTTGCGCTCGAAATCGCGGGGTGGAGCAGTTGGTAGCTCGCCAGGCTCATAACCTGGAGGTCATCGGTTCGAGTCCGGTCCCCGCAACAACACAATCTATCTGCTGCAACTCCTCTGCCGCGAAATCAATGTTTTGAATCGTGTCGATATTATCCTGTAACTGTTTGACGGAACTTGCTCCTACTATCACGGAGGTCACTTCCTTTTTGTTCAGCAGCCACGCCAGCGACATTTCTGCCAGTGTTTGACCGCGCTTTTGGGCTAATTCGTTCAGTTTGTGGACTTTGGCGAGCACTTCCGGGGTGATGTCCGTTTTTTGGAGGAAGCCGTGACTTTTGGCGGCGCGCGAATTTTCGGGGATGCCGTTGAGGTAGCGGTTGGTTAATACGCCCTGTGCCAGCGGGGAAAAAACGATGAAGCCGAACTGATGCCCCTGAACGCCGCGAT
>BNTT01000402.1 GCA_025996815.1 Bacteroidia bacterium
ATAATACCATAAAAAAGCCTACCTGAAATCCCCATAGCAAATTGCCCCATTGTGCCAAACTATAGACTAAAAAAGATACTATTGTGATGAAAAAATATTTCTTTTTATCGCTGACATCTTTTCTTTGGACTATATAATTCGCTACAACAAAAGCAATTAAAGAGAGAAGCGCAAAAGAGGTGAGCATCTGGGCAACGGAGTTAAAATGCGATAAATAAGCGACGGGCAAAATAAGTAAACGCGGGAAAAATATCCTATGCTCAAAGTGTCTGGCAAATAATGTTTCAAAATTCCAGCCCAAATCGTTAATTTTCTTTGCCAAATCAATCATTGCAAAGTCATCATAGTACACGACATTTACGCCAAAACAGCATATAAAGATTAAACATAAAACCGCGGGAATAGCGGCAAAGCCAAGAAAAGACAAACCTACATGACCGCAACTGCGTTTAGTCTCACAACTCGCTGATAATGAGCGGGTCGATGGGGGGGGAGGTACGAATTTTTTATTTTTCATTTATTCAAAATTTTTGCAAAGGTACAAATTATTTTTAAATAACCACCCTTTTCCAAAATAATTTTGTACCTTTGCGCCCAACGGTTCGTAATTTTTAATTCTTAATTGATATGGAACAAACATTTGTCTGGTTTATTTTGGTGATGGCGGCGATTGTGCTGTTGTCCCTGTTTTTGCACTATGTGCCTGTGGTGCTGTGGATTAATGCTAAAGCATCGGGTGTTAACATTTCGCTGTTGCAGCTCTTTTTGATGCGGCTGCGCAAGGTGCCGCCCCCTGTGATTGTTAATGCGATGATTGAGGCGCACAAGGCGGGGTTGCGCAACATCACGCGCGACCAGTTGGAGGCGCACTACCTTGCCGGTGGGCATGTAGAGCGCGTCGTTCACGCGCTGGTATCGGCTGAAAAGGCGAACATCGACCTGAGTTTTCAGATGGCGACTGCTATTGACCTGGCGGGTCGCGATGTGTTTCAGGCAGTGCAAATGTCTGTGAATCCGAAAGTTATCGACACACCACCCATCGCGGCGGTGGCGAAAAACGGGATTCAGTTGCTCGTGAAAGCCCGCATCACGGTGCGCGCCAACATCAAGCAATTGGTGGGCGGAGCCGGCGAGGAAACGGTCATTGCCCGCGTGGGCGAAGGCATCATCTCGTCTATCGGCACGGCAGAATCGCACGTCTTTGTGCGATTCT
>BNTT01000403.1 GCA_025996815.1 Bacteroidia bacterium
ATACGGCGGGTTGGACTATCTAAACGAATGTTGGTGGGCATTGCATACCGACAGTGCGGAGTATGCGGCACGCGATATGTTTGTGTATTGTCGAAATAATGGAGGTTTGAGATGATAGTTTTTCACGATAAACCCTAATTACAATCAATTTTCTTTCACCACCTTAAAAATATTCCTGTCGGGTCACTCAGCGGGCGGCTATCTTGTAACCCTGGTGGGCTTAAACAAACAACTGCTGGCAGCATACAACCTTGATGCCAACGCCATCGCCGGAATAATCCCGTTCAGCGGACAGGCAATCAGCCATTATAACTATCGTAAAATGCTCGGCATAAAGGAAACGCAGCCCATCATCGACGAATATGCGCCCCTGTTCCACGTCCGAGCCGATGCACCGCCACTGATTATCATTTCAGGCGACCGCACAATGGAATTATTAGGTCGCTACGAAGAAAATGCCTATTTCTGGCGCATGATGAAAGTGTCCGGACATAAAGCAACCTATTTGTATGAATTAGATGGATACGACCATGGTGCCATGGCTGCGCCGGCTTTTCATATTTTGAAGAGTCATATTTTTAAGGTGGTGAAAGAAAATTGATTGTAATTAGGGTTTATCGTGGTTTGTTATTTGTAACTATTTTTGTAACTTTGCGGTGTAATTATATATGGAAGCAACAAAAATAGACGGCGAAAAAGGCAAAAAACTACGTTTTATGACCTTTATTATTCCTGTGTTTGCGCATTATTTCAAAATGAACGAACAGGAAGCATACCGCTATTTAAAAAAATACGGCGGGTTGGACTATCTAAACGAATGTTGGTGGGCATTGCATACCGACAGTGCGGAGTATGCGGCACGCGATATGTTTGTGTATTGTCGAAATAATGGAGGTTTGAGATGATAGTTTTTCACGGCAGTTATACGGAAATTGATACTATTGACTTGTCGATGTGCGAGTTACGCAGAGATTTTGGCAAGGGGTTCTATGTTACAAAATTTCGCGAACAGGCAGAGATTTGGGCTGCTCGCAAAGGCAAACAAAAACGTACCGACAGCGTTGTAACCGAATTTGAATTTTCAGAATACGCATATATAGCACCTTATTATAACGTATTGCGCTTTGACGACTATTCTGAGGAATGGTTGGACTTTGTGGTAGCGAACAGAAAAAACGACACTGACCAACCTGTTCACGATTATGATATTG
>BNTT01000404.1 GCA_025996815.1 Bacteroidia bacterium
GTTGCCGGACTCACGGGCGGTTCGCTCTATTTTTTGGCGGAAAACACGGCTTTGCAACTGACGCAGACCTCCAATGTGGCACTTCTCGTGTCCACAACACCTGTTTTGACCGCCCTCGTCATCCGCCCGCCGACATTCAAAGCCTGTTTGCAAAGAGCGAGGAAGCAATGAACGACGACCTGAACACCCCCATCGTGATTTCTTACCTCTTTGAGGCTGCCCGCATCATCAATTCGGCAGCCGCCGGACAAATGCCATTGACTGCCTGCGACATTCAAAAGTTGAAAGACCTTTTCAATCTCTATCTGTTTGATATTCTTGGAATTAAGAACGAACAGAAAGCCGAAAATGCCTCGTATGAAGCCTTCGAAAAAGCCATCGACCTGCTGCTAAACCTGCGGATGCAAGCCAAGCAAAACAAGGATTGGGCAACGTCGGACAAGATTCGCAACGAACTGACGGCTTTGGGCTTTGAAATCAAAGACACCAAAGACGGCTTTGAGTGGAAAATGGCTTAAAAGAGCGGTTTTTTCCGTTCGGAAAGATACACTCCCAGCAGAATAAACGCGGCTCCCAGCAGTGCGACGGGGGTAATCGTTTCGTGGAGCACGATGGAGGCGGTGATTAAGGACGTGAGCGGCACAAGGTAGATGAAATTGGACGCGCGGAGTGCGCCTAATTGCTCGACCGTTTTGTTCCACAGCAGGTAGCAAATCAGCGAGGCGGCGATGCCGAGGTAGAGCAGGTTGAACACGACTTCTGCGTTGATGACGGGAGGTTGCGGTCGCCTTTCTATGAGGAAGACCGGCAGGATGGTCAGCAATCCGTAGAAAAACACCTTGCGCGTGATGATGAAAGTGGAATATCTGTTGTTTAACTTTTTGATTGTCAGCCCATAAAATGCCCACAGGAGGGAGGCGGAGATTGCCAGAAAGTCGCCCATGGGCGAAAGTTTCAGCACCGCTTGCCCGTTGAACACCACGAATGCCACGCCCACCAATGCGATGCAGGAGCCAACGATGAGGTTGCGACTGATTTTCGCTTTTTTGTCGGCAAGGCGGATGACGAGGGCGGTCAAAACAGGTGTTGTGGACACGAGAAGTGCCACATTGGAGGTCTGCGTCAGTTGCAAAGCCGTGTTTTCCGCCAAAAAATAGAGCGAACCGCCCGTGAGTCCGGCAAC
>BNTT01000405.1 GCA_025996815.1 Bacteroidia bacterium
ATACCAAACTCATCGCTCCCATCCCACACATGGTTCTCATTGTATTCCATCACGTAAGAACATGGAGGCGGAAACTTTGAATGATACTCCGCAACCACAACTCGTGGATTTATACAATTGATACTCTTCCACACATGATAATCGTTTCCATCTATATCAACACTTAGCATATCAATTTCTTTTGTACCCCCCCCCTATATAGACCACCGGAGATGATAGAGTTGATATTATCTTTTGTAATAAATGCTTGAACAACAGATAATTGCTTTCTATCTATTGCTTTTTGAAAAATTGTTTTAGCGGTATCAACAAATTTTGAAGCCCCGTCTATCCACAAACCATTCCAGCCCTGCATCAATAAATAGGTGGTATTGCTCTGCAACCCATCGAAACCAAATTCAACAAATGTCTTGGAAGTTGTTCCAATACGTTTAAATATCTCCTGAATGATGCCATCCTCATCATTTTGAGAATACACGCTAAAGCCGTGAGGTTCCAGCCTGCCCGGAGCGGCATATTTAGGATTGCTCAACAGTTGCAATTTTAACAACTCAGTTGAAACTTCTACCGACAGCTGAATTCTATTTTCCAAGAAAGGCAATAACAGATGCGCTCGTCTAAAAAACACTTTCACTTTTCTAATCAATTTCATATTTTTAATTTTAAAGATTTCGGGGGCAAAGGTAGCAATTTTATTTTGATTGCACAAATTAAATTGCTGTCCCGTAGGTACGAAATATCAATTATTCCTATTTATCAAATTCACAACCACCTTCACAATCACATCTTTCTCCTCCGTCCGGCTTTCGGCAATCATTAAAGTAAGCGCAACCAAGGTATTATTTTCTATCAACCGCAATCCATTAGGTTTGTATAAAATGCCGTTCTTTTCTAAAAACCAAAGGAAAAGAAATGCCGCAATTCGCTTGTTGCCATCGCTGAACGAATGATTTTTCGTGACGAGATAGAGCAACGTTTTGAATCACATTTGACAAGAGTTTTACCGTTTGCTTTAAGTCGTTGTATTGATTGAGTTTAAGTTTATTGCTTACAGCATAACCTCTTACAATATAATCCTTTAAGACTTTGTTTGCCCAAATGCGGAATTGAGTGCCGCGTTGAGATTTCACTCGATACCCAACAGAGATAATAACATCCAGATTATAAAGTTGCACAC
>BNTT01000406.1 GCA_025996815.1 Bacteroidia bacterium
GCCCGCGGCTATCAATCCTCCAACAATGTTTATCTCAACTATTGGGATGGTGGCGGTTTTGGGCAGCCCAATGGTGCCCTCGGCTCATTGTGGGTTGGCATACGCGATTGCAATATCTTTTTGGAAGAGGTTGACAAGGTGGTTGACCTGACGGATTACGAAAAGAAAAGATGGAGCGCCGAGGTGAAATTTCTGAAAGCCTACTACCACTATTATCTCATGAAAATGTATGGTCCTATCCCCATTGTGGATGTGAATCTGCCCATTTCGGCATCTGCCGGTGAGGTGCAGGTCTATCGCGAGCCAATCGACAATGTGGTGGATTACGTTGCCAATCTGATGAAAGAAGCCGCCGATGAATTGCCCGCCGCCGCCGCAGTGCTCGAAGGAACCGAAGGTGGCAGAGTATATGACCTGGTGGCATTGGCTATGCGGGCGGAGGTGCTGCTGTATGCCGCAAGTCCGCTGTTCAACGGCAACACCGACATGGTGAGTATGAAAGACAAGCGAGGCATCGCCCTTTTTCCGCAGAAAAAAGAAGATACAAAATGGCAAAAGGCAGCCGATGCCTGTTTGGAAGCCATTGAGGCGTGCCATAAACAGGGGAAAGCCCTGCATACTTTGATTGACGGACAGACTTTGAGCGCGTCGGATACCTTTCAGTTGCAAACAACCTATCGTCAGGCAATTTGCGACCGTTGGAACAGGGAACTGATTTGGGGAAGCACCAGTTATAGTTGGCCCCTCTTGAGGCAATATGCCACGCCCAGGTTGGTGCGGTTGAGAGATAGAATCAACGACTGTTTGGGAGAATGGGCACCCACCATCAATCTGGTTGAAAGATACTATTCGGCAAATGGTGTCCCTATCGACGAAGATAAGGAATGGGACAGCAACGGCTGGTATGCCAATCGCTTGAAAATCAGAGAGGAACCCGCTACCACGGCAGAAAGAAACTACGTCAAAGAGGGTGAGCAAACCGTGTATCTGCACTATAATCGTGAGCCGCGTTTTTACGCCAGCATAGGGTTCGACATGGGCATCTACTATGGTAACGGGCACACCAAAGATGTAGAAGATATGAACTACGGTCAGTTTATCAACCTCCAAGTGTCGGGCTACCAAGGCGGTACCGGACATTCGGCTACCGGCTATGCCGCAAAG
>BNTT01000407.1 GCA_025996815.1 Bacteroidia bacterium
TCGGAGGCGGGGTTGCTGTTGCCGCTTATCAAACGTTTTGCGCCGGTGAAGCCTATTTTGGGCGTGTGTCTGGGGCATCAAGCCATTGCAGAGGCGTTTGGCGGGCAACTCATCAATTTGGAAGATGTCTATCACGGCATTTCCACGCAAATTGGGATTACGGAGCCTGACCGCATTTTCAGAAATGTGCCGGAAATCTTGGAGGTGGGGCGCTACCATTCGTGGATTGTGGACCGGAAAAATTTCCCCAAAGACCTGCAAATCACCGCCATCGACCACGAAAGCCGGATTATGGCATTGCAACACCGCACCTACGATGTCCACGGTGTGCAATTTCATCCCGAATCCGTGCTCACGCCTCACGGCAAAGAAATTGTTAAAGCCTTTTTGGAAAAATAAAAACTGAGTGAAATTTTTACGGTCCACAATCCACGAATGGTAGCGCCCCACCTCCAAGATTTCCGGCACATTTCTGAAAATGCGGTCAGGCTCCGTAATCCCAATTTGCGTGGAAATGCCGTGATAGACATCTTCCAAATTGATGAGTTGCCCGCCAAACGCCTCTGCAATGGCTTGATGCCCCAGACACACGCCCAAAATAGGCTTCACCGGCGCAAAACGTTTGATAAGCGGCAACAGCAACCCCGCCTCCGAAGGAATACCCGGACCGGGCGACAGAATGATTTTGTCAAACCGCTCCACCTCGTCCAACGAAATCCTGTCGTTGCGCCACACCTCAATGTCCCTATATCCCAGTTCCTTAACCAAATGCGCCAGATTATAGGTGAACGAATCGTAATTGTCAAACAGTAATATCTTCATCTTTTCCATTTTCCCTCATTAAGAGAGTGCAAAGTTAGGGAAAATTTTGGATATTGCAATATTTCGGCGTTTATTTTTATGCTTTGTGTTTCCAGCCTTGCCTAAGTGCGGGTGCTACGCTGAACTATCAACTTTTCCAATCATTACCAATACTCAATCTTTCTTTTTGAACGAAACACTTTGCCTTTTTCTGTAATAAAATAACTGGTTCTACTGGGAATTGTGTGGAAAGTAGTAATTTTGCGGCATGGAAAAATATACGGGAAGTCAGATATTAGAGAAGATACTTTTGCCTGTGGATACAGCATGGGAAGTATCGGGAGTTGTCACC
>BNTT01000408.1 GCA_025996815.1 Bacteroidia bacterium
AACGGATTTTGAGGTTAAAAGGGATAAGTCTGAGCGTAGATAAAGTCTTGGACATTGCCAAGACCATTACAACTGTGAAAATCAAGTTGCCAATCTGCAATGAATCCATGACTAAAACAATGCTCCTAACCCCAAAACACCTGTCCATCGCCGCGCTGTTTGATGAAAATTTTTGGAAAATTGGGTAGGGTGTCCCAGTGTCAAAGTCAGGAGCAGACCAATTTCAAGATTATACGCCTCAAGATAGTTGATTGCCTGCGCAAAATTTGTGTTTTCAAATTGTGCAATGGCTTTTAATTCAACTGAGATAACATCTTCAACAAAAAAATCTACTCGCCGCGTCCCAATTTTTGTATCTCTGTAATAAATAGGCATTTCAAATTCTCGTTTGAAAGATAGACCTGCCAGTTCCATTTCGATTTCCAATGCACGTTGATAAATAACCTCCTGAAAACCATTACCTAAATTTCTGTGTACAGTCATTGCACAACCAATAATTTTTTCGGTCAATTCTGAATATTTGTATTGCTCTTTAATCATATATCATATAAATCAAAATAATCATTCCTAAAATCAAAGTTCAGACATAAGAAAACCAACTTGTTGGCAAAAGGCAACGAAAACACAATCTGCAAGATGGTTGTTACCCACAAGTCCTTTTCTACAACTTGCGGAAACAAATTGTTCAGTCTTGCGCCTGTCTGCAAAATCACTGTTTTGCGTTCATTGTCGGTCAATTTGAAAAAACTACTCATATAATTTCTGTATTATTTTTTTTATCCATTCCGGCATTAGTTTAGCGTCCTGCAAAATATGTTCTTTTGGCACTTGCTGCAATATATATTTTAACCTGTCCAAATGCTCCTGCGCAACTCTGGGCTGCGTTATTTCCTTTAATGCAAAAGTTATCAACATTGCCAAATCACTCTTAAAAGCGAGATTTTTGGGGGCGGTATGTTTGAATAAAATCCCTTTCCCATTGCCGATTTTTATTCTGCGAGCCGAGCCGTCTGTCAGATAAACATAGTTTGCCGGCACTTGTGTAGATAGCCCCAACCTGTTCAAGGCATAAATTCCGGTCGGAACAATTCGCGCCTTATCGCGCTTTGCAATTGCTTCGGCTACCGTGTCTAACGAAGGATACAAAATAC
>BNTT01000409.1 GCA_025996815.1 Bacteroidia bacterium
CCGTTTACATATCTGGAAAACAGTCCGTTTTCTTTCAAACCCGGCGGCTTTATTGGCGATGCCGGTAACGGACATACCTTTCAGGACAAATACGGCAACTATTGGCATGTAGCCACTATGAAAATATTCACACACAGGGTCGGCGGCTTCACGGTAACCGGGGGTGGTAAACTGAAAACGATAATTCAGTTCCATCGGATTAGCGACAATGGATTGCGCCCGCAGGAGAGGCTGAAAATTTGCCACCCCAAACATAAGGCAAACGAACAATAAAAGATACTTTTTCATGACAACTGTTTATTTTTTGCACAAAGGTAACAAAATAGGGTTAATATATTCTTAATTTTGGCTTAATTTTTGGCGCAAGGTTCAAAAGAATGATTTTTTTGCGGAAGCGACGAGATTCGAACTCGTGGACCGGTTGCCCGATCGGCAGTTTAGCAAACTGCTGGTTTCAGCCACTCACCCACACTTCCAACTCTATTCTTGCGAATGGCGGCGCAAAGGTACAAACAATTTATGAATTATGAATTATAAATTATGCTTTTTTTTTCACTTTTCTGAAAAATATTATCTACCTTTGCAGAAATTTTTTTGACATGATAAAGAAAATTGTACTTATTTTGTTGATTATCGTGCTCGCTATCAGCGCGTTAGTGGTGGCAATCAGCGGGGTGTTTTATTCCAAGATAAATCTGCCCGCGTTCAATATTGAAAAGCCGTGCTATATCTATATCAATTCGGATAAAAATTACGACGACGTGTTGGCTCAATTGGACACTGTGGGGCATATCGACGACATGAGGCTGTTTAATTTGCTGGCGCAAAGGCGAAATTACCCCCAGCACATCAAGTCGGGACGCTACGAAATCACGCCGCAGATGTCCTACGTGGAGGCTATGCAGTTGTTGCGGAACGGTGAGCAAAAGGCGGTCAAACTCACGTTCAACAATGTGCGACTTGTCGGCGATTTCACGCAACGCATCGGCAATCAGTTGGCTGTTTCTGCCGATACCTTGGCGGCATTGCTCCGCGACACCACCGTGGTAGCCGCGTTGGGCTTCGATTCCACCACCATCCTCACGATGTTTATCCCCAACACCTACGAGATTTTTTGGAACACCTCGTCAAGGAAATTCTTGGAGCGGAT
>BNTT01000410.1 GCA_025996815.1 Bacteroidia bacterium
AATCATCGGTCGGACGTTCAAAGTGGAAGGAGACCTTCGTTCTGAGGTTCAGTTGAATATCAAACGATTGATGGATATCGGTTGTTACCGCGGCGTGCGTCACCGTATCGGGCTCCCAGTGAGAGGTCAGAGTACTAAAAACAATGCCCGCACGCCGCGGTAACAACCGATATCCATCAATCGTTTGATATTCAACTGAACCTCAGAACGAAGGTCTCCTTCCACTTTGAACGTCCGACCGATGATTTCACGCACTGCAGCCGCCTGGTCGTCTGTCCAATCTTTCACTTTGATGTCCCGATTTATTCCTGCCTCAGACAGGATTTTGTTCGAGGAACTGCGACCCAATCCGTAGATGTAGGTCAGTGCTATCTCGCCTCTCTTGTTTTGGGGTAAGTCCACCCCGACTATTCTTATTGCCATTTAGTAAAAAATTTTTTGCAAAGGTAATAAAATTATCCTTGACGTTGTTTAAATTTCGGATTTTTCTTATCTATCACATACAAACGTCCTTTCCGGCGCACGATTTTACTCTCGGGACCGCGTTTTTTAATTGATGCTCTTACTTTCATATTATCTTTTTTTTTATTTTTATTATTTATATCTAAACGAAATTCTGCCTTTGGAAAGGTCGTATGGCGACATTTCGACTTTCACCTTATCGCCGGGGAGGATTTTGATGTAGTGCATCCGCATCTTCCCCGAGATGTGAGCCGTAATCTCATGCCCATTCTCCAACTCCACGCGAAACATTGCATTCGACAACGCCTCCACAATAACTCCATCTTGCTCAATAGCAGACTGCTTAGCCATTTTTCATTTAATTTAAACCTGTTCCGCAGATAAAAAGCACAACTCAATTCACTAATAATCAAGCGATTAGCCCACAAAAATGCGCTTTTTTACCCGTTAAGCGGTGCAAAGGTACGACATTTTTTTGGAACTGCCAAATATTTTTAAAAATATTTTTTTGTCAGGGCGGATTCAACTTCTAAGTGCGGCAAAAATTTGTGTATTTAATCAAAAAAAACACTATCTTTGCAACCGAATTTCAATTACTTGCCGAATGCAATACTTTACATTACTCAAAGCCTTCCCAAATGGCGGGCGTGTCGAACTCATGGATGGATTTGTCAAAAAATCC
>BNTT01000411.1 GCA_025996815.1 Bacteroidia bacterium
GCTTTCGACAAAACGCCCATACGTGAGTTGCTTACCGAACAACGTCAATGCAATCAAAATGTCAAAGAACAACTAAATTTATTTGAATGTTAATTCTTGTTAAATATTAACGCAACAGCAGTAATTCTTTTATTTTTGTTAGGTCTTCCGCTAGTTAGCCCAGTGGTGTGGCTGTTATTTTTATACAAATATACAGAACACAGATTCATAAACAAATTCTTAAATGTCCAATAAATAAAAATGATATGAGTAAAATTTATAAGTATTTCAGTTGTAATGAAAAGCACATAGAGTCATTCAGGGAAAACTATTTGTGGTTTTCAAAACCAAAGTTTTTGAATGACCCTTTCGATTGTAATATATCACATTATAGTCAAGTTCTAAAAGATATGAAACAGCAGGATAAATTTCCTTGTCGTTCTGCGCCATATTTTCCGCCAGATTTTACAGACGAAGTTCTATACAGATTGATAGACAGTGTCAATGATTATGGTGTTTGCTGTTTTTCTAAAGAACCTGATAACGAATTGTTATGGAGTCATTATGCCAAATCTCACTCAGGAATTTGTATTGAGTATGAAGCCGAAGAACTGAACGATTTAGCTGGCAGAATGAGGAGTGAATTAACGAATGTAGATTATGAAGATACTCTTATAGATTTAACGCAAGACATTGAATGGAAACAAACAAATAATGGTTGCATTTATAGTCCTATCAGGACTATACTACGAGATGATAGGAATTTTGATAAATTATGGTTAAAACTTCTGACTCGGAAAAAAACTATTTGGGAGACAGAAGAAGAAAAAAGGTTTATCATAATGACAGGAGGAGTAACACTTATTGA
The DNA here is from genome assembly GCA_025996815.1 of Bacteroidia bacterium. Lineage (GTDB taxonomy): Bacteria > Bacteroidota > Bacteroidia > Bacteroidales > Azobacteroidaceae > Azobacteroides. The sequence goes on from BNTT01000411.1 coordinate 848, forward strand.
AAAAGGTGTTGTTAAAGGTACTATTTATGACGCGGGGTACAAAATTCCTATTAAACGTGAAATGATAACAGGAATTATCTTGGGAGCAAAGTCAGATGAAATAACAAATGAGATTAAGAGCATTTTTGGCAATTCTGTTATATATAAAAAGGCAAAATTGGATGGTAAGTTCAATTAGTAACTGCGAAAAATCACTATTACGAGCAACCTAAATTTTGCTCGTAAATAGAAAGCAACGACCGAAGGATAAAACTTCAAAAAGCGACAAAAGTAAAAAACAGAGAGAAAA
>BNTT01000412.1 GCA_025996815.1 Bacteroidia bacterium
CAATTTGAATTGAAGCAGCAACTTGATTTTATTACAAAAGGACTTTCGTTGCGCGGGCTGTTCAACACCAGTCGCTACTCATATTATGATGTGTCGCGATTTTATATACCTTTTTGGTATCAAGAGGGGTCGTATAACAAAACATTAGACCAGTACACGCTCGCTCCTTTGAATGAAATGTATGGACGGGAGTATCTGGATTATGGTGAAGGACAGAAAAAAGTCAATTCAACGACCTATTTTGAAACGGCGCATAATAGGGCGGAAAGAGCACAGGATTGCTCCTCATCACCCTTCTGAACATGGTGGAACCATCGCCAATCGGACCGGAATAGTCATCAAACGCCCCCGACATACGCACGATGGCTTCTGTCGTTTTGGTGAGGTCGATGTTCACATTCGCCCGCAGCATATACCTGTTGAGGCTGACGTTGTTGTTGAAATTGTTCTTTTTATCCACCTTCAACACCCCCTGGTCGTTAATCACACTACCGGCGAGATAATAGCGGGCTATTTTTCCGCCGCCGCTGACATTAAAATTAAAACGGTGGTTTTGCGCCTGCTTGTTAAACAGCGTTTCATACCAGTCGGTGGCAGGATAGACATACGGATTGCCTCCTGCGATGGTATTGTCGATTTTGTTTTGCGAATAGGGCACCGCGCCGAGTGGGTCGCGTGTGCGCACCGCTTCGTTGTGCAAGCGCATGTAGGTGATAGGGTCTGCCAATTCAACCATCTGAGTGGGTTGAGAGAAGGCTTCTTCGTAGCGGAAATTGATTTTTACCTTGCCTTCGGCACCTGATTTGGTGGAAACCAAAATAACCCCATTGGCACCGCGCGACCCGTAGAGGGCGGTGGCGGTGGCATCTTTCATGATAGAAAAACTGGCGATGTCGTCGGGTTGCAGGCGCGATAGTTCCTGCGTGGTCGATTCATTGCTGTCAATCAAAATCAGCGGGTCTTTTTTGTAACCGAAAGTGGTTACACCGCGAATAAAAAACTCGGCGTTGTCGGCACCCGGCTCACCGCTCCGTTGATAGGCAACCAAACCCGACATACGCCCTGCCAAAGCCGTCGTAAGATTGCTGGACGGCACTTTCAGTTCATCAGGCTTGATTGTCGTGATAGAGCCTAT
>BNTT01000413.1 GCA_025996815.1 Bacteroidia bacterium
GTGACGCTCCAAATCAAGTGTCAACTGCTCTGATATTTTTGCGGTGTAAATGGTTGCTTTTATGCCGTTCCCCCTTTTTGATAAAAGCATTAAAACGCTGTCATCTACATAGTTATCAATCAGAACAATTGACTTTTCGGCTGATTTTATCAAATCGGAGGCGAATTTGTAGGCATCAAAAATTTGTCCGTCATAAAACACGCCCTCGACAGGAGGCAAACTTGTACGAACAAAAAAATCTATCTGTTTTTGGTGTTCCAATAATTTTTGTTCGTGCTGAAACAGCTTATTATCAACCTGTTCAAACCGCTGATTGATAGCGTAACCTTTTAGTAAATAATCTTTCAGCGTTTTTGTCGCCCAGATACGAAACTCCGTGCCTCGCTGCGATTTCACCCGATAGCCGACAGAAATTATCACATCAAGATTGTAAAATGCGACAGGTCGGTCGGCATTTGCAATTTGCAAAAAATGCAAATTGCTTTTTTCATCTAATTCTCCTTCGGAGAAAACATTTTTGATATGTCGCGAAATGACTGATACGTGCCTGTCAAATAGCATCACCATTTGCGCCTGTGTAAGCCACACAGTCTCATTATCAACCAACACCTCCAACTGAATAGCATTATCCGGCTGATACAGAATAATTTCATTTTTATTGTTTACCATTCTGCAAAATTACGTCTTTTTTTGAAACTGTCAAAATATCACAACAAATTTGCTATTGATTTTTTTGTACCTTTGCGGCAAAATAAAAGGATATAAAATGACGCAGAAAACATTTACCCCCCCCCCCCCCCCCCCCTCTTTTTTTTAAACAACTTTTTTTTTTTTACTTTCCTTAAATAATACTTTTCATAGCCCTTTTACATTTATAAAAATAATTTTAAATTTTTTTCTTATTTTTTTTTTAAATATCCTAAGTAAAAAATTTTTTATTTTTTTCTTCTATTTTTCAATTCCTTTTTTTTTTTTTTTTTTTCATTTTTTTTTTATTTTTCTTTTTATATGTATTTAATTCTTCAATCAGTAGATCTCTCATCTCTCCTCTCTTTTTGTCCCATTTCAAGATATTATCTATATCAATATTATTTTTGTTTTTTATCGTCATTTTTAGTCACTCATATATTTATTT
>BNTT01000414.1 GCA_025996815.1 Bacteroidia bacterium
AAGCAAAAGGCTATGTTGAGGGGCGTAATATTGTGCCACCCCCGTCTGTTACGCCAACGCACCGCGGTCACGCCAAGGAAACGATTTTGGTGGAACTTGACTCTAATATTGCATACATTGTCCGTAATCTTTTCGGCTACAACAAAGATTCACTCAACCAATTTATTGCAACTATACTTTCAAAGGAACTTGCTCTTGTGTAATTCACGCCAATAAAAATGTGTCTATCAGCAAAAAAGACGCAATGCAACCCTATAAACCGGTCTTTCTTATCATCATAAATTTGATGCGTTTGCCCTGGGGGTAAGCAAAATTTGCTTGGAAATCTGAAAAATTTTATCTAACTTTGCAGCCACATAAAAAAATCTCATTATGAAAGCGTATCAAGACGTTCCGGCACAAAAGCCACAGATGGTTAGCGACATTGCAGTGGAGGCTTATGAAGTGGCGTATGAGGTAGTCCGGCAGCAACCATGTTTTTTTGCCCCATTTGACATGGGCGATAAGGATGATGATGACATTCCGCTGGATGCCCACGGCAAGCCTATCGGTACGCCGTGGGAAGTTGTTCGCGAACGAATGTATGACAATCTTTCCAAGCATTACGGTGTCGATTTACGAACATTACAATGAAATACGCTATTATAATTTCGCCACAAGCAGACCTTGACATGACCAATCTTGAATCTTACATTAAAGATGACTTGCAATTGCCTGATACTGCTGCCAAATATATGGCTGGCGTGGATAAAACGCTAGACTACCTTGCTCTGTATGCCGATTTGATTGGCTTCAACCCTTACGTTCAAGCCATGTTTGGCAAAAAAACTCGCCGAGTCGTGTACAAAAAAATGTCAATTATCTATGTGATTCGCGGAAATATTGTGTATGTGAAGCGTGTAATTGCCAGCTCGATGATTCATTAACTTCGAAATATGCTAAACGCTTTTTCCAAAATGTCAGTATGCGAATTACCGCAAAAGTTTATGTCATAAATTTTAATTTTTGGTATAGGCGCTTAGGTCTCCCTTGTTAATGTATTATATTTCAATCTTATAGGCTCATGAAAGACCATTCTTTTAATGGTCAAATCAAAGATTGACCCCATAAAAGCCCTTCTATTGTACCGATA
>BNTT01000415.1 GCA_025996815.1 Bacteroidia bacterium
TGATAACAATCTGTATCCGTTTGAAACTGTCTGTAAAAATTGATTGAGTTCACTCCCATAAATTTTATCCTTTCTTCCATGCTACAAAGGTAGCAAATTATTGGGGCGACCTAAACGCCTATACCAATAAATAAATTAGGTTCTACTGGTATTTGTGTGGAAAGACGTGTTGTGTGTGCCTAACCTTTCCACACAAATATCTAAAGTGTATGAAGTGCAAAGCCACTAAATCTCTGTAATAAATAACAATAAAATCGGATTTGAACAAGCACAAAAAAACGGCGTTTTATGCCGTTTTTTTATTATTATTCGAGTGCTTGGCATAGCCAAAGTGCTGGAAAAGCCGCCCGAATGAGCGGATTTTAAGGTCAGGAATGGTCACGGAGGTAAGACGGCTGCAACCGGAAAAAGCACCATCTCCAATGCTTGTCACGCCCTCGTTGATGACCAACGTCTTGATAGAAGTACCATTCCAAGGTGATGGATAATTTGCCATCGCCCCCGTGCCGCTAACGGTGAGGACACCATCATCGGTTAGCACTACCGTGGTACTCCCCGAAGTCCACGAACCAATTGTTTCTGCTGCATTAGCAACACCCGTGCCCCAGCAACACCGCCGCTGCAGCACAAAAACCAAAAAAGTTTTTCTTTCTCATAACTGTTTTTTTTATTGTTTTATAAATTTAAAAATAATTCCTAATTTTTTTGCACACAAAAAAAGCGGACTTAATATATCCACTTTCAGAGGTATTAGACGACCCACAAATCAAAATAAGTAAGCCCGCATTCCTGCGAGCGTTTACTACTTATTCTAATTTGCTTGAAAGTGTCTAATTTTCTGAAGCAAGAATAGCGTAAAACGCTTTTTTTTAATATGTCCCTTCCAAACTTGCGCTTAGAATTGCGACAAAGGTAGCAACTATTTTTGAATTGACAAAATATTTCCGAAGATTTTTTTATTAGCGAATATTTTACCTGCGGCACGAATGAGATGGGGGCGATGGGCGGTTTCTACCAATATAGTGTGCCTAACCTTAAGTTTGCGGAAAATTTAAATCCGGGGTAAAATCATTACTTTTGTTGTGAGAAAGTAAAGATTTAACCGACTGACAAATGGTAAACTAAGTGCCTA
>BNTT01000416.1 GCA_025996815.1 Bacteroidia bacterium
TACCGGCTCTGTCTAGGATAAATGTGACCGGCATCGAATGGAGACCAACATCCATGATGATCTGATCGATGCCTCGATTCATGAAGGTCGCATAGACAGCGACGACTGGGTGAAGCCCCGCCATCGCCAGCCCCAAACTCTGCGCCGACTCGTCGTTCATGAACTCCAACGGAAGGATCCCCATACCAACCAGGTTGGAACGATGGATGCGCTCAAAACTCCTCGCGATGACCGCTCCCACCCCCAAGAGGGCTGTTCCTTTGGCCGCCCAGTCGCGCGAGGATCCTGAGCCATACTCCTTGCCCGCAATGACGACAAGGGGTGAACCCGCTTCGCGATAGGCCTGAGCCGCTTCAAAGACTGAAGTCACAGGGGCATCGGGCTTCGTGAAATCCCTCGTGTAGCCGCCCTCCTGCTCAACCAATTGGTTGCGCAACCTCACATTGGCGAAGGTTCCACGCACCATAACCTCGTGATTACCTCGGCGAGAACCATAGGAGTTGAAGTCCGCCTGGGCCACGCCATGAGCTTCAAGGTAACGCCCCGCAGGCGACTCGCGCTTGATCGTGCCTGCGGGTGAAATGTGGTCAGTGGTGACAGAGTCGCCCAACAGAAGGAGCACCCGCGCATTAGTGAAATTAAAGGGGTCTTCATTCTTCTTCAGATCGAAGTAGGGTGCCCGCTTGATATAGGTGGATTCGGGCCAGGAATACTCCGGACCAGTCGCCACATCCAACTCCTGCCACTGGGTCGCGCCACGGTAAACCTCTCCATAGCGGGCCCTGAACATCTCGGGGGTGACATGAGTGGCCACTAGGGCTGCGATCTCGTCTTCGGTGGGCCACAGATCATGGAGGTAAACCGGGCCGTCCACGCCCTCCCCTATGGGCTGGGCGACCAAGTCGATGTCCATGGTGCCCGCCAAGGCGTAGGCAACGACGAGAGGGGGGCTGGCAAGGTAATTCATGTGGACATCTGGGTTGATGCGTCCCTCAAAGTTCCTATTGCCCGACAAGACCGAGCAGGCGACAATGCCCTGATCCACAGCCTGCTTAAAACCGAGGATAAGGGGGCCAGAGTTGCCAATACAGGTGACACATCCATAGCCCACGAGG
>BNTT01000417.1 GCA_025996815.1 Bacteroidia bacterium
AGAATTGCCCATCGAATGGATGTTCGTTGTATGCGATGTTTGTCGTTTTACTCCCTGTGCATCATATTTATTTTCAGTAGTGTATCCCTCAGTAAACTGAATCTTTTTTGGCAAATTCAGCAAATTATACTCAATTGTTGTGATGCCGCCGTTAATATCTTTCGTCATCGCTCCATTTTTGTTAAATGTGTACTCATCATTGGAAGCAGCACCGCGGTTGACAAAACCATAAGGCAAGGCAGCCAACTCTTCGGCTTCTGTGACGGACTCCCGCTCGGCGTAGGCTTTGTGCCTACGCCGTGTTAAACGCAGAGCCACCACCGTGCTACAAGCCGTTAGACCTGTATTTTTCGACTTTTTATTTTCATACTCTCTATTCATTTTATATCTATATTATTACTAATCATTTATTTATATAAATTTTGCAAACTATGGTGTTTCTTTTAGAATTGGTGCTGGAGGAATTATATTTTCTCCAGACATGATAATGCTCTCAAATTCATTAAATAATGGTGTATATTGATTTCTCTGTACATTTTCTTGTCTATTCTTATACAAACAATTATAGAGAAATGTCAAATCATCAGGCAAAAATTGAGGTTCAAAATATATCTTTAAATAGCTACCACTATTCGTTTGAAAGATAAATACATAAGAATTTCCGTCATAAATTCTTCCTCCCGGATTTCCTTGATAAAGGAAAGTTGTATCTGAGGAATAATTCAAAGTTACTTCTGAAATTTTATTCTTAAGACTATATGCAATAATACCCGAATTACAATAATAAAAACCATCATAACCATATATCACAGAGTTCAAGTTAAAAGCATTATTCAACTCGCTGAAACCCACCATCTGAAAATTCCATTCATTTTCAGTCAAATATCTATATTCACATAATACTGCTGTTGCGTTAATTTTAAATATTTTATTGTAATCTATTGATATACAAATAGATATAAGCGTTCTTTGATTTTTCGATTTGAATTGACGTACTTTTGCTCAAAAAAGTCAAAAGTATGCATTCGGGTAAATATGTTTTCTCACAAGTTTTGGAATTTGTGAACAATTATGAGTTCAGCAAGTGTGTCAAACGTTATTTTGGAGACTA
>BNTT01000418.1 GCA_025996815.1 Bacteroidia bacterium
ATCGGTACAATAGAAGGGCTTTTATGGGGTCAATCTTTGATTTGACCATTAAAAGAATGGTCTTTCATGAGCCTATAAGATTGAAATATAATACATTAACAAGGGCGACCTAAGCGCCTATACCAATAAAACAAAAACATTATGGCAAAAATCACGGTACGCGACACGGAAATAACCATTATTTCTGTAGAGGAAAGAGACTATATTTCTTTGACGGACATGGTTCGTAACATTGAAAATGGGTTCGCACTTATTGAAAAATGGTTGCGCAACAAAAACACCATCGAATTTATTGGCATTTGGGAAGCAATGTATAATCCGTTTTTTAATTCCCTCGAATTCGAGGGAATTAGAAATTCTGCCGGTCTCAACCGTTTTATCCTTTCTGTCAAGCAGTGGATAGAAAAGACGAACTCTATTGGCATCATAGCGAAAGCAGGTCGCTATGGTGGAACTTATGCCCACAAAGATATTGCGTTTGAGTTTGCCTCGTGGGTGTCACCACAGTTCAAACTTTATCTGCTCAAAGAATTTCAACGCCTCAAAGAAGCTGAGCAAAAGGCATTAGGCTGGTCGGCAAAGCGCGAACTGTCCAAAATCAATTATCACATTCACACTCATGCTATTGCACAACATCTTATCCCACAAGAACTTACCGGAAAGCAAATAAATTTTGTTTATGCCGGAGAAGCCGATGTTTTGAATGTGGCAATGTTTGGCATCACAGCCAAAGAGTGGCGCGAAGCCCATCCCGATTTGCAAGGTAATATGCGCGATTACGCCACAATCAACGAGCTGATTTGCCTCTCAAACATGGAAAATATCAACGCCATACTCATTGACGAGGGGCTGGTGCAAAGCGAGCGTTTGGTGCGCTTAAACCAAATCGCCATTCAGCAAATGAGCGTTTTGCAAGGCGTGGAAAGCCGAAAAATGCTTGCAGGAAATGCTATTTAAGTGGTATGATTGCAGATAATCATTGGTAAGTTCAATTAGTAACTGCGAAAAATCACTATTACGAGCAACCTAAATTTTGCTCGTAAATAGAAAGCAACGACCGAAGGATAAAACTTCAAAAAGCGACAAAAGTAAAAAACAGAGAGAAA
>BNTT01000419.1 GCA_025996815.1 Bacteroidia bacterium
TTTCATTTGACCATGCAAAGATATGAATAGTTGGGCAGTATTTATTCATCCTAAAAAATATTTAGCCTGAATTTTGTCCACTTGAAACAAACGGCTCTTTTTTAGCCTGAATTTTGTCCATTACACCACTAATTCAATGTTTTTGTGCCAATGCGCACGATGTAGATGCCTTTTTGCAATTGGCTTACCGGGATAACTTCCACAGAATTTGTTGCTTTGTGCGTGAGCACGGCGCGACCGTTTGCATCATAGAAGCGGAGCGTTTCGTTGCCTTGCAAGCCGGTGATTGTTACATTTTCGGTTGCCGGGTTGGGGTGCAACTTCACTGCTGCGACTTCTTCTACGTTGTTGATGGCTGTTGGGTCTCCTGACTTTGACACTTTTTCTCGATGGTTTTTGTAATCATCTAATAATCAACGGAATACATTTTTCAGGACACCATTTTGGGTGTCCCAGCAAAAAAAAAGAGTTACTTTTGCGGTATGTTTATGCGCAAAAAGAAAAACCCAAGTGGCGTAGTCAGCGTTCAGGTAATCGACAAGCGCGGTGGCACATACCGTGTAGTTAAAACAGTCGGTAGCAGTTCCAATGCTGCCGAGATAGAGAAGTTGTATCAGCAAGGCAAAACATGGCTTGCCGATTATCATGGACAACGCGATATGTTTTCAGAACATACACGAGAACAGGAAGAAAAACAGCTTACAGCGCATTTGCTGGGCAATATCGAAAACATACTGCTCAATGGCACTCAATTGATACTAAACCGGGTGTTTCATTTAATTGGCTTTGACAAGATAGACGATGAGATTTTGAAGCATTTGGTTGTTTCCCGGATTTGCCAGCCACGCAGCAAGGTAGCCACCGTTGATTATTTGAAATCGTATTTTGATGAAGATGTTGAGTTGTACCGGATTTATCGCTATTTGGACAGGTTGCATGATAGAGAAAAGGAGCAGGTTCAACAAATCAGCGTTGAACACACGAAGAAGATTTTGGGCGGACAAATTGGACTTGTGTTTTATGATGTAACCACCCTGTATTTTGAATCGGATTACAGCGATGAGCTTCGCGAGCGGGGTTTTTCCAAAGACGGCAAAC
>BNTT01000420.1 GCA_025996815.1 Bacteroidia bacterium
AAGGGGTATTCTCCACGAAATCTCGTCTATATGTGTCAATTTGCCAAACTTTATCCGTTGGAAGTATTGAAGCAAATGCTTGTTGCCAATAAAACATTGGAAGTGCCGACTGTTAGAAAAGTGTTGGACGTGGCAAAAGTCTTGAATAATTGTGAAATTGCGCAACAGGTTGTTGCGCAATTACAAATGGCTCATTCGGAAGAAAACGTAATTGCGCAGGAGCCTCCTGCGCAATTACAACTCACTCATACTATAATTGCGCAGGAACCTCCTGCGCAATTACAAACATCTGATACAAAGGAAGAAAACGTAATTGTGCAGGAGCTTCCTGCACAAATTCAAACTGTTTCCGAAGTATTGATTGAAATTACGCAAGAGCCTCTTGCAAAAATAGAAAATATCTTTGCAAATTCGCCGATTGCCCATATCAATTGGGCATCCCACATGATTTTGATGAACAAAAGTTTGCCATTAGGCGTTCGCTATTGGTATATGAGAGAAGCCGTTGAATGTGGGTGGAGCAGCAATATCCTTGATATGCAAATCGACAGCGGCTTGTTTCAGCGGCAGATGAAGGAGGGAAAGGTCAATAATTTCACGAAAACTTTGCCCGATGTGCAGAGCGACTTGGCAAATTATCTATTCAGAGACCCTTATATATTTGATACGATGAATATTAAGGATAAGGCTGATGAGCGGGATATTGAAAGGCAATTGGTGGAGCATGTGTCGAAATACCTTGTGGAAATGGGGACGGGGTTTGCATTTGTTGCCCGCCAAAAGCATTTTCAGGTTGGCGACAAAGATTATTACACCGATTTGATTCTCTACAATATTAAACTCCACGCGTATGTGGTTGTGGAACTGAAAGCTACGCCTTTTCAACCGGAGTATATGGGGCAACTCAATTTCTACCTCAATGTTGTGAACGACCAATTGAAGGGCGAGCTCGACAACAAAACCATCGGCTTATTGCTGTGCCGCGGAAAAGACCAGAATCAGATTGCGCGCGTCGGGGTTGTAATCGCCATACATTGTTACTTTCCCAAAGTAATAGCGCAGGTCGGGGTCGATGACGGCGAGCGCGCAATCTG
>BNTT01000421.1 GCA_025996815.1 Bacteroidia bacterium
TATGTGATTGAACTTTTCCAAATATATATAACTATCTGATAATTAGAAAGTTTTTATGTGATTGAACTTTTCCCTGCAAATCAAAAATATAAACAGGTCATGAAAATGACTCGCCAACAAGTTCTTTGAAATTTTGGTACACGCTTAAAATAATTGTTTTGAACCACGATTTTAATAAGATTTTTAGAATTTCCACGATTAAAATCTTGAAAATCTTTTTAATCTTGTAAAAATCAAGGTTCAGACAAAAAAATATTTCGCTGACAATCAATGACTTACAAAAATCAATGAAATTTTTCGCCCCAAAAATTTGGTGAATTAAAAAACATGTTTTATCTTTGCGCCGATATTTATATGTACATACATACGCACATATAGAAAATAATTAATTTTAAATTAAAAAAATACAGTATATGACACGATTTATTAGTACTATCTTATTCTTATCTTGCTACTTGCATCTCTCAGCGCAAACGCCAACCGTTTGGAAAATCGGAGAGAAAGACAATTCTTCTGCCGATTTGGCATTAGGAACGTCCGGTTATAAACAATTTCTGGAAAAGGATTTCGGCTACGAAGACCGCTATTTTTTAGTTGGAAAATCATCGGCTGAAAAAGATTTTCCCTACGTGCTTCCCGGTCCGGACGATACTTGGGGAGGAACTTGGGGCACTTCCGGATGGCGAACCCACGAAATCAATGTGCTTTTTGGCGTTGAAGAAATTGCCGATAATGCGCAGTTAAAACTAATCATCGACTTGCTTGATTCTAATCCCAAGCGGTCGCTGTTGAAAGTGATTGTCAACGACCGGCAAAGTTGGAAATATTCCCTGAAAGGCGATTCCGACTCATCGCTTGTCCGAATAGATGCAACTTCCAAACATCAAACTTTGGAAATTCTCTTTGCGAAAAATTTAATTAAAAAGGGCGGCAACAAAATTTGTTTGACGATATTGGAAGGCTCGTGGATTGTTTTTGACGACATCCGCTTGGAATCGAATAAAAAAATGAAATTGCAAAAACCGGCAGCGGCTTTCATCCGCGAAGTGAAACCGGCTGATTATGAACTTGAAAAAGACGGGAAACGC
>BNTT01000422.1 GCA_025996815.1 Bacteroidia bacterium
ACCCATTGGAATGCCCGTAACGTCTTCTAATACTTGTGCTTGTAGCATAATTTAATTGTTTTATTTTCTGCAAAGGTACGGCAAAGTTTTGAAAAAGCAAAATATTTTTGCTTTTTTTCGAAAAAAAACGATACCCTCCGAACCAAATTTTATGTCAGGGCTAAGTGGATATATTTTCTGGTCATTGCGGTTCAGAGCAATGGTGAACGCTATTATGACCATAAATTGACCCGCATGGAAAAAGGAAAACTGATTGATTCACTTTCCGGAATAACAAATCCCGGGTTTAATCAATCAGTCCTTGATGTTGACTGCAAAGATACGAAGTTAATTTCAATTCTCCAAACAAATTTACCAAACCCTGCCAATAATAAGGCGTAACTCGCTGAATATCAGCAAAATATTTTTTTGGCAAAAATAAAAAACGCTCTCCGACTAACGCAGTATCACTAATGTTTAAATATAATTTCCTTTGAAGAAGCCGGTATCTTAACAATATGATAAGGCTGAGTTATCACTGATGTTAAATCTCCTGTTTTTAGATTTTTGACAGTAACAACAATCGTATTGAAATATTCTGCTATATCTGTAATATCAATACTCCAACCACCATTTCCTTTGACTTCGTCAAAAACAGCAATTATCTGATAATTGTTAAAATCTATCTCTTTTTCTAAAAAAGAATTAGACGTATTGTTTACCTCATCCATCGCATGTTTCAAGTTATCCCATTGGGATTGAGTTTTTATTACAATACCCTGTTGGGGGATAACTTCTCGACCACTCCCATAATACAAATCGCCTTGTCCTATTTGGACAGGAATTATGTGTTTTTCGGATTTCTTTTTTAATGATGTTATTTTCTCTTTCTCTGATGAATTTTCACCGCATCCACTTATTCCGATACTGCTAATGAATAATAACAATACTATAAACTTTTTCATCGTTTCATGTTTTTTTTAAGAGGCTGTCTCAAAAGGACAGCCTCATTTTTATATATATTTAATATTCCCCTATTTTTCGTACCTTTGCATCTGCAAATCAAAGATATAAGCATTATGGCAAAAGTAGTATTTAAGGATTACA
>BNTT01000423.1 GCA_025996815.1 Bacteroidia bacterium
GAGGTTAAGATGAATTATTGGAGGATTGGTTGTAAAACGTATTTTGATGAGGACATGTCAGATGTCTTTGAAGGTTGCCCGTTTGTATGGGGCGGTGCTGTTTGTGGAACGCATGACGATGACTCACAGTGGAAAGGGTCCGTGCGTTATGTTGAATATCTCAGAGAGGTCAATGTTGGCGATATTATTGTTGCCGGAGGTGTAGAATACATTGACTACATTGGAAAAATCACGCATAAGCCAACGTTTATCCCAAGTGAAAAAAATCACCAGGATGCGGCATACTATCAAAGTTATGGAATAGAAGAAGAGACTGACGCTGCAACGATAGATGAGTTAGGCAGTCTGGGGTTGCACGATGTAGTCTGCATAAAAGCTAATTGGTATAAGATTGGGGAAAAATTAAAATTACCTCACCAGCAGCCGCCGGGTGGTTTTCAACCGCTAAGAATTGAAAACAAGTTATTTGTATTAGAAGAAATTGTAAAGAATAATTAAAAATAAGAATCATGAAAAAGTTATTTACACTTATTATCGTTGCTCTTTTGGGCACAAATGCAGCCTTGGCGCAAGCAACCTCCGGCACAACCGGCGACTGTACGTGGTCTTACAATAGCAGCACTAAAACGCTGACTATTAGTGGAAGTGGAGCTATGGGGAATTACAGTAGTTCTTCTCCTTGGAGAAACTACGACATTGCCTCCGTTACCATTGGAAATTCTGTGACTTTGATTGGATGGCAGGCTTTTTCTCAGTGTACCATGCAATCCGTGACCATTGGAAATTCTGTGACTGCCATTGGAAATTCTGCTTTTCGAAGTTGCAGCGGTCTTGCCTCCGTTACCATTCCTAACAGCGTGGCTCTCATTGCAGATGAAGCTTTTTCTGGTTGTAGCGGTCTTGCCTCCGTTACCATTGGAAATTCTGTCGAGTTCATTGGAAATTCTGTTTTTCGAAGTTGCAGCGGTCTTACCTCCGTTACCATTCCAAATTCTGTGACTTTCATTGAAAATTCTGCTTTTGAGTATTGCAGCAGGCTTACCTCCGTTACCATTCCAAATTCTGTGACTTTCATTGGAAATAAAG
>BNTT01000424.1 GCA_025996815.1 Bacteroidia bacterium
AAGACTATCAATTACATTGATATTGATTGATTCATTGCCCGTACATTCTCTTTTCGTTATCTTACTATATCGGTGAATGCAGCGGTAAATGATATTTGCTTTCATTGCAACAAAATATGAGCCGCAACAGCCGCATCTAATTAGATGATTCGCAAAATATATGGTCTTACTTTTATCTATATTGTTGTTATTTTCTTGTGCCACAATTCGACATTTTTCAAACAATTCCAAACCAATGATAGGTGGGTATGTCCGTTCGTATCGTGTTATTTTTCGCTCTTTTCCTTTTATTTTTTCTGAATATTCACGTTCTGGGATTTTTGCGCCCGTATATTCACGGCTCCGCAGAATTTGCCCAATGATTCGGGGGTTTATATCATAACCACGACTCTGCATTTCAGAGTAGAGTGTTGAAATTCCGTATTGCCCGGTAGCATACAATTCAAACAATGTTTTCACTATTTCCGATTGTTCTGGGTGTGGTATGTATACTTTTATTCTACTGTTGGGGTCGTAACTATAGCCATACTTTATATTGCCACCGTTATAGCCGCTTTGTGCGGCTTTATGTCTTTTTTGTCGCTCCGCTCGCTCGTTTTTGGTGGTTATTTCTTGCATACATAACCCCACAAATAAACTAAATATAATATCAAAATTGCCTTTATCTCTCTGTAAATTAAGGTTTTGTTGTTTAACAATTAGATTGATTCCCCGTTCTTCTAAATATCCTTTTACGTGCCATAAGGTTGTTGGTTTTCGTGACAAACGGCTTAATTCCCAACAATAAACCCCTTCTATTTTGTTATCTGGATTGTTGATTGCAGCATACATTTTATTAAGTCCCTGCCGTTCTTCATCGCTTAGTTTGGTGGCACTTTCTTTGTCTTCTATGATTTCCATTTCTGCATCTGTGTAGCCGTCCTTTTGAACGAATGCAACTAATTCCTCACTTTGGGCTTCGTAATCTTGTTTGAGAGTCGATACCCGAACTAATAATACTACCTTTTTCATTTGCTTTACATTGAATTTTGGTGCAAAGGTAGTAATAATTTTTATATATTAAAATTAGTCTGCGATGTC
>BNTT01000425.1 GCA_025996815.1 Bacteroidia bacterium
GTGGTACACCACTGTTACCGAGAAATATATCGGCATCAGGCAACACGGCGATGGTGCAGCAGATAGAGACGATAAAGGTGCATATAAATTGTTCGACCGTTCGGGGAAATTCTTGTGCGATATCAGCAGAGAAGGGGATGGACCGGGAGAATTTGAAATTGCAGTGTATGACGATATTATTGACGAAAAAAACGAATTAGTGTATTTAACGTCTTTTTTGGGCAAGATATTGGTATATAATACCTCCGGTCAGTTTATCAAAAATATCGTTGCACCTCAGAGATTGCATAAGCCCGTATTGCGCTCGTCGGACGATGGTGTGCTGTCGGTAATACACATGGCTTTTAATGGCGAAAAATCCATTGCTTTCCAATTTGATGCCGATGGAAAGGTCATTAAAGAATTGGCACCGCCGGTGCACTTATTGGCAAGCGATTCTCCTTTTTTAAAACAAATTTTTAACCCATATTTTTGTGCAAATTTACGAATAATTTTTGACTTTGCACAAAAAACAAACCGGAAAGGGCAGAGCAAACGCATTTTAATTTTTTGAAGCCCTTAGTAGCCAACGACACCCCCGCCTCTTCCACTCCCTTATTCCTCTCATTATCAATGAAATAAGGGAATAAGGGGGGTAACGGAGACAGATTTTAGGCTACTAAGGGCTTCAAATGTTGGCTCTCCTGCTATCTGTATAAATAAGCATAACCAGCTGATTATCTGTTAGTTAGTGTGCTTCCATGCAGGGATACACCCGCAGATGTTTCTCGACAATACCATTCGTTCGATTAGAAACGTCCACATAGCTCCTTTCCATCCCGTCAGGGATAGGTCGCTCGGTAGAAACGCCAGCCAGCATCTCAAGTCCTGCATATAGCTATCTCTTTTTTGTGCCGTTAGGCACAATATATCCGCAATCATACCACTAAATAGCCTAAGTTCCGGATAAGGTTAGCCCGTAGGGCATTCATATCAATAGAAAAACCGCCCCACCCACCCATTATTGCCCGTAGGGCATTCACGGTGAAAGCCCTACGGGCTATGGGGTTTTGACAAATACGTTTTTTTCTATTGATA
>BNTT01000426.1 GCA_025996815.1 Bacteroidia bacterium
ACGCCGCGCATCGTGGAGGTGTTTGCCCGCCGGTTGCAGGTGCAGGAGCGGATGACAACCCAGATAAAAGAGTGTATCCAGCAGACACTCAACCCGTTAGGAGTGATGGTGGTCATCGAGGCGCAACACCTCTGTATGCAAATGCGCGGCGTAGAAAAGCAAAACTCCATCACCACCACCTCCGACTTCACGGGAGCCTTTGAAGCCGCTAAGACGCGCGAAGAATTTATTAGTTTGATTCGGCATTGACCGGTGGTCTATCTTTCTCCGGCTTTTTCCAATATTCCGGCGATAAGTTTAGGGTTTAACCACGACCCTTTTTGAATTAATTCGTATAATAATGGCTTGATGGCTGCAATTATTCCGCGCTCTTTGGCTTTCAATAAAATGCCGAGAGTTCCGGTTAGCGTTATACCCAACTGTTGGGCATATCTTCGCCCCATTATTTCGTCTAAAATAACTAAATCCGCTTTTTGTTCTTGTGCAAGTATCAAAACTTCTGCCTCTCCGGCATCCAAATCAAACAAATACAATTTGGACTCTTGTACTCGTATTTTTTCTATTTTAATCCATTCTATCTCACTCAAATCGGTGTAAAACTCTTTATCTTTGCCTGTTTCTATCTCATAAAACACGGCTTCAGGTATAGAAACCGTTTCATACAACTCTTTCAGTATGTACAGTTTATCTATTTTAAGCAAGGATAAAATGGGGGTAGTATTGGATATAACTTTACGCATTGATAAAATCGGTTTCTAATTCTTCATTTGTAACGGCGAAATAGGATACGTCATAAAAAGACAGCGTTTTTAGAAATTCCAAACGTGAAATTCCTAATATATTAGCAGCCATACCGGATGATATTTTTCCCAATTCATACAATTTCACCACCGAAATCGTCTTCATTTCGTGTTCAAATTCATAACTTCTCATTTTGAGAGAAAAAGCCAATGATTCGGGGTAGGATATTGCTATTTGTCTTTCCATCATTTTAAAAATATATTGCAAAGGTACATCTTTTTTTGAAATATTATTGTATCTTTGCCGGCAAAATTTTAAAATACAACAGATTATGG
>BNTT01000427.1 GCA_025996815.1 Bacteroidia bacterium
AACGGGGCAATACAAGAGTTAAAAACAATCGGAAGAGGTTACAGAAATACCGCTAATTTCAGAACGGCTATTCTCTTCTTTAACGGTGATTTAATGCTCTTTCCACACAATTCCCAGTAGAACCATTATTAATATTTTATAATTCTAATTTTTCATTCTATATGTTGTTTCATCTTTCATATCGGCGACAAAGGTATGAATTATTTTTTGAATGGCAAAACAATTCTATATACCCAAATCAATTCTTTATCAGTTTCATTGTCCCAATAATTTTTCCGCCGCTTGAGATTTTCACAAAATAAATGCCGCTGGGCAGATGTGAAACATTGATTGTTTGCGAATTACCCTGTTGTAGAGACGCGGCGCGCCACGTCTCTACGGTGCGACCGGAAATATCAAAGATTTCTATTTTTTCGATGGGGGTGTCGCTTTTGTTTGCGATGGATACGACAATGCGGGCAAATTTCATCTCAATTGGGGTTGGGGTGGTTCTCACGATGGCTATTTTGTAACCACAGCTCTAAATTCCGGAAACGGAACTTATAATGAGAACCAAAACATCCACATAAATATCAAGCCGGATGCAGGCGGCGTACCTCCTCCTTATGAATTGAAATTATTTAAAGACAATCTGACGACATCTGCTACCGCCGTAGATAGAGGTCAATCTTTTACAGTTAAGGGTTGTTGGCTCAACGTGGGAATGTCCCCATTCTCCGGCGATGTCGGTATTGCAATAGTGAATAATAATGATGCCATCTTAGAAATCATAGGACTTACACAGTTCACAGAAAGTTTGAATGTTGGTTATTTTTCCAATAGAGTTGTCAATTGTGCCGTTTCCTCTGCGATTACCCCCGGCTCTTATAAACTAAGAACTGTGATAAAACCTGCGGGTGGAAGCAACTGGGAAATAGTTACGGGAGCGGCAGGACTCGTAGATAAGTTAGATATTACCGTCAATGCGGCGATGGTGCCGGATGTGCCATTCACAGTTACCTTCATGCTATTTAAATGAGTGGAGCCGTTTGCAACTTTTTTCCGTACACCTGTTGTGGCTTTTTGATACAGTG
>BNTT01000428.1 GCA_025996815.1 Bacteroidia bacterium
CTGAAAGGTGCACTGACGGAGTATTATCGCGTTTCAAATATGGAAGATTACGACCGGGTGTTGCGGGCGGTGGGCTTTTTTACGCACAAATACGGGAAAATCGACCGCTTCGATTCGCTGAATGAGTATTGGCTGGAATTGGAAGCCCAAATCCGCACCGATTTCAACATCGAGGGCACAAAAAATGATTTTATCCCCAACCTGAAACGGAAATCGCTGATGAAGTCCTTTTTTGAAAAAGCGGGCGTTCAGACTATCAAATGCCACAAATACGTCGATAAAAAAGCCGCGTTGCAATTTATCCGCGAGGTGGGCTATCCGGTGGTTATAAAGCCCGATTCCGGCTCCGGAGCCTGTTTCACCTGCAAAATCAACAGTGCGATTGAACTGGACGAGGTGTTGCTGAAAAAGGAGCTGCAAACCGGTGAATTTATCATCGAGGAGTTTGTGGACGGCATCATTTACACCTACGACGGCTTGGTGGACATCAACGGGAAGATTATCTTTGAAAACAGCCACCTTTTTGAGCAAAGCATCATGGAGGTGGTGAACACCGACGACCATTTATACTATTTTTGCCTGCCCGACATTGCGCCCAACGTGCGCGAGGCGGGTCGAAACAGCGTGAAGGCATTCGGCGTGCGCGAAAAATTTTTCCATCTGGAACTATTCCAGCGCAAGCGCGACGGCGAAATCGTGGCATTGGAAATGAATATGCGCCCTCCGGGTGCGTGGATGCCGGATGCCATCAACTACACCCACGAAACGGACATCTACAAACGCTGGGCAGAGATGATTGTGCAGCGAAAAGCCGACGCGCAGGGCAAAGGCAAGTATTTCACGGGCTACGCCAGCCGGAAAAACCACAAAACCTACCAATTTTCGCACGAAGAGATACTGCGCAAATATAAAGATAAAATACTCTGTTTCAACAACATAGAGGATATATTCAGTCGGGCGATGGGCAACTTTGCCTACCAGTTTCGCACCGACACCTGCGAGGAGGCAAAAGCGATTGTGGAATACATACAAAAAGAAAAACAGTATGCAAATAAGTTATCATAAGGAATAC
>BNTT01000429.1 GCA_025996815.1 Bacteroidia bacterium
GTTGTTCCGACAACTCCTGATTTTCTGGGGAATATTCGGTTTCCTCATCCGTTCCATAAACAATCGGATTTTTATAAAATCAAAAACCATTTTTTCTCATTAACTATATTAACATTACATACATTTGTGTTCCGTGCAATATACTGGCTTATATATTTTTTTACATACGCGCGTACTTTACTTAAGAAGCCACATACATTGTTGCACTTAACGCACAATATTTACATAATAACAACGGCAACAACTTGCCTTTAAAGAGTAAAACTTCGCTTCACTCAACGACAATCAACGCACGGAGCTTCGCTCCTCTTATGCTTCGCATTCTCTGTCCTGCTAACGTTTACTGCTTTTTACTTTTTACGGAATTCTACTCTAAAAAAAAGATTACCTTAAGCTTAAACAATAAACACAACCTGCCCATATTAACACTCCTGAAATAAATCCAAATGCGAAAAAAAATTCTAGATTGTCTATTCCCTCTTGGGTTCGCTGATTTGCTTTTTCCAACTCTTCTTGAACTTCTATTAATTTTTCCTTTTTTTCTTTCAACTCTTTTTGGATTTTCGCCAACTCTGATTTTAATTCTGATACAACTTCGCTTTTTTCAGTAATTGCGGTGTTTAACAATGCTTGTTTTTTACCACAACTACACAAAAGCAACGACAAAACAATAATATTGCATACAAAATTTTAACAACTTTTTTATTAATTATTTTTAAATCCTTTTGAACAGTTCTAGAACTTCTAAACGGATTGTTAATAGGAAATATATTTTCTACGAGTTTATATTTATCTTTAATCTTTATCATAAGAATATCTCTCATTTTAATTTATTTAAAATATTATCGTAGTTTTTCTGCTAGTTCTGCTAGTTGTTGCTCTTGTTGTTGTTCTTGTTGTTGTTCTTGTTGTACTTGTTCTGCTAGTTCTGCTAGTTGTTGTGCTTGTCGTTGTTGTACTTGTTGTACTTGTTGTACTTGTTCTGCTAGTTGTTGTGCTTGTCGTTGTTGTACTTGTTGTTGTGCTTGTTGCAATAATTGTTGTATTAATCGATGTTGATACTCTAAGTA
>BNTT01000430.1 GCA_025996815.1 Bacteroidia bacterium
TTAAAGGCAGTTCTTGAGGATAGAAAATTCCGCTACGATTGGGATCAAATTCAAGATTTATTTGAAAAACAGGAAATTGTTAGAGGTTTGATAAAACACAGAACAAAAGGAGGTTTGATTGTCGATATTTTGGGAAGTGATGCCTTTTTGCCGGGAAGTCAAATTGATGTTAAACCAATTCGTGATTATGATGCCCTTGTTGGTAAAACAATAGAATTTAAAGTTATTAAAATAAATAAAGAGTTTGAAAACATTGTAATATCTCATAAAGTTTTGATAGAAGAAAAATTAGAGAATAAAAAGAACGAAATTATTTCCAACTTAGAAAAAGGACAAGTGCTTGAAGGTATTGTTAAAAATGTCACAAATTATGGTGCGTTTATAGATTTAGGAGGTATTGACGGATTAATACATATTTCGGATTTATCGTGGAATAAAATTACTAGTCCAAAAGAAATTGTTGAGTTAGACAGTAAAATCAAAGTTATGGTATTAGATTTTGATGATGAAAAAAAACAAATTAAATTGGGTTTAAAACAATTAACGGTTAATATATGAAGATCCAAAAATATTCCCTCAATTTCAGCAAAAAAGAGAAAGTTCGCATTTGTGCGGCACAAACTTATCCCGTTAGGGATAAAATATTGGTAGAAAACAAAATGCACCTCCACGCCCTTGTCCCGTTAGGGACAAAATGTGATGAAAGGTCAATATATTTCGTACCTAACGGCACGACAAGCAGAAATGAACATCTTTTTTCTACCAATATTTTGTCCCTAACGGGACAAAGGTTCAGGGGTAGGAAGCCCGTTTTTACCAACATGATGTCCCTAACGGGACAAACGTATCGAAGGCATCTCTGTTCAGGACAAATATGTCAATTGCATTTCTATCCCGTTAGGGATAAAATATTGGTAGAAAACAAAATGCGCCCCCACGCCCTTGTCCCGTTAGGGACAAAATGTGATGAAGGGTCAATATATTTCGTACCTACCGGCACGACAAGCAGAAATGAACATCTTTTTTCTACCAATATTTTGTCCCTAACGGGACAAATGTTC
>BNTT01000431.1 GCA_025996815.1 Bacteroidia bacterium
TGACATTTTGATTGCATTGACGTTGTTCGGTAAGCAACTCACGTATGGGCGTTTTGTCGAAAGCGGAAACACCCAGTATTTGCATTATTTCGTAAATCGAATAATTGCTTTTGAGTGCGTATTTCAAATCTGCGACTGTCAAATATACGCAAATTGCCGTCCACAGGTGGATTTTCACAGCATTAACAGAATGCCCCCACAGGTTTTTAATGACAAGATTTTGCTTTATCCACTTGAAAAAGACTTCGATTTGCCAACGGTTTTTGTATAAATAGGCAACTTCAAGAGCGGATACTTCAAAGTTATTTGTCAGAAAAACGAGCCATTCATCGTTCTGGCTGTCGTAAAACTCAACTAAGCGTAAATTTTCAGGATAAAGTTTTTTGGACTTTGCTACCGTCAGTATTACGGTTTTGTCCGCTCTCACACCTGTGGCTTCATCTATGTTGAAATTTTGTTCAATAACCTCGTATTTCATTCTAGATTTTGCTCTTGTAACAAAGAACGCATCGGCTTGATTTATGCGATATAATGCTTCAAAATCGACATAAGCCTTGTCCATCAAATAAATAGCATTGAACTCAGGGGTAATTTCATCAAGCGCGTTACTATCGTGATATTTTCCGTCAGTTATGAGGATAAATTCAGGAATGCTGCCGCGTAAATTGAGTAAAGTGTGCATTTTTACCGCTCCGCGTGAGTATTTTCCTTTTGCCCAAGTACAAAGGTTGATACTTACCGAAATGGTCGTTGAATCCAACGCAAAAACTTCGTTGTCAATATCCAGTTTGGGAATTGGGCTGTCGGCATACAGCGGACGAACTTTGGAAATCAGATAATTGCCATAATCGGCAAAAATCCGCCAGTCACGTTTCTCGTTGGCGCGCGACAAGGTGGAAGCCACCACATTTTGCTTAATGCCCAAATGATAAAGTTTGCCTTTGTGAGCCTTTAGACACAGACAAATATCGTGCAATGAATTTAACGCGGTCAGTTGTCCGAAAAACAGTTGTACAAACTGATTCCAACAGTCCAAATCGCGCACGTGATA
>BNTT01000432.1 GCA_025996815.1 Bacteroidia bacterium
GTGATATACAAATCGGGAATATTAGCCCCTGCGTAGTGCGCCAACAGCGTGATGGCACCTTGATAAACGAGTAGCGGCACTGCCGACACCAACACGCCCACACCCAATGCCGAAGCCAGAATGAGCGCAGAAATGCCGTCCATCAACGATTTTATTTTCAGCAAATTCGACACTTCGCCCGTCAAGCCCTCCTCAATAGGTCCGAGCACCGACATCGACCCCATACAAAACAGCAGGAATGCCGTCAGCAAGCCTTCGGTAAAATGCGCGTTGCCGATGCGGAATTTCTTTTTCAGCGTTTCGCTCAGTCCATTCACGCGGGTGTCGAGTTGCAACCATTCGCCGCAAAGCCCGCCCACCACCAATGCCAACACCGCCACCAATGGCTCGTTGAGTTTCAGTGCCATTTGCACGCCAAGCACCATCGTGAACAAGCCAATTGCCAGAAAGCAAATTTTTGCATAGCGTTCAGGAAAATGTCGGTTTGCCAGCAAGCCTATTGCGCCGCCAACAACGACTGCACCTGCGTTGATGATTGTTCCAAGCATTGTAAATAATTCTTTTGCTATTTAGAAACTTTGTAACTGACGATAAAATAATGAGGAGATTGTTCAAGGAGTTCTTTTGTGTCCTCTTCACTTTGCGACAAATCTACAACGCCACAAAAACGTTCAAACCCATTGTCTTCCCACGAAGAAGCATATATTAACAATGGTATTGTCTCATTTAGTACCCACGCTGTTTTACTGTAAGCACGCCAA
Source organism: Bacteroidia bacterium (assembly GCA_025996815.1). Lineage (GTDB taxonomy): Bacteria > Bacteroidota > Bacteroidia > Bacteroidales > Azobacteroidaceae > Azobacteroides. Next base: position 762 of record BNTT01000432.1, read on the forward strand.
TTATAGTACTGATTATCCCGTGTTTTCTTTTTACTGAACTTATACCTCGCATCTCCCATATAACCGGAAAAAATTACTTGTAAACCATTTTCATCTTCTTTCGTCAAAAAAAGCAGTTGGTCTATGTAATCAATGACGGGAATGGACGCTTCGGTAGGAATAGAATCCGTGTACATATATTCATTATTTCCTTCGAAAATTTTTGTAGTCTTAACTTTTTCCCTTTCAACATACTCATCCATAGTAACAAGCAAGTTGTATGTTTGGTCAAATTTTTTCAACGGA
>BNTT01000434.1 GCA_025996815.1 Bacteroidia bacterium
ATTTATAGCCTCATTTTTTGCATTTATAGCCTCAAAATTTATATTTATAGCCTCATTTTTTGCATTTATAGCTTCATTTCCTACATTTATAGCCCCCAATTCTATATTTATAGCCTCATTATCTTGTTCGGAACGCCAAAGCGTGACCTTAAAATCTTCGCCTTGTTCAAAATCCGGGTGCTTTAATCCCAAGTCTAAACATTTGCGAACAATATCGCCCGTGCCTGTCCCCATGCGTTCAATGTATCCTGCCAAATAGATAGGATTGGCTAACAACGGATTGGGGGGAAGCGATGGGTGCGGGATTAGTAATCGCTCGACCGTCAAGCCATACGGCAAATAGCCCGGATTCCATATTTCCAAACGATTCTTGAAAAGCATGATTTGCACACTGCCGTTGCTGGTATAGTCGCGATGGGTGATGGCGTTGACAATTGCCTCTGTTACAGCCTTTAACGGCAATTCGTAATCAATATCTACATCCGCACTTTTGTCGCGCGTGCCCACCCTGGCATCAATCCGTGACATCACAAATGAAACCGCCTGGTCGATTAGTTCAAACACCGTCCCCCGGTAAACTTGATACGCCGGAATGGGCTTTGTGATTCCGTTTCCGTAGAACTGAGCGCATTTGACTTCCGAGGTAATAAAAAAACGCTGAGGCTGTTTGCCGAAAAGCAAAAGAGCCGAATTGGTTATTTGTCCATTCTCCGACAATAAATCCAAGTGGGTCAAAACCGTTTTGGTGTTTGCACCTGCCGCCAGAGGAAACCCCCTTTTCTTTTGAGCCATTTGCACAAACAAAGCAACTTTTCCAGCATCAATGTCCTTCAATGTTGCTGTATGATGAAATGTTGCATCGAAAGGCAGCAAGCGGAGGTATTCTTTTTCTTCCAAATACCGAATCAATGCGGCATAGACTGCATTTCTTAATTCCTCAAAACTCGAAAAAGTCTTGCGCACCACCGACTTTTCAACTTTCGCAATAAAAGTTGTTTCTTTCGGCTGTCGGGTAGAGACGTGGCGCGCCGCGTCTCTATCTTTG
>BNTT01000435.1 GCA_025996815.1 Bacteroidia bacterium
GCCGTAATGGTTGGCTTTCAGGCGGTTATACCAATGCAGTTCGCGTTCCATAATGTCCGCCATTATCGCGTAGAGTTCGATAGCTTGTTCTGTTTTGCCCACCTGCGCCAAGGCATCAGCCAAAATGGCAGATGAATAGTAATCGAGCGGCACGTTTCTGTCGGGGATAACCTCCAAACAGCGATTGACGACGGCTTCGACCCGTTCTGCATCGCCTTCGTTGGCAAGGGTCATTGCCAATTGCCCAAACGTGGCGCGGAACGAGTATGTCAAACGGCGGCAGGTTTCGTCCATATACAGTTCCTTTTTATCCATATTGCCCCATACATACTTGTGCATCAGGTTGTCGTAGGTGATGTCGGAGTCCATGCCCTTATTCATTTCCACCGGCACTACGCGGTATGCCATACCGTCTTGACGGAAATATTTTTGCATATTCACATAGCCTTCGTCGCCAATGGTGGTGCTAAAATAGATGGGGCGTTTCCAATCGGTATTGTTTTTCAGCATATCAATGACCATCAATTCCGACTTGCCCAGATAGTGTTTGGGATTTAAATCGAGCAGCATCGCCGGCTGAATGGCAGAATGATATTTTGCGCTCACCACACCCGCTGCACGCGCGGCGGCGGTATCCACGGGGAAGATGAGCGTCTTGGTTGGGATATTGTCCATCTTTCCGTAGCCCGGTATGTTTTTCGTCCGCGGGTCTTCCGATTTGACCCGATTGAGGGCATTTTCTGCCGTCCAACTTTTGGAATCCCATTGTATCAGGGCAACCGCATCGTGTTTGCCGTTCACATATTCCCAGCGTTTCCAGTCGATAGGCAACGGGGTGGATTCATACGCCTGCGATTTCATTTGGTCGATATACCAATCCGTTTGCAGATAGCTCAGATTGCGGACGCGCACGTCTGTGCGGTAGCCTTCCACCTCTTGGGCATACCACAGCGGGAATGTGTCGTTGTCGCCATTGGTAAAAATGATGGCGTTAGGCTCGCACGTCGTCAGGTAGTTCATACCCAAATCGCGTGCCACGAAG
>BNTT01000436.1 GCA_025996815.1 Bacteroidia bacterium
ATTGGACACCACCCGCCCGTCGTTGGGGTTCATTCGCGGACCGTAGGTATTGAAGATGCGGATGATTTTGATGCGCACCTGATTCATCCGGTGGTAATCCATAAAGAGGGTTTCGGCGCACCGTTTGCCCTCGTCGTAGCACGACCGGATGCCAATCGGGTTGACATTGCCCCAGTAGGTCTCCGTTTGCGGATGCACGGCGGGGTCGCCATACACCTCGCTCGTGGATGCCTGCAAGACCTTCGCTCGGGTGCGTTTCGCCAGTCCCAGCACGTTTATCGCGCCCAAAACAGACGTTTTAATCGTCTTAATGGCATTGTATTGGTAGTGGGGCGGCGACGCGGGGCACGCCAAATTGTAAATCTCATCCACCTCAATCAGATAGGGCTGCGTGATGTCGTGGCGAATCAACTCAAAATCGGGATGCGCCACCAGATGCGCCACATTCTGCTTGTCGCCCGTAAAATAATTATCCAAACAAAACACCTCATTCCCCTCTTTGAGCAGCCGCTCGCACAGATGCGACCCCACAAATCCGGCACCGCCGGTAATCAAAATTCTCTTTTTCATCATCGTCATATTTTATTGATGCTGCAAAGGTATGAAATTATTTTTAACCGCCACCACCGCCTCTTTCACGCCAACTTGCTTCAACAGCGTGATAAACCGGCTACCGATGATGGCACCGGAGGCATTGATATGATTGAGGTGGGCATCCCCTTTTCCGACCCGATGGCAGACGGACCTGTGATTCAGGATAGCGGCTCGGTGGCTTTGCGCAATGGGATGACTTTGCAACTGCTTTTCAGTCAGCTGGTTGCGGTCAAAAGCGAGGTGCATATCCCGCTCATTTTGATGGGCTATCTCAATTCGGTGATGCACTACGGGTTTGAGCGGTTTTGTCGCCCGTAAAATAATTATCCAAACAAAACACCTCATTCCCCTCTTTGAGCAGCCGCTCGCACAGTTGCGACCCCACAAATCCGGCACCGCCGGTAACCAAAATTACCTTTTTCATAATCGTCATATTTTA
>BNTT01000437.1 GCA_025996815.1 Bacteroidia bacterium
GGTTATCTTGATGAATACCATTATCGGTACAATAGAAGGGCTTTTATGGGGTCAATCTTTGATTTGACCATTAAAAGAATGGTCTTTCATGAGCCTATAAGATTGAAATATAATACATTAACAAGGGAGACCTAAGCGCCTATACCAATTATTTAATTAGCAATGCTCCGCAGGGCAGACTTACAGGGCAAACGCATCTTAATTTATGTGGAAATCTCTTTTGCGTGTGCCGAATTCTATGTTAACTTCCAAATAAAATCATAAAAAAATTCATTAATTTAACTTTTTTTAAGCTGCCACTTGTTTTGCAGGACGAATATAATCTTTTTTATAAAACTCCTTGCTGTTGACAAGAGCAAACATGATATGCACCAATTTGTTCTTTACATTGTTGAGTACGACCCCTTTGTGTTTGCCTTCAGCCATTTTGCGCTGGTAATACCGTTGCAATTTTTCGTCATGCCGTATGGCACATAATGCCGCTTGCGTGAGCAAAGCTTTGATTCTTTTGTTTGCCAGATGACTGACATGCGGAGGCGTTTTTAGACATGTCCCCGAATCTTTACCAAAAGGGGCAAGCCCAACAAAAGTGGCAAATTGCCGACCGGTTTCAAAACGAGTGAAGTTGCGCGTGGCAACGATGATGGCAACGGCATTTATCAAACCTATCCCTACAATAGATATAATAATTGCGTAGGTCTCATTCAACTTTTCGTTGGCATAAATCACTTTTTTCATCTCTTCTTCCACCATACTCCAATGACTTTAGGTTCTCATCATATAGTTGATAAGCCCTCATTCTGTCTTGAAAACGGGCAGCATACAGGGCTATATCCCGACTGTCTATTTTGTCGTTTTTATCACGACAAATCCCTTTGGAAAACTTAATCTGCACCGGATTGTCTAACCACACAACCAGCCCTTGTTTAGTCAAAAACTCACTCAGCAAGAGACTGTACAAACCGGTGTTTTCGCCACAAAACAACCAATCCGTTTGCGGAAGATAAGTTTGTTTTTTAACCCAATCCAACA
>BNTT01000438.1 GCA_025996815.1 Bacteroidia bacterium
GTCAACCGGATTCACTTCGCATCTGGATTATTTCCGCAATGAAAACTCGCTTTTGGGCGAAAATCTCAATTCGTACTTTCCAAAAACCTATATGAACACTGCTAAGAACAACTACGTGCAGTCGCGCTACTTGCAGGATGCCTCCTACATCAGGTTTAAAAACCTGCAAATAGGTTATACACTCCCTAAATCGCTCACGAGCAAAGTGAATGTAGAGAAGTTGCGCATTTTCTTCTCCGGCGAAAATCTGTGGACAGGCACCAGTATGGCAAAAACGTTTGACCCCGAAACCATTGATGGCGGTTGGAACGGTAGCGTTTACCCCTTGTCGCGCGTGTTTTCGTTCGGAATAAATCTTAATTTTTAATTTTTAATTGTAAATTTTTAATTGTAAAAGCAATATGAAAAAGATAAACAGTATGTTTTGTACAACCGCAGTAGCCCTGATGCTGACCTCAACGGGTTGTGTCGACCTCGACCAGGAGCCACTGAGCAGCCTGCGAGTTTGCCGTTGTAATAAGTGGTAATATCGCCGGTCTTGTTGCTGGGATATTTGGTTACTTTGGTTGTATAGTCAGACAATACAAATCGTGCGCCGTAGTTTAATCCGTTTTCCAAGCGGTCGTTCCATCCGATTTGAAGTTCCCAGCCACTATCCTGCAATTCGGTGTCGTTGGCTTTTTTTGCCCCAACGCCCAACGTTTCGGGCAACTGGGGAGCCGGTCCAAGCATATTCCTGGTTGTGCGTTGATAGAGGTCAAACGATGCAGTCAGTCTATTTTTCAATACCGCTACATCTATACCACCATTGATGGTGCTGATGCTTTCCCATGTCAGGATGGGATTTTCAACTCTGTCCGGCGAAGTCGTCCGATTGGGTTTTGCGCCGTCTTGCAACCATACGCCGGAGCCACTGTAGATGCCGAGATTGGAATAGGAAGGATACCAGCCGGTGGTGTTCTGATTAGCCAATTCGCCGTAGGATGCACGGATTTTGAGCAATCCGATATATTCGTTGAGCGGCTCCAT
>BNTT01000439.1 GCA_025996815.1 Bacteroidia bacterium
GCGGTGAAAGTTTTATCGCCCATGCTGCCGGCGGGGATGGTGTTGCCCTCTGCCCAGCCGGTGAAGGTGTAGCCTGCTTTGGTGGGGACTTGCAGGAAGATGGTGTCACTCGCTGCTGTGTAGGTTGTTGGGTTGCTTGTGTGGTTGGTGCCGTTGTTTAGCTCGTAGGTGATATCATATTCATCAATTGTCCACTGCGCGGTGAAGGTTTTATTGCCCGTGCTGCCTGCGGGGATGGTGTCGCCCTCTGCCCAGCCTGTGAAGGTGTGGTCTGCTTTGGTGGGGACTTTGAGGACGATGGTGTCATCCGCTACGGTGTAGGTTGTTGGGTTGCTTGCGTGGTTGGTGCCGCCGTTTAGTTCGTAGGTGATGGTGTAGGTGATTATTTTGGATGATACGGATATGGTGTGATTCTCGGTCACGTTGGTAAAGGTATAGGTGGTATCGCTGCTTGCTAAAATGGTGGATGTCCGGTCTATTCCATCTACTAAAACAATGTCAATTTCGTACCCCATTTTGGGTCTGATTTTGAACGTTTGATTTGCAGCACTGTCTACGGCAACTGCGCCACGCGGCGAAATCCAGCTTCCACTATCTGCGCTTGCCGTAATCTTGTACTTTTTCTTATTTTGATATTGAAATATTGGAAGCCCCTCATTTATGGAACCGGGGTCTGACATATTCCAAATATTGGTAAAGTCCCACGTTAATTTGTTTTCTACAAAAGATTGTGATTGGAAATTAGAAAAGCCCTCGAAGTCATGCTGTTTTTTGAAAACCGGCAAACCCCGAGTTTCGCCGGTGAGGGTTGAAGGCATCTCCCAAACATTGGTAAAGTCCCAAGTTGGCAATTTGTTTTCAATCCATGATTGTGATTGGAAAGAAGAAAACACCTCATCTGCGCCATGTTTGCTTGTAGGGGCTGTGCTGCTTACGGTCGTGCCATTAAGTTGCATAGACTCTAACGCATAACAATTTTTAACATCTGTGGCTTTACTAAAAGAGCCACCATTTATTCTTC
>BNTT01000440.1 GCA_025996815.1 Bacteroidia bacterium
AAGTTTAACATTGTGGTAAAAAGGCAATCTTTAAGATTTATTTTTACCACTTATTTTATTTTACTACTCTGCTTTGATTGGGCGACTAATACGGTTTTCAATTTCAAAATTAACATAGTCTTTTTCTTCAATGTATTCTCCATTTACGCCGGCAATGTAATTTGCAACTAATTGATAAACTTGTTTTGTTTTGTCTCTAATTCTGAAATCATAATAATAGATTTCTCTATTAGTGGTGTTATTATTCAAGTCTCTGCAAATTATATCTATTGCTTTGGTTTTAGTTGACATTGTGAAAATTGAAACTTCCTCAATGTGCTTGTGTACAATATCATAACACGCCTTTTCATCTGCTTTTCCTAATTGTTTTAGCAATGCCTCTTTTTTATCTATTTCGTTCATTATTATATCCATCGGCATATACGATTGATACATACGTTGACTTTCCGTAATAAGTGCCTTAAACCGCACTATTTCACCTTGAAAGTGTACTTTATCTTGTTCTATTTGTTGTTTTTTGGCTTGTGTTGCGTCCGTTGCAAGTCGATTTATTTCTTTTTCATCTAAATTTGGAATCATCTTTTTGATTTCTTTTTCTTTGTTTTCCACGATGATTTTATAATGCTTTTCAGAATTATCAATTTTCATTTGGAGGTCATTTATTGCCGCTTGCCACGTTTCTATTTCTTTTTCATTAAAATTGAAAATAAAATCAACTTCCAAACGCTTTGCCACATTCCACAAAAGACTATCAATTACATTGATATTGATTGATTCATTGCCCGTACATTCTCCTGACTTTGACACTTTTTCTCGATGGTTTTTGTAATCATCTAATAATCAACGGAATAGATTTTTCAGGACACCATTTTGGGTGTCCCAGCAAAAAAAAAGAGTTACTTTTGCGGTATGTTTATACGCAAAAAGAAAAATCCCAGTGGCGTAGTCAGCGTTCAGGTAATCGACAAGCGCGGTGGCACATACCGTGTAGTTAAAACAGTCGGTAGCAGTTCCAATGCTG
>BNTT01000441.1 GCA_025996815.1 Bacteroidia bacterium
ACGGAAAGGTAGAAGAGGAATATCTCCCTACAAATTCAAGGAATTATTTGTACGCAGTGGTGATGATGCGGAAATGTCTTTTGATGCGTTTTTTCGTGAGTTTATAGAAACCAAATCCGGTCGCACGAAAGAATTGTATCAAAACACGCTGCACAAAATCAAGAAGTTATTCCCCAAAGAAATGTATTTTGAGGATGTGGATTATTCTTGGCTGCAAAAGTTTGAGGCAGAATTGAAAAAGAAAGGCAATTCCATCAACACCATTTCAATTGATATGCGCAACATTCGGGCGGTATTTCACGATGCTACTGTGAAGCGGATTGTGAGCAAAGATTTATACCCGTTCGACGATTTCAAGATTAAGCGCGAAGAAACGGAGCATCGCGATGTTTCGGTAGAGAAACTGCGGGCTTTGTTTGCTTATTCGGGCACGGAATCCGAGAATTGGGCGCGCGATGTTGCCAAACTAATTTTCTTCCTTATGGGCATCAATGTGACCGACCTTTTCGATTTGGGCGGTCCAACGGATGGGCGAATAAACTACCGGCGCGACAAAACGGGACGGCTCTATTCCATCAAAGTTGAGCCTGAAATGGTCGCACTGTTTGACCAATTCAAAGGAAAAACACACTTTCTCCTGACTTTGACACTGGGACACCCTACCCAATTTTCCAAAAATTTTCATCAAACAGCGCGGCGATGGACAGGTGTTTGGGGGTTAGGAGCATTGTTTTAGTCATGGATTCATTGCAGATTGGCAACTTGATTTTCACAGTTGTAATGGTCTTGGCAATGTCCAAGACTTTATCTACACTCAGATTTAGCCCTTTTAACCTCAGAATCCGTTCCAATTCCTTATAAACCTTGTATGCCACGAAACAAATACAGACATGCGCTTCAATGCGTTTGGGCGTAAAGTGGAACATCGGTCGCAGTTCCAAAGTACCTTTTGTAATTCTGAATGCTCGTTCAACCTGCCATAAACCGCTGTATTGCTCATAGATTTCACCGGCAGAGA
>BNTT01000442.1 GCA_025996815.1 Bacteroidia bacterium
CCAAACAAAGATATTGTCGGAATATATAAAACCAACCATCGAAGTTGGGCGGGAGGTCGAAATTTTATTACAAAAACTATCTAAAGAAAATGCAGACTTTTCCTATCAATTAGTCATAGAGGGAAATATGGCAAACAGATGGGACCATAGCATAAATAAAGATCAGAGAGAGGGGTATAAAACGAGCTATGAAAGGGCTTTAGCCGTTTATTTACTATGGCTGAGTAATGGCATTGATTTAAGAAAATACAATACTGAGGTTTTGATATGCGGCAGTGGGTATAGCGGCTTAGATAGAGACAAGACAGAGGACAATAACAAACGGTTTTCTATACAAATAATTCCTAAAATTAGTTCACCTAATAAGTAGCACATAAAAAAAACACAGAAAAAAATTCTGTGTTTTTCAATAGACAATACCGTGTTCATCGCTATTTCGCAAACGCCACAGCACGCGTTTCCCGAATCACGGTGATTTTCACCTGTCCCGGATACGTCATTTCGTCCTGAATTTTCTTGGCGATTTCGTTGGACAGGCTTTCCGTTTCCGCGTCGGTGATTTTTTCGGCACCCACAATCACGCGCAGTTCGCGACCGGCTTGGATGGCGTAGGTTTTCAGCACGCCCGGATAGGAGAGTGCCAACTGTTCCAGGTCGTTGAGCCGCTTGATGTATGCCTCCACGATTTCGCGGCGGGCTCCCGGACGGGCTCCCGAAATGGCGTCGCAGACCTGCACAATCGGTGCCAACAAGGTGGTCATCTCCATCTCGTCGTGGTGCGACCCGATGGCGTTCACGATGTCGGGCTTTTCGTGGTATTTTTCTGCCAATTTGGCACCCAATTCGGCGTGCGGCATTTCCGGCTCGTCGTCGGGCACTTTCCCAATATCGTGAAGCAGTCCCGCACGCTTTGCTTCTTGCCGGTTCAAATCCAACTCGGATTCCATGATGTCTCAGAGCCTGGCTGTTTCGCGGGAGTGTTGAACCAGATTGTGTCCGTA